>JBKDRW010000211.1:0-18298 GCA_046341255.1 Planctomycetota bacterium
TGGCCACAAACAGGTCGCCGGACGCAACGTGCGACGAGTACATCGAGCCGATGCCGTGTAAACCACCAAGACCACAACACCCAGAACCAGCAGCCGTGCAACTACACGCGTGTCCCATCAAGGCCGCTGAGTGCGGCAAAAGCTGATGTACCCCATCCGAATCAGACATTCCAACTGGCGGTCGGTGACACTTGCAGTCACCCGCCAACGAACTCTCAACGGAAAAAACTGCAGCCCATACCACAGGCAGACATTGCAACATTTTCATTTTTCATGCCCCACGACAACACGGCCAGATTGACCGGAAAGTGACAAAATTGAATAACAGAGTTGGCGGACTCTTATTGTTTACACGATGTTTTCAAGGCTGCGAGAAAAATGAGGAGCGGGAAGTCCCGAAGTCAAAATTTGACGATCGGTCCGTCCGAAATGTGCAGGCAACGCAGACCTGTCCGGCTCAACTGTTTCTTCAGCTTTGCAAAACAACCACAGCATGACGACTGCCGATGACTCTGGAGGTCGCCGTTCGTTCGTCAGATCCACGGACATGGATCTCAGCTTATTCAAGCAGTCGAATCGACCCGCGGAGGGATTCAATGCGTCGATTATTTCTGTTCTTCATCGCCACCACACTGTGTTCCTCAGTCACTGTACACGCGCAGGTTGGCGTACCGGGAATCCACTACACCGACACCGTGGCAGGAGGTGACGGAATCCAGTTGTATCCCTACGACCAGCAGGATCCGTGGCTGCACGGATACTTCCAGCGATATCCAGCCTACGGCGGGTTTTCCAGCTTCCGCCCTTACAATTACCGCCATGTGTTTGCTCAAACGCAACTCGCGGGGACATGGCAACTCCCGCACGGGATGCCGTATTCACAGCAGTTCTGGAACAAGTATCGCGGAAGCTACCTCGATCAGAATCTCCATTCCGAGGCCACGCCTTCGACAGCCCCAGCAGCGGAGTCTTTTGTCAACGACTATGCTACACCGCACTTCGCCATCCCAGGCAGCCATCACGATTCCTCAGGGGCACAGCCGCTGATGAATGGATCAACGCCGATTTACCCAGCCGCCAGCGTTCGACCCATTGGTTATCAGCAATCTTCCAATGATCCTTCGTCTGAGCACTCTGTCTCAGAGAGGTTGGATTCCATTGGTCGGCCGGTTCGAACCACCTCTGTCCGACGATAAGAAGCGTTGCTCAGGTCGGAGATGGACTCCTCGCACGTTGTGTTGTAGTTGACATCGAGCATCACTGATGACCTCTCAACCAATGACGGGTTGTCGCTGGACACAGTGTGCTCCGCAGTGATGGGTTCTCACCAACTTCTCTGTCAAAAGGGGCTGAAACAACGCGCAGATCATCAGGATGCGCGTCGCCTCATGCGAGGACGTTTCACCGCAGCTTGCGAATTGCATCAAAACCGTTGTTGATCGAAGCACGCTCAAGGAACACGTAGCAGCCGATGAGTCGTAAATAACGTTCAACGCTGTTGAGATATCAGAGACTCTTCGCCAGTCTTTCGCGGTGCAGCCCTTCAGGCACGTCGACGCAACCCGGCTTCTCGGACAGACAAAGACGCAATTCAGTGTCCGGGAAAAGAATTCCTGAATGCCAATGCGATAGCAGAAACATGACAGCAGACAGTTCCATGGCTTCGAACCAGGAACTCCGCGTCAAAGAGATCGAAGGCTTTCCGACTGGCAAGCAAAACGGAAGCCGGGTCTGCTGTAAACTCAATTGAAGGTGATGCAAATGACCGTCATAGCGATCCGTGACGGTCATCCATGCAACTTAGCACCCCAACACTAAGGCAGCGCGATCATTTCTACTTTTCGAATTTTTACAATGCTGCCCGGATCATGCTGCTGGAAGGCGAAATGGCCTTCTTTGAAGGTTTTATCAAAGTCGAGGTACTCGTAGAGCTCGTTACCATCAACAGTAATTTTGATCCGAGTCATCTCACGACCACGCCAGACATCATCACGGACTTCCAAGTCGTACGTGAACCATGTGTCCGGCTTTACCAGCTGCTTGTAAACGTGATTCATTCCATACAAAGACCCTGTTCGTATGGGGTCGGTATGAGTGCTGTCAATCTGAGCTTCGTAGCCATCGGTGAAGCCAGGCTTGCGAGTCGTCCGGAAATAAAGTCCGCTGTTTCCCTTGTCATTGATCATGATCTCCGCACGATATTTGAAGTTTTTGAACGGCCCTTTTGTGCATACCAGCATTGACGTGTCGCCAGTGCCGACCAGTGCTCCATCCTTGACTTCCCATTTGCTGGTTTCCTTACCGACTTTTTCCCAGCCGTCCAGTGTCTTCCCGTCAAACAGGGACGTCCACGACGGGTCCTGTGCCTGGCAAGCCGTTCCGGTCAAAACCATGGCCAGGCCGGTCAGTACCTGAAGAGTTACACATTTCATCGTTTGTTCCCTTTCAGTGCGGGTTGTTGAGGGACTTGGAATGAATACAAAGTCCTTGAGTTGTTCGATCGACTCGTTGGATGTCAGGCCAGTTTTTCGCAGACGAAGCACTGGCGGCTCTCCGGATTCGGGACTCTAATCAATCGACCGTAAGGCGACCACGATCTGGCTGGATTTTCATGACTGCCGTTCTCAGGACTGATGCGCGGGCTTGTCCATTGGTATCCTGCCGCACACAAGTGCGAAAGTTTTTCGGAACGTTGCAGTTTTCGATTTCATCACTCCGTAAACTACGTCAATGAAGGCTGTGAAATAGAATCTCGGCCGTTTCGTTCACGCCCGGTCGCCTGCCTGACGGCAGGCAGTGTGAACAGTTGGGGGACTCAACCCGCAGGCCCTTTTGGCTTGAGGGTTTGCAGCCCTGACAGGGTATCGGTTTCAAATCAGCCTGCTGGATATGACACGCAAAATGAAATGGACTCATCTCTTTTCCCGTTACAACAAGCTGTTGATGCCGGGCATGCTGCTGTTCGCAGTCGTCTTCGCGTCGCATTCGATCGCAAATCAGGACACTCCGCGCGAAGCAGATGCACCATCTGCGACGGTTGAGGCAATCTCCGATGGGAATAAATCTGAAAAGCCGGCTGTGGCAACCTCGACTTCAGCAAATGCAGATGGCCCCGCGTTAAAGAGCGGCATTCCGACAGACCCGCTGGGTATCGCCGACGCCATGGGGCGTCCCTTCACGGCCGCATTCATTGCTGCATCTGTGATTGCCGTATGGTCAGTCATCGAACGCCTGGTAGTGCTGCGACGACGACGCGTGATCCCGCGAGCCTTCGTCGAACGTTTCCTGATGCACCTGCGGGCTGGTCGCATGGACAAGTCCGAAGCCTTATCTGTCTGTCAGCAAAATCAAAGCCCCATGGCCGACATTTTTACGCATGGTGTTCGCAAATGGGGCCGCCCGAGTGTTGAGGTGGAACAAGCCGTGATTGATGGGGGAGAGCGTCAGATTTCGCAACTCAGAAAAGGTCTGAGAGTACTCAATGGTGTTTCGACGCTGAGCCCACTGATCGGTCTTCTCGGAACCGTCGTGGGCATGATTCAGTCTTTCAACGACATTGCGGTGGCAGGTGCCATGGGGCAAACTCAAACGCTTGCCAATGGTATCGCGCTGGCATTGTTGACGACGGCAGTCGGTCTGTTTATTGCAATTCCCGCGATGGCAGCGTCTTTGTACCTCGCGGGACGAATTGACTCACTTGTGTCTGAAATGGACCGACTCGGCCAGGAACTGGTGCACCTGATTTCCGCAGAAGCACTCAAGGAACGGGCAGTAGTCGCCCCGATCCCTCCGGAGCCAGGCAGCAGCACTGCCTCGCGAGCTCGAAAACCGATTGCGGAAAAGTAGACTTTCGGCTGCCGTTAACTGTTGCGTAAGGAACTTCACCATCTGGACCTTAGCATCTCGGTTGCGTTTAGCATTGAAATAATGCGCCTTGTGCAATTTCAAAAACGGGTATGACACAAATGACCGCTCCGGATTCTGCTGATTCGATACCCGGCCCTGCCCCGTGCATCTCTCTGTCAGTGATTATCCCCGTTTTTAACGAGCAGGACAGTCTGCATCAGCTGATAGAAGAACTTCAGACAAACGTGCAGAATTTTGTCCTGACGTTTGAAATCTTCCTCATCGATGACGGTTCAACCGACAGATCATGGGAAACAATTCAATTACTCTCGTTACGAAATCCAAACGTATCCGGAATCCGTCTGCGGCGTAATTTTGGCAAGGCCGCAGCGCTGACTGCCGGCATGAAGGCAGCTCGAGGTGAGCTGATGCTGATGCTCGATGCCGATCTCCAGGATGATCCAGCGGAGTTCCCTGCCCTTCTGCGACAAATCGACGCAGGCTTCGATGTTGTTAACGGCTGGAAACAACGACGCCTCGATCCATGGCATAAAGTTTATCCGAGCAGAATCTTCAACTGGCTGGTCAGCCGATTGTCCGGACTGCATCTGCACGACCACAATTGTGGTCTGAAACTGTTTCGCACGGAACTATCGCGTGAAGTTCAGATTTACGGTGAACTGCACCGATTCATTCCGGTGCTGGCTTACGCGCGCGGATTCAAAGTCACTGAGGTCCCGGTCCATCATCGAGCCCGCCAGTTTGGTCATTCCAAGTACGGTGTGCGAAGATTTCTTCGAGGCTTGTTGGACCTTTTGACGGTCACTTTTCTGACGAGTTTCGGTCGGAGACCACAACATGCCCTTGGGACGATTGGATTCAGCTTCTTTCTGTTGGGCATTGCCGGCTTGAGCTATCTGTCCCTTCTCTGGTTCGCCATGCAAATTGGATTAATGGGCGAACCGAGGCCGATCGGCAACCGGCCGCTGCTGGCCTATTCGATCGCAGCCACTCTTCTCGGGGGACAGGCCCTCTCACTCGGCCTCCTCGCCGAACTCATTGTCGCCAACACGATTCGCAGCGCTGACAGCTATAGCGTCAAAGAGTTGACGAAAAAGACGTGACAGCCATAAATCCAGTATAGATGTATGCTGTCTTCTGAGAGGTCGAGACATCGGATCCGTAATTTGTCCAGTTGTTGCAGAGTACGTTTCCGATTGACCGATCCTGGCCCCCTTTTCAGCTCTACTCGGTTCTCGCAAAACTGAAATGGTTGAAGATCTGCGTCCGAGTCCATGATTATCACGGCTCATGGACTGACTTGCTTGCGATCTGCCGCCTCAATTTTCCAGATTGTATGCTCATCTGACGCCCACACCGGTCGAAGCAGTCCTTGTTGAGTTGCTGCTTCCAGCGTCGCAAACGCTGGCGTCCAACGATCGTGCCATTCCGGAGCCTGATCGGGACCAATTGGCTGATTGGCAGCAAAGACAAAATCAAAATTCTCGTCCTGCAAATAACTGACAAACGCCACTGCGTTTATTTGTTTCGTCAGGCCGGGAACTTCTTTGGGCTGAAACCATGGGGTCCCGATCACAGAAACACCCGACAAAAACAAACTGCGATGTTCGAACAGCAGAAGAATTCGAGAATCAGCAGCAAGGTCCGATTCCAGAAATCTCGCAGCTTCAAAATACGACTGCCCCGTACCATCACTGATGTATTCTTCCCACGTGAATTGCCCGGCCAGCGTTTCCCACGATCCCGCGTAATAGCCAAACGCCCTGAAAGGCAGACTGACGAATGTCGCAAGCAACAGCAAGCTGACCGTGGCCTTCTTTGCTTTCGATGAAAGCTGCAAAAGTCCAGCCGTTGCACACATCGCAAGAAGAAGCATCGCCGGCGTCAAAAACCTCGCCTGCTGGGCGGTCAGGAACCAGAATGAATACATGAGCCAGACCGCGATCAGCATCCCGCCGAACGATCTGAACTGCCGCTGATGATTCGCCACCATTTCTGCCTCATTCATGTGAACAGATAAAGGTGACACTTCGTGGCGTCTGCTTGTATGGCACTTATGGTATCCCCAGCAACTGAGAAGAATCATCAAAAGCAGTTGCCACCCGAATGATCCGTCATACAACTCGTCCGAGAACGCCAGCAGAACAGGTCCACTCAGAAAAGCCGGCATGGAATGAAGTCCAAACGCATTCGCGCTGATCGAGTGATGAAACTGGCTGCAGGCGATTGACGATGGTTCGTCCGTGAATATCGACGAAAAGTAGGGAAAAATCGGATTTCCTGTGGCCAGATAACTCCGAGCCAGAAATGGGGCACTGTAGGTCACGACAGAAAGAGTCAGCACTGACAACTCCATCATCCTGGGGCGTCCCACCTTTCCCTCATGCACCGGCAGCATCCCAGTTCGCTGATTCAGGCAAATGCCCCGGAACAAGATGGCCACAACCGGCACCATGGCAGCCGTAAGCTTTACGGCCAGGCAGGCTCCCGACAAAACCCCGATGATTGCAGACTCCGCGAACGTATTGCTTCGCAACAGGGTTTCCGAGGACGTCAACAGATTCAGGATTGCAACGAGATTCAGGATGATCAGAGTTTCAACGTAGCAATTCTGACCGATCAGCAGAAACGCTTTGCTGCATGCAACCGCTGTTGCCAGAGATGCCGCGAGACCCGGAGTCAGGCCGCAGGACCGAAGTAATCTTGCAAACCAGCAAACACTGATGAACCAAAAACACCAGTTCAACAATCGAGCCGATATCAGACTTTCAATCGGAGAAATGACCCAGCACAGGATTTCGCAAAGTGACGGAAACGCCGAGTAGGGAAGATCAGTGCGAACGGAATGTTCACCCTCAAGCAGCCAGAATCGCGGCAGCACATTGTGGTAGACCAACTCATCCCAGCCAGACGGATAGCACAACGACGGTCCAAGGGTAATCAAACCGATGACGGCCAGCAAAACGCTGCCCGCAGAAGCGTGCCTCCATGCCTCTCTGAAGAGATCTGAGCGAGATGATCCGCATACAACGCGAATCAATGAACTGATCACTACAACACTTCCCGGGACCAACAGAATGAGCGGACTCGTGAAATGAAAAAGACCGGCAAGCCCCAAAACCACAGAAGCAAGTCCAATCAGGTCAAGACCAAGGCACGTTTCAAGAAGCACCCGGTCAGCGCGGTTGCCAAGCCGGAGGGGCAACTTGCGAACAACAAATCGACCCGTGCCTGCGGAAGCCGCCAGCAGTAATGCAACTCCACCGATTGCCAGTGGAATACTGTCCGAATCTTTGAGCTGCGAAATTACGCGTTCCACAGGATTGCTTTCTTCGCAAGGGACGTTTTGCCAGGGCAAGATAGAGACGAAAAAGGCAAATGTCTGGAACAAAACCCGCTCGCTGGCGTCAGCCAAGTCTGAATGTGTTACCACTGCAGACAGTCAAGTGGATCGTTGCGATTGTCAAAGAGTCCGGAGCCTCTGATGCTCAATCTGTCACAGATTTTGACCAAAAGCCTCACTCAGACAATTCAACAATTGTGATTCACGAGGAGCGCCGATAAAAAATGCAGGACAGAACCTGTTCCGAACTTTCAGGAGAGACTCCTTGGATCGTATTGAACCGCGGCAAGCTGCGAAGCGAGGTGTCTCCACCACACGACGCATCTCGTCCATCATTGTTCTCGTCATCGCAATTGTTGTACTTCTCATCGAATTACGAGCGAGCCTCGGGCAATCGCGATCTGCGGAAGCTCTCGCGGCAAAAGCTCCCGACGGCTTGTTTCCGGAGGGAATTCCCCTGAAAGAGGGTGAAGCGATAATCGGGTTATTCCCCGAGATCACAACAATCCGACAGAACGAAAACGAAGTTGTTCGTCGCTACCGCTGGCAAAGCCTGCTGAAGCCATTGCTGAATAAACCGGAATCCGAAATCTACTTGGTGAGTCGCCCCACAAATCCTGAGTTGTTACTAGCGTTTTACACCGACCGCGATGATGCGGAAAAAGGATTCTATGGAGACCCGGCAAAGGTCAGCATCGAGTCGGGCGCAATGATGCCTGTGGGAGACGAACGCCCGGCGGATCCGTTCGGCATACCAGACGCGAACCCTGAGTCTTCAAGCTCTCCACCTCAAAAATAGTTGATCATCCGATTACTCTGAAATTCTTCCCGTTCTATGAATGAAAAAGGGAACCGATTTTCCGGTTCCCTCTGCCTGGGGTGTGTGGACATTTAGAGCTCGTCAATCACTAGCGCCGCGAGCCAGAAAACTCCCGCACAGGTCTCGACGGAATTGTCGTAACGGGTCGCGACACCTCGGAATTGTTTGATGCGGCTGAAGAATCGTCTGACCTGATTGCGGTTTCGATAGGGAATCTTGTCAACGCGTTTTCTGGAAGTGCGATTGGCGTGTGGCTTGATGCATGCTGCAGCCTGCAACCTCCGGATTTGTACTCGCGTTTCACCGCCGTCATAGGCGGCATCGCCCACCACACTGGCAGTTTGACCCGATTCGAACCATTCGAGGAGTTCACGTCCGTACGGACCATCGCCATCCTGTCCCGGACACAGTTGCAGGACTGCCAGTTTCCCCGAGCCGTCAACCGGTGCATGGACCTTGGTATTCAGACCTCCCCGAGGACGGCTAAAACCGCGGCGACCGTCGGAATCTTCTTTTTTTTTCTCCAGCTTCGCTTAGCCCGCCTACCGCAGCCAGATGCACCTTGATCGATGTCGAGTCCAGTAGCAGTTCCTCTACCTCCAGTTCACTCAAGTTCCTCGACAATGGACTGCCAGACGCCGTTCTCACACCAGCGATCACATCGACGCCAGATGGAATTCCAGTTTCCAAAACGCTCCGGCAGATCCCTCCATGAGATCCCTGTCCTGGCGACGTACGGCGCCGCCTCGACAAACAGTCGGTTATCCGATGCAGATCGACCGGGTTCCCCGGTCTTCCCGGCAGACGTTCCCTGATGCGATCCTATCGTTCATCCGTGAGTGCGCGTGACGCAGTGGCATTGGATGGCCCTCCATGACCGTTTAGATAGCCCGCAGTCTCACAATTCCTCGCACTTTCAACCAGATCAATGTCCACACACCCGAGGCTCATCTGCTCTGATTTCCGATTCACTCCAGCGAGAAATCGTAAACGTTCTCCCCGTCGGCATTCACCTGAGCGACAAGTCCTGAAGTTGCAGCAGTAGCATACTTGTCCGGGATCTCTGACTTTGGCTTCACAGGATCGGTCGACTTCCCGATCCCTGGCGGGGCATACTCTTCAGACTCCGTTGCCGCGAGTGTTGCAGTGCTGGCGGGAATCGGAATCTTCGAGACGGCAACGGTGTGTTTTCCGGCCACCGCCCCATCATTATTCGCGAAGGTTGTCAACTGATACTCCCCAGCGTCGTTTGTCCTTCCAAAAGCGCTGCGGCCTTTTTCTTCGCAATTAAAGGTCACGTCCGCACCACTGACCGGTTTGCCTTTGTAGGTGACGACACCTCGGACTTTGTAGACAGGGTCTCGCTTAACAGTCTCCCCCCCGCAGCCGACGGTCATGCAGGCTAGCATCATCACAATCAGAAAACGAACGCTCATATCGACTTCCCATCAACATCGGAAACAACTGAACTGGGCCCAAGAGGTCTGGTCAAAAGTAGCGTGTTGGCTGGCGAATCGCAAGACAATGAGTTGTTTTGATTTCATTCGTGGCGACTCCTGCATTCTTCATAGTCAGTCGTCCAACGACCAAATGGTGAACCTGATCGAACGTACTAAGACGCCTTTGCAGCCCTGCGGACCTTCTGAATTCCCTGTTTACAGCGAAGTCTTGACCGGGATCACCACCCTGCAATCTTCCAGTTCGGAGTTAACTCGACGTTTCTGGCATGCAGCGAGTCGCCCATGTTCCTTCTTCGACCCAGCAACCAACCTTGGTCCCGAAGCAATTCAGGAGCAAACGAACGACGCTATGGATAAAACACGTCGGTAGTCCTCAAGACATGAGGTCTGTAGCAGAACGATCTCGATCTGCATGATATTTTCCACCAAAGACCCAGATCACAACAAAGTCTTTCGGTGGCCCTCTTCTGTCAGGCGTCAAAACGTGGCGCCACGAGAGAATACGACCGTGTACTGATACGAATTGGGTGGGAGAAACCTACGGTCCGACATCGGCTTCAAAATAAGTGGACGCAAGAACACTTTCCGTCTTGTCAAAATAGGCGAGGTTTTGATAATGTTCAGTTGAAAAAAGAGTCGAAAATGCTAATGTTTCTAGCATTTTCTCGAATTTAGAGTAGCGACTGAACACCGCGTTGATTCGCAATTTCTTGCCTTTTCCTGCTTCTGTAGCAGTTTCTTTTAATGCATTTCGGATCCTGTCTGGGAGAAAGTCCTCATGAATCGTCGTAAAGGTTTCACTCTGATCGAGTTGCTGGTGGTTATCGCCATCATTGCCATCTTGGTCGCTCTCCTCCTGCCTGCTGTCCAGCAAGCACGCGAAGCGGCTCGTCGAACACAGTGTAAAAACAATCTCAAGCAACTGGGATTGGCCATGCACAATTACCATGACGTGTACAACATGTTCCCGTACCGTAAGGGCGGCACCGAAAACGGTCTCGGGGCAACGACAAACCGTCTGCATGCCAACTACCAACGTCGCTCCGGTTTGATTTCCCTCATGCCTTATCTTGAGCAGACGGCATATTACGAACGCATTATGACCGGGGACACAGTCAATGGTGTTGCTCCGGGCGGGCCGGCACCATGGAATGGTTGGGTTGGCTATAATTTCCAGCCGACGATTCTGCGATGCCCGACGGACCCGGGGATCCAGACGGCCCGTGGCGTTTCAAACTACGCATTCAGTATGGGCGATGTTGTTGTGAATAATCGTGACTCCCGAGACACCAACGGTTTGTTCGGCGCCCTGGGACGTTGCTACGGATTGCGCGATGTCATCGACGGCTCCAGCAACACTTTGGCATTTTCTGAGCGAGTCGCTGCCAATTTCGGTATCGGCGGACGTCCCAGTGCAACATGGCAGGAAGGGATCCTGACAGCGGTCCCCGCGATCGACACCGCTCCAGGAGCCTGTATCGCTGCCGCAACGGCGGTTTCGTCTTCGGGTAAACGATACAACCAGTCGCCGGTTCCCCCGGTTAAAGGTCGTTTCAGCTCGATCTGGACCGATGGCCAGCCTGAAATCAACGCTTTCACCGCAGTTCTGGCTCCAAACTCTCCGTCCTGCATTAACGATTCCAATGTTAACGCAGATGGCGCATCAAACTTAATGTCAGCCAGCAGCTACCACACTGGTGGTGCCCAAGCCCTGCTCGCCGATGGCTCTGTTCGATTTATCTCCGAGAACATCGATACTGGAAACCTTGGTGTCGCTGCCGTGCTCGGCGGACGAAGCCCGTTTGGTGTTTGGGGTGCCTTGGGAACTCGAGCTGGCGGTGAAGTGGTCGGGGAATTCTGATCTCGCCTCATTAAACGCTTCTGAGCAGCAATCGTGATGACTCGGGCGGTGATTTCACCGTCCGAGTTTTTTTCGCGCCGTCCACAAACGAAATCGGTTGCCGCCAACTGCCATGAAATCCCGATGAGCACCGCAAAAGTTAAGTGCTTTTTCTTTTGATTGCTCGACTCATCTTCATTCGAAAGCTGGCACGAACCCAGAGGAGTCAGTTCGGATCTATCCTCACAATGATTCTCTGGGGTTTGGAAACCCGTCATGAATTCTGCCTCGGTGCGATCCGCCATCCGCAAACAATGCTTCATCATTCAACCCGACCAGCGAACTGACGATTCCGTCTGCATCCGACGTCATCACGACGCTCCATCTTCACCGCTCAGGCGGTTTCCAAAAAACACGCAGTCGCCTGCAACAGGACCAGCACTCAGATCGGAGCGAACTTGTCCTTGAAATTTTGTCCGAACATCAATCTTTAACTCGGCACACGAATCGCAGACGACTCTGTGGATTGGGCACCATTCAGATCTTCTCGCATCATTCCACAACCGGAACTATTCCAATCACAGATCTGTCCAACAGCTATCGCAGCACGTGAGCAAAGCTATTTGCGCTTTGGTGTTCGTCAAGATCACGAAAAATCTTGTGGCCATGATGAACGATTTGCATAGAACAGTGCGGTGCAAAGCGAATTCGCGAAGCGTTCATGGACCAATGTCGGGTTGTGTGTGAGTTGTTTGTCTGATGTTGTGAATCAGATCAAGGTATTCTTTTACGCCGCTGTAAAGTGGCTCGGGAGTTTCCAGATGAAGAAGTTGGTTGCATTTCTTTCCGTGGCTCTGGTTTGTTCCTCCGCAACAGCGGATCAGCATCGACGATCATCTCATCGTATGGTTCGTCAGAGCACATGTCAGCAGCAGGCGTCCCCTGCCCGGCATGCAATCCCAACCGCTCTGGTGACACACGCAGCGGAATCAGACATTGTAGATACAGCCGTTTCAGCTGGATCATTCAAAACGCTTGTCGCTGCAGTCAAGGCGGCTGGCTTGGTTGAAACCCTCAAGAGTAAGGGACCGTTTACTGTATTTGCTCCAACAGATGCTGCATTTGAAAAACTTCCGAAGGGCACAGTCGAGTCTCTCCTGAAGCCAGAAAATAAAGACAAGTTGGTCGCCATCCTGACTTATCACGTTGTTCCCGGAAAAGTCATGGCGAAAGACGTTGTGAAACTGTCTTCAGCAAAGACAGTGCAAGGCCAGGAAGTTTCGATCAAGGTTGCTGACGGGAAAGTCACCGTTGACAGCGCCAATGTAGTGAAGACTGACATCGCTTGTTCAAACGGGGTAATCCACGTAATTGACTCCGTGATCATTCCCGCTGAAAAAACGCCGACTCCGGATATCGTCGACACCGCTGTGAAGGCAGGTAAGTTTAACACACTCGTTGCTGCGGTGAAGGCTGCCGGTCTCGTTGAAACGCTCAAGGGTGAGGGTCCATTTACTGTATTTGCTCCAAGTGATGAGGCATTCGCCAAATTGCCGGCAGGCACCGTAGAAAATCTGGTTAAGCCAGAGAACAAGGATAAGCTTGTCGCGATTTTGACGTATCACGTCGTTCCTGGGAATTTGAAAGCTGCAGATGTTGTTGCAGCGAAAGAACTGAAAACCGTGAACGGCAAGGCTGCGAAAATTTCCACGAAAGATGGTGCCATGATTGACGGAGCAAAGATCGTGTCAACTGACATTGAATGTGAGAATGGGGTGATTCACATCATTGACGCGGTTATTCTTCCGTAATCAAGCATGTGTGTCTGCGGAATCTCTTGAACCTGCGTGGTCTGCACGCAGGTTCTTTTTTTGTGACCTGTTGCGTTGACCCGCTGCGAGCAGAATCGTGCCTCGCACGAGACACGGTTCTGAGTCTGAGGGAATTACCGCAACAGACGAGGTCGTCTTTTCCCCTTCCAACGTCGATCGGACGATGCGGTCGCGAGCTCCTGAAAAGTCTGCTGACTCCGGTCTCAACGAACGGTACACCTTCGAGATCCGATTGATTGTCTGATCGTCTGTTGTGACCACAAGTCACGTCAAGCAGATCGTCGCGACCCGAAATGGAATTATCAATCCCCCGCACTGACAGGTAAGGCACGTGACAGAAGAAGGAGAGAGTTGCGTTCTTACCATCCCCTTCATGACACAAGGCTCATGCGTATCGCATGTGTCACCTTCACAATTCAGCAACTCTCGGATGTGGTGTTGATCCAAGATCGGATCCAATCGCCGATGGCTGTTGAACCCACCCCTTCAAATTCAAACGGCTCCCGTTTTTTAAGAGCCAGATCAGAGGTGTCCGGTCCGCTGCAGGAAATTAAGGCAAAGAGCGGCCTGCTGGAGTGAAGGAGGAAGTGTTTTGAAAGTCCGCTTTTGCAGGAACTTCTGTAGCTTCGTCTTACCATCGGGGCAGAGTCCAACGTTCAGCGATCGTGCACGCGAGGCAGACATCAAACTGCCGAAACATCAAATCCGTATTTTACGTCGAATGATTCGACACTGGCCCTTTTATCTCAGGCTGCTGATCAGTCGCCTGCAAGATGATTTGCGGGTTTGAAACCTCGGGTCGATGGCTTCACGAAGTTCGATATTGTCATTGAAACTCACGCCACTGGAAGAAGCGTCGCTTTTGATCTATCCTTCTACGAAAGTTGTCTCTGCCCGCGTTGGTTTTGTCAGACCGATCGAGCCCCCTTCGATGGATCAACGGGGTTGATGATCCTGGCTTGAAGCATGAAACGCCGTTCAAATCCTCCACCAAGAGGCATCTGAGTATCATCGAGTGACCAGAGTTGCATTCGTTATCCCAACCCTTGACCAGTCAGGTGCAGAGCGGCAACTGACAATCCTTGCAAGCGCGCTGCCTGGGCATGCGGATGAAGTACTTGTGATCGCCTTGAACCGCGGCGGTACATATGCGGACCAACTTCGGGCGGCTGGTATCAGGGTGGTCGTTCTCGGAAAGCGTTTTCGGTTCGATCCCTTGACCTATATGCGACTGCGATCTGCCCTGCACCGTTTTCAACCGCAGATCATCCAGTCGTTTCTGTTTGCGGCGAATGCTTATGTCCGACTTCCGGGAGTTGCCCCTGCGGGAAGCCGAATCGTTGTATCTGAGCGTTGTGTTGACTTATGGAAGAGTAACTGGCAGCTTTATCTGGATCGCCGACTGGTCTCGAGGACCGATGCAATGACGGCGAACTCAGCAAGCGTCGCTTCGTTCTACGAATCTGTTGGTATGCAGCGTCACAGAATCCATGTGATTCCTAACGCGATGCCGTTGCATTCACCGGAATTTTCTCGGGAGCGAGCCCGTGAAATTCTCGGGCTTTCCCCCTCACACAGGGTATTTGTATTTGTCGGACGTCTAGCCCCACAGAAACGACTGCAGGACGTTATCTGGGCATTTCAGTTACTGCATCAGGTTGTCGATCAAGTCCGTTTGGTTCTGATCGGAGCCGGTCCGCAGCGCGAGGAATTGACCGATCTCGCCAATAACTTCGGTTGCCGCGACATGATCGTCTTCGCCGAACATCGTGCTGACGCGTTTTCACTGATGACTGCATTTGATGTATTCGTACTGGCGAGTGAATTCGAAGGCATGTCAAACAGTCTGATGGAAGCCATGAGCCTTGGCATTCCCTGCGTTGTGAGTGACATCCCGTCAAATCTTGAACTGGTAACAAATGAACAAACAGGACTGACATTCCCCCTTGGCAAATGTCCGGAACTCACGAAGGTGCTGGTTCGCCTTCTGCAAAACCCGGAGCTCGCGAAGCAACTGGGGGACTCCGGGCGGCAAGTCATCGCCGACCACTACAGCGTAGACTCCATGGTGCAGAAGCATCAGACTTTGTACGAACGCCTGCTGCGATAACCCGGCGGAAGCTTCGTCTTTCTGAAGCCATTCAGATTCGCATCTTAATGGTATCTGACGGTTCCGAAATCACACTGCGGCACCAGAGGATGTCGCCGTTTCCGATCCAATGTGTGTCATCTCGCGACAAAAGACCGCCAGATTGCTATCGTGCTTTGGCGACCTTAAATTCTTCTTCCCCCAACCCATGAAAGAGCTGTATCCATGCGGCGCATACTCTCGTTCCTGCTGACCTCAGTGCTGATTTCAACATCTCTCACGGCCGGGGAATTACCGAAGCCTGTTCGCATGGGCTGCGGCATGATGACCTTCGACACCGTGCCAGGCTGGGGACTGGGCGAAGACGGCAAGTCGCAAATCGGACCGACGCACGGCAGCGTCGTGATTGATAAAGAAGGCAACATCTATACCAGTGCCAACATGGGTGTATTTGTGTTTTCGCCAGATGGAAAGCTGATCCGCCGCTTCGTTGGTGATGACTACACCAACATCCACGACATGGAAATCCGCGACGAAGCCGACGGCGAATTCATCTATGGTGCTCGAAACAACAACGCTGAAGGCATCAAGTTCAGTGCTCAGATGGGAGATGTTGTTCTGCGGCTGAAGTTTCCGGAAGAGTCCGGTCTGAAGTTGACCAAATTCAATCCAACCGCGATCACCGTGGCGTCAAACGGTGACATTTTTTTGTCCGACGGCTACGCCAGCAATCACATTTTTAAATTCGACAAGACCGGCAGGTACATCATGCACTTTGGCTCAAAGGGCAACGGTCTGAAGGAATTCAATACGGCTCATGGTATGACGCTGGATACTCGATACGAACCCAATCGACTGCTCATCTGTGACCGCAATCATGAGCCGAAGGGACGCTTGCTGCACTACGATCTGGACGGCAATTACATCGAAGAAGTCATCACGGGACTCGGCATGCCGACATCTGCTGCGATTCAGGGTGACTACGTCTCCGTTCCTGACCTGCACGGGCGGGTTGTGATTCTCGACAAGAGCAACACGATCATGGCGGTCCTTGGTCACAACCCCGATCCGGCCAAACGTGGCAACTTCAACGTGCCGCAGGAACAATGGATCGAAGGCGTCTTCAGCGGAACTCACGGATCATTCTGGGACAAAGACGGCAACCTCTACATTCAGGACTGGAACGTCTCCGGTCGAATCATGAAACTGGTTCGAGTGAGTCCGTAGGTTTCGCGAACTGCCAACGATGCGTTCAATCTAAAGCAGTTAAACTTTACGCCACCGGGATAAACCCGGTGGCGACGGATGTTTGGCGTCCGTGGTCAATCACCTCTCACAACAAATCGCTCCCGTTCTTTGATAATCCTCGCCGAGTCTTCAATTCCACACGGGCATCTGGCGAAGCAAGTTGGCAGACTACCCTCCATGTGACAGCAAACGCGGTGCAGACCAGAATTCTTTTGCGGTGCGTTCAGATACCTGCCGGTCCCGGTTTCGAAACGCACTCCACCAAAAACAATTGCCACTATGCCTCGATTTGAACTCATCGCCACCACCACGTTTGGACTGGAATCTGTCGTCGCGCGCGAACTGGAGCGACTGGGATACTCCGAATTGAAGACGCTGGATGGCAAGGTCCATTTTTCCGGCGACGAACGAGACATTGCACGCTGCAACATGTGGCTGCGATCGGCGGACCGACTGTTGATCAAAGTCGGTGAATTCCCCGCTCCGGATTTCGGAGCCCTGTTTGATCGCACCGTCGATCTGCCGTGGTCCGACTATCTTCCTGTCGACGCGAAGTTTCCGGTTGCCGGCCGAAGTGTGGTTTCCAGACTTCATGCTGTGCCGTCGATTCAGGCGAGCGTCAAAAAGGCCATCGTTGAAAGTCTCAAGAAGAAATACAACCGCTTTCGTTTCGAAGAAAGCGGTGCCGAGTTTCAGGTGGAAGTCTCTCTGCTTCGCGACGTGGCGACGTTGACGATCGATACGTCCGGAGATGGACTGCATAAACGCGGCTACCGCGATCAGGCGGGACCGGCTCCTCTGCGAGAAACGATGGCAGCCGGGTTGATTCAATTGAGTTACTGGAATCGCGATCGTCAGTTCATCGATCCATTCTGCGGCAGCGGCACCTTGCCGATTGAAGCAGCCATGATCGGCCGTAATATCGCTCCTGGTTCAGGCCGATCGTTTCGAGCGGAAGACTGGCCGTGGATGAATCGAGCGATCTGGAAGGACGTTCGGACCGAAGCTCGCGAACTGCGAATGCCTCGGATGAGTGATCCGATTCTGGGTTACGATCATGATCCGTCGATGAGACGACTCTGGGAACGCAGCGCGTCGGAAGCGGGAGTCAGCGGCGACATCCAGTTTCGCATTCAGGAGATCAGCGAACTCAAGTCCAATCGCGAGTACGGTGTCATCGTTTGCAATCCGCCGTATGGCGAACGTCTGGGTGATCCGAAAGAAGTCGAAGCCGTCTATCGCGAACTTGGCCGAGTCTGTGATTCGCTTCCAACGTGGAGCATTTACGTCATCACGTCTAACCAGTGGTTCGAAAAACACTTCGGCCGCCGAGCCCCTCGTCGCCGCAAGCTTTATAACGGCCGACTCGAATGCCAATATTACCAATACCTCGGCCCCGCCCCACCGCGAACGACTTCAGGCGAAGCAGCCGATGTGTCGCTAGACGATCCGACGAAACTGGAATCGTAAGGTTGACCTGACATCGACAATTCATTGATTGTTTGGACCATTTCGTCGTTCCTCCTGATGGCCTCCGTGAACGTTGACAGACTTTGGATTTAATGAACCAGAAGGCGATAGCGTCCCGTTTTCTCAACCAGTCAGCAATCTTAACCGCGGACGAGTGATCTGCGGCTGATGGTGCGTTTAAAACAATAGAGGCCATTTCAAAACCTGATTGATGAAATTTCAATGGCAGGCAATTTGCATTCCAGTGAGAGCGAAAGGAGTAACTCTCATGTGGATCAGCCTGTCCTCATGGCCGAAACGACGTCGGCCGAATACGACAGGATCGAGGA
>JBKDRW010000212.1:0-4357 GCA_046341255.1 Planctomycetota bacterium
AGAGGCTGACAGAAAACTGCGAATGAGAATCGCCCGGCAACCGGCGCGGGAATTGCGCCATGAGTGGTGAACGACCATCACTCAAGGAGAACTGCAGATCATGGATGCGCGATTGCCGGACGAGGTTTACAACGATGTCAGGGAGCTTCTTCCTCCGCAAGCAAAACCGGGGCCTCGAGGAGTTCGCCAACGGATCGACAGCTTGAAGGTTCTCAGGGTGATTTGGTTTGTGTTGACGGTCGGGTGCCGCTGGCGGGATGTCCCGAAGGAATTCGGCTGCAGTGGCGAGACGGCGCGGACACGATTGAAGCACTGGCAGGAAGCCGGGGTCTGGAAGAGACTGCACGAACGACTGCTTGAGGAATTGAATCGGCTCGGACTCCTCGACACAAAGACAGTGGTTGTGGATTCGGCTCGGGTTCGTGCTTTTGGCGGTGGTGACCGAAGCGGCCCCAGCCCGACAGATCGCAGGAAAAAGGGGACAAAGTACACGCTTCTCGTAGATGCCCGAGGAACGCCATTGTTCATGCAGGCGGCGGCCGCCAACATGAGTGATCATCGACAGTTTCTTTCCACGGTGGCCGGGTTTCCACGCATCACCGGTCGCAGTGGCCGTCCCCGGAAGATGCCTTCGTTCGTCTTTGCCGACGCCGGGTACGACAGTGATCCGGCCAGAGTCATATTGAAACTGATGAAAGTCACTCCCTACGTTCGCAGGAGAAAGACGCCGCATGGAAGCAGACTGGGAACAGTTCGCTGGGTCGTTGAACGATCATTCAGCTGGCTGCTTGGGCTTCGCAGAATGAGGATCCGCTATGACCGGCACCCCATTCTCATCGATGCATGGATCAACCTGTCTCTTGCAGCTGTGTGCTTCCGCGTGCTCATCCGCTCCATCACATAAACACTCAGCCAAAGTCAGTTTTCTGTCAGCCTCTAAAGTCGGTATCGGCACTCCAGCCGCCGTCTTGGAACTGATTGCTTGTCCAGTACTCATCGCAGCCTACCGTCCCAAAGCTATACTGCCCGTACTGCACATAATTGGACCAATTGATCGTCACCGTGTCCCCCAGATTGAAGCCTGCGGCATTGCCAGATGGCTGCTGAGGATGCCCACCCGTGAGATTTCCGGAGATCGGCTGCGACATGGTGATTGAAGCACCGAGAAAAAATGGAAGTAACGCCAGTGTGGCAACAATTTGAATAGATCGCCTCATGATTCACACCTTTCAGAGACTCGCATTAGACTAGGTTAAAACAAGTGCCGACGTACCACTTGCTCCGGTAATGCTAGCCCCCCCCTCCCTACTATTTTCAAGCTGAGTCCACGCATTTTTTCTCAGTCCCTGCTTCAACGAGGGATTTCCCTATCTGGGCATTTACCCGAGACTTGTGATGCGAAATCTCAACGAGTCGATTTGGTGAGCCAGGCTACTCGAAGAGAGTTGCGAATCGTCTAACTCATGCCGTTGATCGCGTTTGTCTGATAGCCACGCCGGAGCCGCCTGTGCCACTTTCTCTTGAAGCCATATTGTCCTCCGAACGTCTTCCCAGTTTGCCGGAGGTGGCCGCAAGGGTTGTTGAGATTGCTCGCGATCCAGATCCGGACTTTGATCGACTTGTCGAAGCCATCCGTATCGACCCCGCCATTGCAGGTCGCATTCTGAAGACAGCCAACTCCGCTCTGCTCGGTATGAAAACTCGAGCCACATCGATCGAACAGGCTGTTCCAAGGCTTGGAACGACAATGGTGAGAACGCTTGTGCTGAGCTTCTGCATCGCGGAGTACCAAACGAAGTCGCTCGATCTGCGTCGTTATTATCAGCATCTCTGGCGAGACTCACTGACTCAGGCTGCCGTTGCAGAAACACTCGCCGAAAGGCAAGTCGGCAAGGTGGATCCTGCCAACTGGTTTCTTGCAGGACTGTTGCAGGATATCGGCCGACTGGCTCTTCTGCATACCCTGCGGGAGCAGTACGTTGATCATGTTCTGGAAGCCGATGACCAAAAGACTCATCGAGAACGCGAGCAATCGTGGCTCGGCTTCAATCACGTCGATGTCAGCATCGGACTATGTCGCCGCTGGAACCTCGATACGGAAATCATCGAGGCCATCAGCGTTCACCACGCTTCAGCGCATCGCGTTGTCCCACTCCGCTTTGTATCCAGCACTTCGCTGCCAGCTGCACTGATCACCGCTGCTCACGTATCAGAATATATGGGGGAAGTCGGCCATAATCTGAGTTGCAGCCGTGAACACATCGAACGCCTGCTGATGCAGGTCTTTGCATTACGACCAAATGAGGTATTCCGCGTTCTGGCAGATGTGGATGCTCGCGTTGGCGAATTGAGTGCGACGTTCGGCATTGATATCGGTCGATCGCCGGAGCTGGAATCTATCCTCGCGGAGGCTCAGGAACTACTCGCAGAGATTGCGCTGGCCAGCCAGTTGCGACTCGTCGGGGCAGCCTGCCCGGCTCGGAGAGAACGCCCGCAACAGCAACCGGCAGATCGTATCGGTGAGAGGGATACGCAGTGGAGAGACGAGCTGACAGGCGCATTCAACCGATCATGGCTCAATCCAGCGTTGTCTTCCGTGATTGACCAGGCCCATCAGTATGCATTGCCCATCGGCGTCATCTTCATTGACCTGAATCGGAACTCTCAGATTCATGAAAAGGGGAGTCGAGAAGTCGATGAAGCACAGTTGCAGATGGCGACGAAGATTCTTCGGCAATGCATTCGCCTCACCGATTCGGTTGTTCGATACAGTGGTGATGAATTTGCGATCATATTGAAGGACGTCAACCTCGACATGCTGGCACTGCTGGCTGAACAACTTCGTCTTCAACTTCATACAGGACTGTCGGTCAGCAACACAGACGGTCCGGTAACCTGCAGCGTTGGAGTTGTCTACTACGCTCCCCAGTCCGGCGCTCCGATCGAGGCAGATATGCTGATTCGGGAAGCATATCACTGCATGCAAGAGGCCCATCGCAAAGGCGGAAACCAAACTATCCTGTCCAGCCTCGAGAACGGTCGGTGGGTGGCGCAACCGACCACGATCAACGTGTCGGTATGATTCCATACTCGTGTCGGAGCTCAGGAGCAGGAAGAGCAATCGACTCCGCCTGATCATCGCAGCGATCATGGCAACACCGACGCCTTTCGCAGAACATTTCATGGACCGTCAACCGAAGCAGACTCTCACCCTGACGCCCTCAGGTCACGATTCGCCCGTGGGAATGCCTCGGCCGACTACATCCGAATGTCCACACCAAATCAACCCGAGCCGAAACTCGGCACGGAAGATGAGCCACGACATGCTCTGCGGTAGGCGGCTTCGTCGTAATCGGATCAATCGGAATAGGCTTGTTGATCGCAGAAACAGATTTGGGCTGGTGAGTTGAGACATTCCGCCAAATTCGCCGATAGCCAACTCACGAAGGGATCATCGCGCCATGGACCCTTTCGCGGCGAGTCACCGTAAGACAACAATAACAACTGCCCGAGAACGATTGAAAAACTCCCCGTGGAGTAGCTGCCATGCGAAATTGGGTGATTATCTGCGGAATTTTCGTCACGATCTCCTGCAGCGCTTGCGCTGGGGAGAAAGGGTGGCATGAGAATTACGCAGAGGCGTCCGAATTGGCCGCCGAGAGGAATTTGCCGCTCGTGCTTCATTTTGGTGCATGGTACTGCGGCCCCTGCCAGCAAATGGAGAAAACGGTCTTTTCGGACCCTGAAGTTCAGGACGCACTGACTGGCGGCATCATTGCGATCAAGATTGATGTCAGTCAGGAAGTGGAACTCGCTCAAAAGTACGGCGCTTCGTCTGTACCGCGAGACGTGGTCGTCTTCCAGGACGGATCGGTGGAAACACTGAATGTCGGAAGAATGTCGAAACAGAACTACATCGCACTGATCCGCAGCGTCGCGCATCGCGGTGTTGCTGTTTCCCGCCCCACTCCCAAAGACGAATCAACGAAAAAACCGGATCCGGAGATCGCGAACACCAACGTCGACCCACAGTCGGAATCAACGGGGCCAGATACATCCACTACCCCTCCACTTCTGGGTCTGGAGGGATTCTGTCCAGTACGATTGAAGAAAAATCGCGAGTGGATCAACGGAAACTCGGAGATCAAATCCGAGTATCGCGGCATTTTGTACCACTTTGCGACAGAAACTGAGCGGGACGAATTTCTTAAGAGTCCATCATTCTACGCCCCTGAAGACCTTGGTTGTGACCCGGTCATTCTGACGGAAGACCAGAAGGCCGTGGCGGGCAGTATCCGATTCGGCGCCTTTTTTGATGGGCGTTTGTACCTTTTCACCAACAGAGAAAATCGGGACG
>JBKDRW010000213.1:0-6309 GCA_046341255.1 Planctomycetota bacterium
GGACCGGCGTGTATCAGGTGAAGGTGACAAGAGCTGACGGGACGGTCATCGTCTCGAGCGTCAGCATTGCCATCACAGGCGGAGACGATTTCGAACGCGTTGATCTGGCAGTGCCCGCCCCCCCGGCTCCGCCAAAGCCTCCGGTTCCGCCGAGGTCCGCGCCGACACCCACGGCAGCACCGTCGATTGTTCGTCTGCCGTCGATTATAAGCTTCCCCGCATCTCCGGCAGTGGCTCCGAATCTGACCAATGGAAATCCCGTTGCGGCAGTTCCAAACGCCGCTTCAGGTCCTCAGCCAGTCAATTCGAAGGTCGTGGAAAAGGCTTTCGGCGCGTCTTCTGCAGGATCAGTCGCAGTCAATCCGTCCGGCTCGGACGCGAGTAAAATAGCACCGACACTTCAGCTGGAAACGCTGATCGACTCAGTTTTTATATCGCTGCCGCCGGGGCTGCTGTTGTGAGTTGCTGGTGAAACTCTGTGATGTGTCACAGTTTGTGAAATGATTGCGTGTCAGGAATTCGCAGGCAGTTCAAAATGCCACTCGAGTGCGAAAAATGAGGATGATCTGCACAGCATCTTGATTGTGAGTGCCTGAGGGTTGCGAAGGGTACGTGAAGGTCTTGCAAATATCCGAGGGGATGGTGGTCGAGGACAAGAGACTCCTGTTCAACGATCAACGTTGGGCAGTCAGCCTGCTTCAAAGGAATCTCGCACTGAGTGGTCTCGAAGTTGGCGATTGCTGCCGATGTGTTGCACCGCAGGGATTAGGGAATCGGGGGGGATCTGTGACCGGAAACGGCCCCCCCGTGATGAAGAGTCGGTGATGGCATTGAGCATCTGGTCGACTCCAAGGTTCACTCTGGAGGCAGCAGCAATGCGGACGCGCTGCTGACTGGACGACTTTGTGTACTCTGTTTTAAGTTCAGGATTTCCTGCTCAATTCAAGGCGCAATCTGAATGGCTGGTATCCTTGCTCACGATCCGGAACGGTGATTCCGTTTCATGCTCAGGAACCACCCGATATCGCACATCAACCCGCCGAGCTGGAAAGCCAGCCAGATGCAGACAATCAGAGAGGTGACATTCCATGCGGGGAATCCAAGGAACGCCAAAAAACCGGCGACGGCCCCCGAGATCGTAAATGCAACGCCCGCAATACATCCGGCAAACGGTATCCTCGCAGTTTCCTGACTGCCCTGGTACCAGAGTCGACTGAGCGAACTTCCGCTGATGGCACCTGCAGCCCCAAATCCAAGACCCCATGCGAATGCGCCCCACGCTGGTTCGATATCAGCCTGAAGACTGACCAGTGAAAAACAAACGATCAGACCAGTGAACAGGAGGGAAAGACTTGCCAGTGCCCCCGCTGCGATTCTTTGACTGGTGGAACTGGTGCCCTGATGGATCAGCAGTGAAGCCGCAAGGCCAGCGATTGGAAACAGATACAACACATAGGGAAACATCAGGAACGCGGCTATTGCGAGCGATCCTCCCGCAAATCCAAAGCTCAAGGATGCTCTCATTTTGTTGACAGCCTCACGACAGAAAATCAAAGAACCATGCAGGATCAGCAGCATGTTACCGGAAGAGTGGCTCACGCCATTCTTCAATCTGGCGAAATCATCGACGCTCTTTGCTTTTGTGTGTGCCGCAGCAGCGGGATGATGACCAATGGTCCTTCAAGCCCTCAATGATGACTTACGCAGCGCTTGGGGAGATGGTGCATTCCTCGGCATTCGTTTTGAAAATTTCAGAACTGCTTTGTGAATCAGCACGGGGTGTGTTCGAAACCCGAGAACCCGTGGGCAGATCCGTCACGCAACGGACAGGGCCATTGCGGAGGATAGAAAGTCAACCGTGAAGCGACTCCGACGTTATTCCCCCGGTCGCACTCCCGTGAGCTGACTTCCCTCGATCAGAATATTGCGAGTCTGCGGACCTTTCCGGATTGAGACTGTATCCACCGCTTCCCGATCGTTTTGAAATGTGTTATTGCGAAACTGAAGATCTGCTGTTCCGCCCTGAATCTCAATGACCGCATTTCCGTTCTGAGCATTGTTGGTAAAACAGTTGCGTTCAATGCGATTTCTGTGTCCGGCAAAATCCGGACCGCGTTCCGGTCGGAACAATATCCCATGATCGTGACTGGATCGAATCGTATTGCTGACGATCAGATTGTCTGTGTCCCGATGTCCGATTGAGATGCCGATCCGGTTGCCTTCAATCGTGTTGTTTTCGGCAATTCCATACTTCACGCCCCAGCAGAAGAAGATCCCGATATCGCACCCTCGGAGAACATTGTTGCGGATGATCGGGCGCTGTGAGCCGGAGCCGGGATGCAATGCCAGGTTCGTGTTGTTTTCGCTGACGCAGTTCTCCACAATGACGTCATGGCAGATCTGCCATGAAATTCCGTCTCCATGGAAGTTGCGAGCAGTCACATTGCAAATGGTGATGCGGTTGCAGTCCTGAAGGAAGAGACAGCCGGCATGGTTGCCATCCAGTTCTGCATTCTGTTCTCGATGACCATCGAGGGTCAGATTTTTAATCTGAATGTCCTCCACAAATTCTCCGCTGAGAAGTGGGAACAGAGTCGAACAGGTGGCCTGATGCAGCTGCCAGAGATTTTCGCGGAGGGGCTTGTCCAGACGAAAGCGATTTCCGCTGCGTGCTGTCAGCGTTCTCTTGACGACAACTTCTCGCCCGGTGTCTGTATCTTTTGCTCGCAGGCAGACTCCATCACCGATCTGGAATTCCTGATCGTTTTTCAAAGTCACTTCCTGATCATACCAGTCACTGTCGATCAACAGCGGTGTGGTGGCAGAAGGCTCTTTGACCAGAAGCGTCGCCGGTCCTTCACCCGTCAGATGAACTCCCGACTGGAGGTAGACTGCGTTCCGAAGTCGATACGTTCCAGCCTTGATGTGGACCGTGCCGCCACCAAGTCTGGCCACATAATCGATCGCCGCCTGAATCGCCCTCTGATCACGACCAATGATGTCAGCATCCTGATGGCCAACCGTCACCGTCACGTTTTCCTGCCATGATGGCTCGACAGCATGATCCCCGCTTGTTTGTCGGGGATAGATCACCGCGGGGCGATCCTCTGCCTGCACCGACGCGATACAAAGGGCAAGTGTCATCGTTCTCAGCACACACCTTTTCATAACCTGTCTCCTCCTCATGCCCTGTCTCTCTTTGCAGGGGTATGGAATAAGCCTGTGATCGCCCGAAATCAGCTGAAATGACGTTCGGCGGCAATCTGCGGTGTTCCTCCCGTCGGCCACGGTGCATCGCAGCGAATTCCCTCATTTCGGTAAGTCGGCTGCCACTTGTCAACCTCGCCCGAAAATCGCGGAGACGAGGATTCGAGGAGACGTTGTTCGGATCATGCGGATTGATCATCCTGTCGAGGGAGGAATTGCTGTATGCAGAATCATGTTCAGTTTGACAGGAACCCGGGGTATCGCCATTTGCCGGTCCTGTGCTTCGGAGCGATCTGAGATGCTTTCGACGGTGCGGCATCATCATGACTGGAATCATCGGGGTGGTACTTCGATGTCTGGTGTCATGCCGAGGGGTTGTTCTGGTCGCTGAGAAGCCAGCACTGATCGGAAAGCTCAGAATCATCTGGTATGTCAGCAGGTCGAATGCCACCTCGGGCGGGTTTTCCGAGGCAACGGAGTGGTCGGGAGTGCCAGCGTGACGCATCACCTGAGCATTATTTTGTCCCGGCACGCGGACGACTATCGACGTTCCAGAGTTCAAAACCGAAGTCGAATCCGTTCGTGTCTGAACTCGTGGAACGGCAGATCACGCCTTCGTTATCGTGTTGATCAGTTCCAACGCTGTAGATCACCACTCCATCGCTGGTCCTGCGGTATCTGAGAAAATTTCCATCGATCGGGTCACGAGGAATCTGTTTCAGAAACGTTGGCACCAGCACCGCCAGGTCGTGAGGCCAGTCGCCGTGGTCCATCCGATAACGTTCAGCAGCACAGGCGGCAATCGCCGAACCAATCACCGCCAGATAACGCCGATTGCCATCGATCAGGTCCGCAAAATCGCTTCGGTTCGATCGATTCGATGAGCGAACTGCGCGGAAAGGGCCGGCGATCAAAGCTCGTGCCATCTCGCTTTGTGCCCAGGGCGCGGAAAAATTCTGTTCATCAAGCAAATGCACTCTCTTGAGCTGTTCTTCCGGCGCCAGAGTGGTCATTTCAAGAAACTCTGAGCATCTCTGAAGGATCCCGGAGTGGATGCGGCGAATCTCCGCGCCGGGCGGCAGGCTCGCTTTGTCGCTGACTCCTGTCAGCGCCTCAAGCACCATCTCGTCAGAGACATCCCCCGCGGCAAGGGAGCTGAGAAAATAGTGCAGGGCACCGCGCTCTCCCTGTGCTGCCCGTGAAAGCCAGGGAACAGACACGGCGACTTCGAACTCCTGCTCAAAGCGGTTCAACTCTTCGTCCGTGTATTCTCCCTGAGCCAGCATTCGCTCCAGCGTCCGAACCGCGCTTTGCAGGATTGCCGAACGAATCAATTGGCACATGGCAGAGTACTCCTCATCATAGGCTCTGGCGACATGCAGGATGGCGAGACAGTCGTTGATTGCATCGGCATGCTTCGAATCCTCAATCTGCAGCAAAGCATCAACCTGCAGCATGGTGGCCATGTGACGACCAGCCTGGTGATCGGGAAGCATGGTGGAAAATGCATCCCGAGTCGTGGCGACAGGAATCTGTCCACGTTCGCAGCGAATCATGGTCCTCGCCAGCGTCAGCGCCGGAGCGAGTTTCATAAATTGCGCCCGAAAACGAGCCGCTTTCTCTGCCGGCAGTTCTGCCATCGGAGCAAGCTCCCGAAGAGCATCCAGATCTTCACGCAAAGAAGAATCGGCCCACCCACCCTCGGACAGAGGACGACCGGTCAGTTCGGCAATCACCTTTCGGAATTCGACGATCTGAAGCGCTCCATTCTCCTGCTCCGGGATCTGCGTTCGCCTGGTCTCAAGCTCTTCAAGTCGCCAGCCGGGGTCCAGACGATCAATTTCCGCAACGACTTTCGGAAGATCATCGGCTTCAGGCGTCTGTCTGACAGGCTCCGTATGTGCGTCCGATGAGTTTGCCTGTCTGTCAGCAACAGTTTCTCGCGACAGAACAGTGATGACGATCACCGACAACAGGGCAATGATGGTTGACAGCACGGACACCGCCGGGTGTCGTCGAATTGCTCGCCACGCCTTTTCTCGCAGGCTGACTGGGCGAGCCCGGATCGGTTCGTCTCGCAGGTGTCGACGCAGATCATCGGCCAGATCACCGGCCGTGGCGTAACGATTGGCGGGTTCCCGGGCCATCGCCTTCAGGCAGATTGTCTCGAGGTCTCGCGGGATCTTTGGGTCCCGACTGCGAAGCGTCTTCGGGTCGTCATTCAGCACCTGATGCAGCAGCATGCGGGCATTACCCTGGAATGGCAGTTCTCCTGTCAGCAGCTGATACAGAACAACACCGAGGCTATACACATCACTCCGTCCATCCACAGTATGGGATTCACCACGTGCCTGCTCAGGTGACATGTAAGCCGGAGTTCCCAGGATCTGCCCTTCAATTGTCATCGTCATCTCACCGGCGTCTCGTTTCGCAAGACCGAAATCCATGAGGCGAGGTGAATACTTCTGTGGTTTCTGCCCGGATGATGAAGCATTGTCGATGCTCAGTTCCAGCATGATGTTCGACGGCTTCACATCGCGATGAACAACACCGTTTTGATGAGCATAATGCAGCGCATCCGCGATCTTCGCCGTCAGTTCCGCCGTTTCTCTCTCTGGAATCCGTGAGCCCGTCAGATGATCAGCCAGCGTGATGCCCTGGATGAACTCGCTGACCAGATAAGGGAAGCCGCTCTCTTTCCCCACCTCAAAAACAGGAACAATGACAGGATGACGCAGCTGAGCCACGCTTCGGGCTTCGCGAAGAAAGCGATCCGAATCTCCACTGCTGCCAACGGCTCCGCTGCGAGGAATCTTGATCGCGACGATTCGTCCGAGTTCCCTGTCGCGAGCGCGATACACGCATCCGAAAGAACCGGCTCCCACTTCTTCCAGAAGGTCAAACTTCCCGATCGTCTTTTGCTCAGGCTGAATCCACGTCCTCGACACATCCGGCGGAATTCGGAATCCGGATCCACAGACGGTGCATCGCATCTCTTCCGTCAGCGTTGCCGCGGTATCTACAAGAGCCTGACAGTTGGGGCATTTCAGCGACATGAAATGTTCGGCACGCATGCGAATGCGAAGGTACAATGAAATGGAG
>JBKDRW010000214.1:0-2199 GCA_046341255.1 Planctomycetota bacterium
GTTCTGGAATGGGAATTCCCGGAAATACGGAAGGCAACATACCGAGGCTGACGAACACGGGCACATGAACAACTCGCCGGAGATGCCCTCAAAAACGGGTGGTGTCTTCAACCGACCATCAACCTGACACGAATCCAATCCGTTGAGCCCAGCGACGGACGGTCGCCGGTTTCGACACACATTTTTAGAAATTGAAATCTGAATGGAACAGGAAATCCTCAACGCTGTCAACGAGATCGATTATCGGCCGATGGCGGAACATACGCTCGCGAAACTGCTGGGCGTTCGTAAACACCAGTTGCCGGACTTTCGTCACGCGCTGGTGGATCTGATTGAAAAAGGAAGACTGCGCCTCGACAAAAAAGGGCGAATTCGCCCCCTGGGAAGTGCGGGCATCGTGGCCGGCATTGTCCGAAAGATTTCCAGCGGCGCGGCGTATGTCATTCCGTCGGACGCGGTCTCGGGCACTTCACGGGAAGGAGACATTTTCATCTCAGCCCGCGATCTTCGTGATGCTCAGACCGGAGACGATGTCCTCGTACGATTGTCCGCCAGACGAAGATCTGGTGGGCAGCGAACCGGCGTCATTGAAAAGATTGTCGAACGTGCTACCAGCGTGTTCGTCGGAAGTTATCTGGAATCCGGCGGCCAGGGCTTTGTTCAGATTGACGGAACGCAGTTCCAGCAGCCCATCCATGTCGGCGACCCTGGCGCGAAGGGGGCGATGCCCGGTGACAAAGTGGTCATCGAGATGCTTCGGTTTCCCACTGCCAGTCGACATGGTGAGGCTGTTCTGACGGAGGTACTTGGTCAACGCGGCGATCCGGGTGTTGACACCAGAAGTGTGATCTTCAGTCTTGGCCTTCCGACGGAGTTTCCACCGAATGTGCTGGAAGATGCTCGCAGTCAGGCAGACGCGTTCCATGAAGACCGGCTTAACGGACGACTGGATCTGACCCAGGAACTGATTGTGACCATTGACCCGGTGGATGCCCGCGATTTTGACGACGCCATTTCTCTCACGAAATCTGATGACGGGCACTGGCATCTGGGTGTTCATATCGCCGATGTGGCTCATTTCGTCAGACAGGGCAGCCCGCTGGACGAAGAAGCGAGGAAACGCGGGACCAGCGTCTACCTGCCTCGGCATGTGATCCCGATGCTTCCTGAAGTGATCAGCAACGGACTCGCCAGTCTGCAGCAGGGTCAGCTGCGATACACCAAATCCGTGTTCATTGAATTTGATGAATCCGGATCGGTCGTGGGAAGCGATGTTGCCAATACCGCAATCAATGTCGCGAGGCGTTTCGCTTACGAAGAGGTGATGCCCATCATCCAGCATCCGCGAAAGCAGTTTACAGATGTCACGGCGCCCGTAAGACATCTGCTGGAACGGATGTACGAACTTGCCATGCTCCTTCGCAAACGCCGATTTGCCGGTGGCGCTCTGCAGATGGGCATTCCAGAAATTGAAATCGACTTCGACCATGACGGGGGTGTCACAGGAGCTCATGTCAGTCATCATGACGAAAGCCATGAGATCATCGAAGAATTCATGCTGGCCGCCAATATCGCCGTCGCGAAACTGCTTGAGAGTAAAGGACTATCCTTCCTTCGCCGCGTCCATGGTGTCCCCGACGAACTCAAGATGCAGAATTTCCAGCAGTTTTGTCTGGGGCTGGGAATCACTCTGAAAAAATTTCAAAGCCGTGCGGACCTCCAGAAGGTGATTGAATCCGTGGTCGGAAAGCCCGAGGAACGTGCCGTCAATTTTGCGTTGCTGCGAAGCATGAAGCAGGCCGAGTATTCTCCGGATGCGATCGGTCACTATGCACTTGCGGAAGAAGATTATTGTCACTTTACGAGTCCGATCCGTCGCTATCCGGATCTCACCATTCATCGCCTGATCGGTCAGATCGCAGCCAGGAAGCAACCGACGGCACCGCCAATCGAAGAACTCATCGCACTGGGCAAAAGTTGTTCGCTGACAGAACGTCGGGCCGAACGAGCCGAACGGGAACTGATTCGCATCAAACTGCTTCGCTACATGTCGGAACGCATCGGTGAGGAAATGGACGCCGTGATTACCGGAGTTGAGAGCTTCGGCATGTTCTGCCAGGGCGTCAATATTCCGGCGGAGGGAATGATTCACCTGAGCACACTGGCGGACGATTTTTACACATTCGATCAGCCCACCAG
>JBKDRW010000215.1:0-11311 GCA_046341255.1 Planctomycetota bacterium
TGGCGGATATTGCCGGAACGGCAGGGACCAAAGCCCGAGAGGAAAGGGAAAAAGCTGCAGCGGCTGAACAGGCTGCAAAGGCAGCGACCGAAAAACCTGTCGCGGAGAAATCGCAGCCAGCAGTTGACCCGGGCCGAGCTGCTCGACGGGAAGCGTTCCGTCGTCGTCAGGAGCGTGGCGGAAAGATTATGAAGGATACGCTGGCCGAGGGTGATGATCGGATTGAAATTGATTCTCGGTTGACTGACACGGGAATGCGTTCTCGCGTCCGACTGGAAGAGGGTTTCGTGAAGATCTTTGGACGACTGATCGCCGACCGTGTGAATCCGGAGCCCGCATTGGAGGAAGTGCAGACGACTTCGCCACCGCAGACGAATTGAAGGCAAAGTCTCTCCATCTGTTTATTCAGGTGATCAGAATCAAAAGGCATGTTGAGGGCTCTGACGGAGTCTCACATGCCTTTTTCTGTTGTATATGCATCTCTGATCGTGAGAAAGGGGTCGCGAAGGTTCACGTGATTCGATGGAATCGTGCGAGACTTTGCTCTGGGTTGTAACACTCCTTTGCGAGCAATTCCCGGGGTATGACAAAAGTCGGGATTTGCTTCCGAACAGACCTCCATCTGGGGTAAAGTTCACAAAGAATCGGAGACTTCAGTCCTGAAGAAAGGAACGATTCATGACGGTTTGCACAACTCTGCCTTTAAAGATTCTCAGTTCACAATTCAGTACCCGCGAAGGTGTGTTCTGGCTATTTGTCATGCTGTTCTGCCTGCCCGTCAGCAAAGCAGAAGAAACGCATCAGACTCTGACGTTTGAAAAAGACATCCGCCCCATTCTGAGAGCCCATTGTCTTGATTGTCATGGAGCCACGGATGATCTGAGCGGCGGGCTGGACCTGCGACAGGTTCGACGGATGCTGACAGGTGGAGATTCGGGACCCGCAATCCGGATCGGACAGTCCGAGGATAGTCTGTTGATGGTTCGAATTGCTTCCGGAGAGATGCCACCGGGTGAAGCAAAGGTGACGCCGAGGGAGCGAGACCTTCTGACACGTTGGCTTCAGCAGGGCGCGAAGACCTCGCGGCCGGAGCCCGAGACCATCGCGGCGGGCGTCGGGATTACGCCGGAGGAACGAGCATTCTGGTCGTTCCAGCCGATCGTTCGTCATGCAGAGCCTCTCTTGAGGCCTGAGCATGCAACTCGTTCGAGGACACCCATTGATGCATTCGTTCTGTCTCAGATGCCTGAAGGGCTCACCTTCGGGGCAGACGCAGATCGACACACGCTGATTCTTCGGGCGCATTTTGATCTGATCGGACTTCCGCCGACGAGTGAAATGTTGCAGCATTGGCTCAATGATCCGTCAGGCGAATGGTATTCGCGAATGATCGAGTCTTTGCTGGCGAATCCGGCCTACGGTGAACGATGGGCTCGCCACTGGCTGGATGTCGCGGGTTATGCAGACTCCGATGGCTTCACGGTCAGTGATCCCGAACGGCCCTGGGCCTGGAAGTATCGTGACTATGTGATTCGTTCCATTAATGCGGACAAGCCTTTCAATCGATTCATACACGAACAGATTGCAGGCGACGAACTGGCAGGTCCTCAGCAGGGTGATCTGACTCCGGAGCAGATTGAACTTCTGTCGGCGACGGGTTTTCTGCGAACCGCTGCGGACGGGACCGGAAGTGGTGAAGATCATCCGACCGGACGCAATCAGGTGATCGGCGACACTCTTAAGATCGTCGGGACGTCGCTGCTGGGACTCAGTATCGGCTGCGCACAGTGTCACGATCATCGATACGATCCGATTCCTCAGACGGATTACTTCGCGTTGCGAGCGGTGTTTGCTCCGGCGATGGATTGGCAGAACTGGCGAGTCCCCTCGCAGCGGTTGGTGTCTCTCTACACAGATGCAGATCGAAAGAAGTCCGCCGAGATCAGTGCGGAAGCTGCGAAAATAGGTGAGGACCGGACCGCAAAAGAAAAAGAGTACATGGCAAAAGCGCTGGAAGCGGAACTGCAAAAGTATGAAGAGCCTCTTCGAGCCTCTCTGAAGGCGGCCTGTGAAACCGCGGCCGACAAACGCTCGCCGGAACAGAATGAATTGCTCAGGAAGTACCCGAGTGTGAATATTTCGCCTGGTGTTTTGTATCAGTACCTGCCCGATGCGGCTGAAGACCTGAAGAAGTATGATGCTCGTATCGCCGAAGTGAATGCAAAGCGGCCACCGGAGGAATTTCTTGCGGTGCTCAATGAGCCGGCCGGGCATTTTCCGGAAACGCGTCTCTTCTATCGCGGCGATTTTCAGCATCCGAAGGAGTTGGTTACTCCGGCGGCATTAACGGCGGCATGTCCGGAAGATCAGCGAGTCGAGTTTCCCGTTGATGATCCGAGTCTGCCAACGTCCGGACGACGACTGGCTTTCACGAAGTGGTTGACAGATCGATCCAATCCGCTGGTGGCTCGAGTCCTCGTGAATCGAATCTGGATGCATCATTTCGGTCGTGGCATTGTGGCTTCACCTGCGGATTTCGGACGGCTGGGAGTCGCGCCAAGTCACCCGGCATTGCTGGACTGGCTGGCCGACGAGTTGATGCAGAGCGGCTGGAGTCTTAAGCATATGCACCGCCTGATTTTGTCGTCGACAGTCTGGCGACAGTCATCACGAAGGGAATCGATGCACGATACCCTCGATCCGGACAATGCTCTGTATTCTCGCCAGTTGATCCGAAGACTTGATGCGGAACTGGTTCGAGATCGAATGCTTGCGGCAACTGGTCAACTCAGTTCGCAGCAGTTCGGGCCCCCAGCTGCACTGAAAGAGGATGACGCCGGTCAGGTGCTGATTGACGACAATGAAAGCCGGCGAAGTCTCTATATTAAAGTTCGACGCAGCCAGCCGGTCGCGATGCTGCAGGCCTTTGATGCACCAGTGATGGAGGTGAACTGTGAGCGTCGACCGGTGTCCACGGTGGCTACCCAGTCGCTGATGCTGATGAATTCGCTCAGTGTGCTTCATCATGCCTCGAAGCTGGCGGAGAAAGCTCACGCAGATGCGGTCGCCATTCCGGACGATCTGCTGACTGCACTACCACAACTCCCGGCCTTGCCGACAGACACCTGGCAATACGGCTACGGTTCGTACAATGACGCAACGAAGCAGGTGGATCAGTTCACGAGATTGACCCATTTCAGCGGTTCGATGTGGCAGGCCGGGCCGGCCGTACCGGATGCGGTGCTTGGTTATGTGCTTCTGCGAGCGGAAGGTGGACATCCCGATCAGCCCGGCCGCGAAGTGATTCGTCGATGGATCGCTCCAAAGTCAGGAACGGTCTCGATTACGGGCAAACTGGCTCATGGCAGCGAGAATGGTGATGGCGTTCGTGGTCGAATTCTGACCAGCCGCCCCGTCGCTGGTGGCAGCCCGCTGCTGCTGGAACAAATGAGCTTCAATAACTCGACCGACACCGTCGTGAATGGAGTGATTGTCAACGCCGGGGATCTCATCGATTTTGTTGTTGACTGCCGAACTGCTCACACGTCGGATTCATTTCAGTGGGCTGTGCAGATCAATCTGGCCGCTGCAGATGGCAGCACTCAGCGATACGACTCTGCGGCAGGATTTCGAGGTCCCTCGGACCCGCCGAGGCTGATCGCCGGGCAGATTCAGTCAGCATGGAAACTCGCCTACGGCCGACATCCTGATGCTGACGAACTTCCCATGGCGATGGATTTCCTTGCAGAGCAGATCAACTACCTGCAACACAACAGAGATCGTATTCCTCATGGCCTGACAGAGACTCAGCAGGCCATGGTGAATCTGTGTCAGGCCCTGATCACTTCCAACGAATTCCTGTATGTGAAATAAACTCTCACGAACTCGGCGATGAGTCGAGTTTCGTCATTGGGAAGGCTTCAATGGCTCGGAACCGAGGGGTGAGAGGATGAAAATCAACCACTCGTTGGGCGATGCCGACACTCCGGTGGTGCGTTCGGAAAAAACATACTCCTTTCGTTTTTCGGATGTTTCCTCGCGACAATTACCTGTCCACAAACAATCGTCCAGGTCCATCCTGCCTCTGACTTTCAGGAGTCTATGCCATGTCCCTCACCGATGAACTTCGGCTCAATATGACGCGGCGCCACTTCTTTTCACGAGGTTCGAATCTGCTCGGTACGGCATCACTTGCCTCACTGCTGGGCTCAAATGGATTCGCGAACGACGCCACCGGAGGGATGCCAGGCTTTACCGGTCACGTGCCTGTGAATTTTCCGGGACAAGTGAAGAATGTGATCTATCTGCACATGGTTGGCGGGCCATCGCAACTGGATCTGTTTGACTACAAGCCTCAGATGGATGATTGGTACGACAAAGATCTGCCGGAATCTGTTCGCAACGGCCAGCGACTGACAACGATGACGTCCGGGCAGGCACGATTTCCGATTGCGCCATCGAAGTTTCGGTTTGAGCAAGTCGGCCAGTGTGGTATGTGGATTACCGAGCTTTTGCCATGGACGAAGAAGGTTGTTGACGAGATGACTTTCGTTCGCAGTATGTACACGGAAGCCATCAATCACGAACCCGCGATTTCTCTGATGCAGACGGGAAATCAGGTGACGGGCCGTCCTTGTCTTGGAGCGTGGGCATCATATGGTCTTGGTTCGCTGAACCAGAATCTGCCGACCTTTGTAGTGATGGTGGCTCGGTCGACCAATCAGGAGCAGGTTCAGGCGATCTCAGCCCGACTGTGGTCGTCCGGCTATCTGCCCGGCGAGCATTCGGCGACTTCGTTCCGGACATCGGGTGATCCGATTCTCTTCATCAACAATCCGAACGGTGTTCCTCGTGATGTTCGCCGGACAACCCTTGATGGCCTGAAACAACTGAACGAACTGAATTACCAGTTGGTTGGTGATCCTGAGATTCATACGCGTATTCAGCAGTACGAACTCGCATTTCGAATGCAGTCGAGCGTCCCGGAACTGACGGATCTGGCGACAGAGCCGAGGTCAACATTTGATTTGTACGGTGACGAAGCAAAGAAGCCGGGAACTCTGGCCGCAAGCATGCTGCTGGCGAGGCGAATGGTTGAACGTGGAGTTCGGTTTGTTCAGATTTATCACAACAACTGGGACACACACGCAAATGCGGCCGGCCGACTTCCCGATCAGTGTCGCGACCTTGATCAGCCAGCATTCGGTCTGATTACCGACCTGAAGCAGCGCGGGATGCTGGATGAGACGCTGATCATATGGGGGGGAGAATTTGGACGAACCATCTATTCTCAGGGTGGACTCTCGCGGCAAAACTACGGACGTGACCACCATCCTCGCTGCTTCACCATGTGGATGGCCGGTGGCGGATTCAAAGGGGGTACGATCTACGGCGAGACAGATGACTTCAGTTACAACATTGTCCGCGACCCGGTTCATATCCGAGATTTCCACGCCACCGTCCTGCATCAACTGGGCTACGATCACGAACGTCTGACATTCAAATATCAGGGTCTGGACCAGCGACTCACCGGGGTTTTGCCTGCACGAGTCATTCAGGAACTACTGTCTTAGCATGTCGTTCATGTCTGATCACTTGCCTGAACTTCGAGATTTCGAGTGCCCTCTGGCTGAAGACTGCTGATTGCACGTGGTCATCTCCGGAGCGTTTGATTTACAGCTCTTCGCCACCTGAGATGTTCAGTATTTCGCCGGTGATGAAGCTGGAGTCGAGCAGGAAGTTGATGGCATCAACCAGTTCCTGAGGCGAACCGGTGCGGCGAAGCGGTATCGAAGTGATGGCTCGCTGTTCATGCCAGTTGGTGCGATCTTCAGGCGGCAGTATGGCACCAGGAGCAACACCATTCACCTGAATCAGCGGTGCGAGCTGCAGAGCGAGCGACTTCGTTACACTCGCCAGAGCGGCCTTTGATGCTGTGTAGACAAAATGATCGGCCCCCGGTCGCTGAGCACGCCAGTCGAGGATATTGATGATGTGACCTCGATGACCTTCACCAAGTTGACGAGTGAACTGCTGAGACATGAAGATCGGAGCGAGCAGATTCACCGACAAATGTACGTTGCAGTGATACAGATCCACCCATGGCAAAGCTCGTTCCTGGAAGACGGCAGCGCTGTTGATCAGCGTCGTCACTTCGCCGAGTTCGGCAGCAGCCTCAAATACGGTGATCGCGGCAGTACGCGGGTCGCGCAGGTCCGCTGCCACGGCTACGGCGGTGCCCCCCTGGCTGCGAATGCGGTTCACAAGGAACCTTGCCTCCACTGCAGATGTGCCGTGATGGATCACGACAGCAAGTCCTCTCGCCGCCATGGCCAGCGCGATTTCACGACCGACTCGCCTTGCCGCTCCGGTGATCACAGCCACCGGTTGCTCAGATCCCCGGTTCGATCGGGATGCTGGCGTCGCCAGAGGTGCGGTGGAGGATGTTGAATGGTCAGTCCGGCCATTCCGTGTCGACCCATCCACCGACGGCGAAACCTCTTCGGCCGAGGCAGACGATTCGTCCGGGCGCAAGTTGGCGGGCGATGAGTGTTCTTCGAAGTCTTCAGAATCAGTCGGCGATGACATCAGGTTCCGATGCAGACAGGCATCGGCCTCAATTCAGAAAATCTGGTGAGGTTCCTTATCAAATGAACTCCGCTGAGACTCGCGACAGGTCGCAAGGACCATTCCGTCAAAAACACAGCGAGAGACGCAACTCCAGGCGAACATGGAGTATAGACGACGGTCCTGGCCGGGAAAACAGGCGGCCGCCCGAATTACGGAAGTGTTGGCAGAAGCTGCAACTCAGCCCGTTTCATTTCACAAAAGACGGGCGACAAGACATGGATATCAATCGGACAAATGCCACACCGAGCACAAAACCGCAAAGATTTGCCATTGCGTCCCTCGCGTCACAATGCCGACCAGGAACGAATGACTGCAATCCTTCCAACAGCAGGCAGTAACTCATCATTCCGATCAGAACGCGAAAAGGAATCTGTCGTCCGGTCAGCGGAAACAGTCCGAGAACGGCCGAAGAGCACAGAGAAAATGCTGCCAGATGGGAGATAAGGTCGCCGACGTGCTCAAGCCATGCGAGCGATGAATCCCGGAAAACCGCATAGGGGTCCGGCGAGAGCAGCGACCATGAAAGAAAGACCATCATGCAAAGACAGGCCGCACCATAGGCGACCATGAAGCCACGGTGGATCGTCAGGGCTGACCGATATGGTTTGAGAGTTCGATGTATGGACACAAAGTCAACCTGATCAGCGATTCTCATCAATCACGTTCGGCGCCGCACTTGATGTCAAATGTTTTATTGTCAGAACATCGAAAGATTCATTTCGATAATTCACGAAAGCAGGCATCTCGATGCCAAGCACACCAGTCCTGCTGACAAACGATTTCAACTTCATCCTTTGAAGTCATCTCAGGGAGGTTAGCTCGTGTGGAATAGATCGCGGGATCCCTTCCGAGGCAGCGAGCCAAAACAACGGAAACAGCAGGTTCTGCGAAGAGCACAGTCGCTACAGACGGACTGCGTATTCGGGGATTTACTCACGCGCAGGGCATCTTTCGTGACCAGACAAGTCAGGACAAGTCTGGATTTTCTTTTGACCGCAGAATTGCTTCAACAAAGACCTCATATTGGAATCGCATGGAAAGGGTCAGATCATGCCGTGGACTCTGATTCGCATGCAGTGCAACGGATTTCGACGACATCCGGAATCGTGTTGATGACATCTGCTGAGGAATTCGAATTCACACGGCGATGCCTGTCTGTCCTGTTGCTGTTAAATCACGAGGGGACGTCAGAGTTAAATCTCGAATTGCCTGAAGCCATCCGCATGAAAGATCACTCCTGTCTTTGGTGCGATCCCGCCCATATTCCCGGAGAGCCAGGCCGATCAGTGAGGCAAACAAATCAAAAGGCTGTGGTTCTCTGAGCGTGGAAGCCTGGTGACGGATAGATCCTGACGAAGGATCTGGTTTCGGCGGCGGAATCTTCAGATTTCGCTGTGCGTGGGAATGCCCGTCCGGGTGATACAGCAACACCGATTTCAAATCAGGGCACGACAGGATCGTGTCTTTCACAGGATTGCTGCGTTTTGTGCTTCCGAATCCGTCGCCTGCGAATCTACACGGAAGCCGCTTTCACTCGAACGGTGATCGTAAATGTTGCACGATTCCGGATATTCCTGACGAAGTCTGCCCCACAGGCTACGGTAACACAGAAAACAACGTCTGGTCGGAGCTTGCCGGTTGGTGCACATCTTGAGGCACGCCACTCATTTCGGGTGAAACGGATTTGCTTAGTGATCTCAGGCGTTGTTACCGCATCATTGTCGATCAATGTTGCTGAAAGTACGATCTTCCTTATCGGAGAGCGCCGTAGACTCTCGGTAAATCAGACAACGGCCCTGCAACGTTCTCGTACAAAAGTCTTCCCGATCGGAGTCCGCATTCATGCGATGTTTTGCGCTTGCACTTGCCTTCAGTCCCTTTGCCGGCGTTTGGGCAGATGACGAGTGGCCGCAATTCCGTGGGCCGACGGGTCAGGGGCACGCATTGTCATCCGGACTTCCCGTCGTTTGGAGCGAATTGGAAAACGTCCGCTGGAAGACTTCGATTCCTGGAGAGGGGCATTCATCACCAGTGATCAGTGGGAATCAGCTCTGGCTGTCAACTGCGATTGTCGAAACGCTGACCGATGAACAGAAGGCTGAGCGACTGAAAGAGATCAGGAATTCGGATAGTCTGGAAGTGGCGGGAAAACTGAAACTGCAGGCACTGCAATTGAACTGTGAAACCGGCAGGATTGAACAGACGGTCAATATTTTTGAGATCACGTCGCCAGAGCCGAAACACGCGCTGAACAGTTTTGCCTCACCGACACCGGTCATTGCGGGTGACCGTGTGTTTTTTCACTTCGGTACGTATGGAACCGCCGGGATTGATCGAAAGAGCGGTCGGATCCTCTGGAAGAATGAGTCGCTCAAACTGGATCATCAGAATGGTCCTGGCAGTTCGCCAGTCGTTTGGAAAGATCGCGTGATTGTGCACCTGGATGGAACAAATACGCAGTCTATTGTTGCCTTTGATGCGGCCTCCGGATCTGTCGTGTGGCAGACGAAGCGATCTGGCGAGATGGATAAAACACCCGAGTTGACCAAGGCTTATTGCACGCCGCTGGTGATTGACGTTGACGGTCGTCCCATTGTGATTTCGCCCGCAGCGAACTGGGTTTACGGTTATGATGCTCGGGATGGAAAAGAGATCTGGAAGGCATCCTATGGGCAACTCGGGTTTTCCACGGTGCCTCGGCCAGTTGTTGACGGGAATCGAGTATTCGTCGCGACGAGTTACATGCAATCGCGCCTGCTGGCCGTTGATCTTCAGGGCGAAGGCGACATTACTCCGACAAACATTGCCTGGCAGTCTGATAAACAGATACCGCAAAAACCATCGATGATCGCGCTGGATGGTCGACTCTATTTTGTCAGCGACAAGGGAATCGTTCGGTGTCTCAGGTGTGATTCAGGTGCAGAAGTCTGGTTTGAACGTTTGCCGGGAGATTACTCCGCTTCTCCGCTGGAAGCAGAAGGTCACCTTTATTTCTTTAATCAAACAGGTATTTGCACAGTATTGCAGGCTGGCGATGAATTTCGACAGGTGGCTCAGAATACCCTTGATGATGGCTTCATGGCATCTCCAGCCGTAAGCGGCAAAGCCTTGTTTGTCAGGACTTTGACTCACGTCTACCGAATTGAACAATAGGAACCGGCACGCAACTGGCTTTGGGCTGTGCCACTCTTCCGGGATTCGCAGGCTTCGGAAAGATACGTCATCGTTGGGCGATGCGATGTCTCCTCTGTGACCGAGCAGGCTGCTCTGTCAGAATCGCTTTTTCTGCGAAGATCGAGAGTCTGTCAACGGAGTCCGCGGAACGCACGTGGCTCTGTCGTCCGAGGGTCATCATGCCTGCAAAATCGCCTGTTGCCGCTGGAAACGGGTTTGAAGCGGCGTGATGTGTGTCAGGCTGCGTCTTCGAGTCCCACCGTTTGAATTCGGCCATTTTTGAGCCGCACGGTCCGATGGGCCTGAGAGGCGATGGACTCGTCATGCGTCACCATGACAATCGTGAGCTTCTGCGTTTCGTTGAGAGATTTCAGAAGATCCATAATGCCTCCGCCGGTCGAGGCATCAAGATTTCCGGTTGGTTCATCGGCCAGAAGAATCTCAGGTCGTCCGACCAAAGCCCGGGCGATGGCCCCTCGTTGCATTTCCCCGCCGGAAAGCTCCGATGGGCGATGCTTCACTCGATGTTCCAGTCCTACCTGTTTAATGATACTCATGGCATCGTCGCGGATCTGACGGCGATTCTTCAGATATCCCAGAATCGAATGACGAATCATCAGCGGAGACATGACGTTTTCAAGCAGGGTCAACTCCGGCAGCAGATGGTAAAACTGAAAGATAAATCCAAACACATGATTTCTTAATTGATCTCGCGCGGCCTGACTCAGGTTATCAATCCGATTACCGTCGAGGATCACTTCCCCGATGTCAGGAGCATCCAGTAATCCCATCACATGAAGCAGCGTGCTCTTGCCGGATCCGCTTTGCCCGATCACAGAAATGAAATCGCCTCGCCATGCCTTCAATCCAGCGCCCTGAAGAACCGGGATGCTGTGTTCACCCTTCAGGTATGATTTCGTGATCGCCTCGGCAGCAATGAGTGGTTGCGTCATTTTGAAGGTCTCAGCCATGGCGAAAGATCTACAATTCCATTGTGCGGATGAAGACTTACTGAGTCACACCCGGTTGTTGCATCGGAAAAAATCCACCTGCCGTTACCGGCGTCATCAATTCTTGACGTCATTCAAATCTCAGTGCTCTGACAGGATGCAACAAAGCTGCTCGGCGAGCGGGAAGGATGCTGGCCAGAACAGCAATGCTGATGGCACCCATGGCGACAGATATCACCATCCAGGGATTCACATTGGTCGGGATTTCAAAGAAGTAATAAATCTTCTCGTCAAAGACCTTTCTTCCGGTCATCCAGCTGAGTCCATCTTCAATTTCATTGATGTAATGAACGAACGTGAGTCCAAGGACGACTCCTGCAATACTGCCGACGATGCCGAGTGCGAGACCATAGGAAAGAAAGATGGACATCACACCTGTGGAACTGGCCCCGAGCGACTTCAGAATACCAATATCGCGGGTCTTCTCGACGACGATCATGAAGAAGGTCGCGAGGATTCCGAAACCCGCTACGGCGATGATCATGAAGAGCAATATA
>JBKDRW010000216.1:0-9210 GCA_046341255.1 Planctomycetota bacterium
ACCGTTTCGTACCCAGCCCGATGCTTGTATTCCATCAACATGTGACGCCGACCCAAGGTTCGGTCTCAGCGTCAATCTCGCATGAAGTGGCCGGATCTCGCCTGCTGAAAGCGGTGCTGATCAATTCAATCTCAGTCTGTCTCGAGGAAAAAGAAATGGCTGAGATCACAACTGAACCGAAAAAACCGGCTTCGAGTCGGTTGAGCGGTAGATTCAGAGTCCTAGAATGGAGGTGTCTCACGTCATCAACGACAACGCTGGTGTTCAGCGTTTCGAAGAATTTGCCTCGCGCAGAATAGTTAAGGAGTTTTCGATGCCATACACGTTACCCGCTCTGTCCTACGCATTTGACGCACTGGAGCCGCATATCGATGCAAGGACGATGGAAATCCATCACGGGAAGCATCATCAGGCCTACATCAATAATGTCAACACTGCGATCAAGGATACGGCGTACGACAACAAGCCGATCGAGGACCTGATGAAAGACCTGAACTCGGTTCCAGAGGTTATCCGCACTGTCGTTCGCAACAACGGCGGTGGTCATGCGAACCACTCATTGTTCTGGACCATTCTTTCACCGAAGGGTGGCGGCAATCCGAAGGGCGAACTGGCTGCCGCGATCGACAAGGCTTGTGGAAGCTTCGATGCATTCAAGGAACAGTTCAACAAGTCTGCCACGACTCGATTTGGCAGCGGCTGGGCGTGGTTGAGCGTTAAGTCGGATGGTACACTCGTCGTCGAAAGTACGGCAAACCAGGACACCCCCCTTTCAGAGGGTCGAACTCCGATCCTCGGCCTGGACGTGTGGGAACATGCGTACTACCTGCACTATCAGAATCGTCGTCCTGACTACATCACCGCATTCTGGAACGTGGTCAACTGGGACGAAGTTGCGCGTCGATTTGCGGCCACGAAAGGCTAGTGCCAGGCTCAACTGAATTGATATGAAATCGGGCCCTGAATTCCAGAGACGGAATTCAGGGTCCTTTCTTTTCTGACGCCAGTCTGCAAACGTGTCACGGGTGGTCCATCTCTGCCCTCCGATCACTTATCCGACGAGGCGTTCGCCTGTTCGGTGCCAGTATCGACAGCAACACGGCAGCAATCTGTGGCGTCACAGAGCTGCCGGGATTCACGACAAAGATCCACGCTCACGCTGACTCAGGCGGCTGCCATGAGGTAATAGCTGCCCGACGCGAGGTGCAGCCAGAAAGCCGCGTCACCGTGGTCAGCAGAGCCGCAGTGCACAAGAGTATCGAACGAATCCTCGAACTTCTCCACAACCACTTCTGCGCTGCGGGCCAGTCGCTGACCATTGACGGCTTCCGTCAGCACACCATTGTGGACGAGGAAAGATCGCTGATGCGACCCGCCGTTTGATCAGCAGCTTGATTCCAAGGTGTTCCGCGACCACGCAAATCCTGCGATCTCCCGACCAACGACATACGATGATCGGGTCATCATCACGCTTCTCTGTTGTCTCCCGGATGGACGGGATATTGCAAGTCTCGAACCTGATCCGAGCCAGTTGCGGACATCGTTGGACTTGACCAAATCAGCCGCTTAAGCCACGGATTTCCTGCTCCTTCACAGACGAACCTCATCGATTCTCGATCAGCGACGTCTTCGATATCATCAGCAACTCAGGGATCGTGGCGATTTGCCGCGATTGCAGTACTCCAGACGGACCGAAGTGACATGGCTGACTCGACCCCCGCAACAACTTCGTCAACGCCGGCGGCTCCCCGCCCATTTGCACATCTCCACTGTCACACGCACTACAGTCTTCTCGATGGTGTCAACAGGATCCCGGACCTCGTAAAACACGTAAAGGCGTGTGGGATGGATTCCATTGCGATCACCGACCACGGCAATCTGTATGGAGCCATTGAGTTTTACAACGGCTGCAAGAAGGGCGGAGTGAACCCGATCATCGGGTACGAAGCTTACGTTGCGCCGGGACGACGCACGGACCGAACATCCAGTCGTCAGAAGGAAGCGGCATCACACCTGACCCTTTTGGCAATGAATCGCAGGGGCTTTGACAATCTGATCCGGATGTCCTCATCTGCATATCTCGAGGGCTTTTACTACAAGCCTCGAATTGATCGCGAATTGCTGGAGGAATGCAACGAAGGCATCATCTGCCTCTCTGGCTGCGCTTCGTCGGAACTTTCGCGTTTGTTACTGGCGGAAAGTAAAGACGAAGCCCGCCAGCTTGTGGAATGGTACGCAAGGGTCTTTGGAGATCGATTCTATCTGGAAATTCAGAACGCGGGATTTCGGATCCAGAAAGACTGCATGGATCTGACGGTTGACCTCGCGAGCAAAATGGGACTGCCGCTCGTTGCCACCAATGACGCCCACTATCTTCGTAAGGAAGACGCGAAGGTTCAGGACGTCATGCTCTGCGTCAATACTCGCACCACGCGGAACAGCGAAAAGCGAATGAAACTGGAGGAGAGCGATGGCCTTTACGTTTGCTCGCCGGAAGAAATGTACGCATGCTTCCCGGGGCTCGAAAGTGCCGTGGCGAGATCACAGGAGATCGCCAATCGCGTCGATATTCAACTCGGCGATCGAAAGCTCTATCCTGTTTTTCGTCCCCCGAATCAGAAGACTGACATTCAGTACCTTCGTGATCTTTGCTGGTACCGCATGTTTGAACGCTTTGGTGCCGAACTGACAGACGGACACTGGACGCGACTCGAATACGAACTGAGTGTCATCGAATCGAAGGGGTATGCCAGTTATTTTCTGATCGTGTGGGACTTCGTCGAATTCGCGAGGCGCAACGGGATCCCCTGCGGCGCTCGAGGTTCTGCGTGCGGGGCGATCGTGGCGTATCTGCTGCGACTGGGTGACGTATGCCCTCTGAAGTACGATCTGCTGTTTGAGAGATTTCTCGACCCCAGCCGAACAGAACCACCCGATATCGATATCGACTTCTGCCGCGATCGACGCCAGATGGTGATCGACTACACAAAGCAGAAGTATGGCGCGCGTAATGTGGCTCAGATCGGCACGTATGGAACACTCAAGGCGAAAAACGCGATCCGGGATGTGGCACGTGCGCTGGATGTGCCCATAGGGCGAGTCAATGAACTGGCCAAGATGGTTCCGGATACACTGAATATCAAGCTCAAGGATGCTCTGGAGGAGAGTGCAGACCTCAAAGCAGCTTATGACCTTGATCCTGTCGCAAAGGAAGTGATCGACTTCGCTATTGCCGTTGAGGGACTGGCTCGCAGCGCCGGTACGCACGCCGCAGGGGTTGTGATTGCCGACGTTCCGCTCGACACTGTGCTGCCACTGCAGACCATTACTGGTAAAGAGGACATCATCACTCAGTGGGACGGCCCGACCGTTGAAAAAGTCGGGCTTCTCAAAATGGACTTTCTGGGCCTGCGGAATCTGACGATCCTCGATAAGTCTGTGCAAAACGTCAAACGCTCGCATCCGGACTTCGATCTTGAGCAGGTCAAGAACAATCTGACCGACGCAAAAACGTTTGCACTTTTGCAACGAGGTGAAACGAAGGGTGTCTTCCAGCTTGAGTCAGGCGGGATGCGAGATCTGCTGACCAAGATGAAGCCGGACTGCTTCGCAGACATCATTGCCACCTCCGCGCTCTATCGACCAGGCCCGCTGGAAGGCGGAATGGTGATGGAGTATGTCGACGTGAAGCACGGACGCAAGCCGCCTCGAAAAGTGCACCCGACCGTGGATGCAGTTCTTGAAGAGACCTATGGAGTGATGGTCTACCAGGAACAGGTAATGCGGATTCTGAATCGCGTGGGCAACATTGAGCTGTCCAAAGCTTACAAGTGCATCAAGGCGATCAGCAAGAAGAACGAAGAAACGATTCGCAGCTTCCATGACGAATATATCGCCGGAGCCGTCTCCAACGGTATTGCTCAACAGGTTGCCGAAGAATTGTGGAACCTCATCGTTGCCTTCGCGGGCTACGGCTTTAACAAATCCCACTCGACCGCCTACGGAGTGAGTGCGTACGAGACTGCCTATTTGAAGGCACATTATCCCGTGGAGTTCATGGCCGCGCTGCTCAGTTGCGAAATGGAGAGCACCGAGCGCATCAGCGAACACATCGACGATGCACGCCGGATGAAGATTGAAATCCTTGGGCCGGATATCAATCGATCCGAAGTCGACTTCGGTATACTTGACGGAAAGATCACATTCGGTCTCGCCGCGTTAAAAGGCGTTGGTGAAAACGTCGTTCATGCGATCATCGAAGAACGTCGCGAGAACGGACCGTTTAAGGACGTGTTCAATCTGACAGAACGAGTCGATCCGAAAGTTCTGACAAAAGGAACACTGGAAACGCTCATCAAGGCCGGTGTGATGGATTCACTGCCGGGCACGCGAGCCCAGCAGATGGCTGTGATTGAACGCGCTGTGCAGTCCGCAATGTCGCGGCAGAAGGACAAAGCGCGTGGGCAGAAGAGTCTCTTCGGCGGTGATGATGATGAACTGGATGATGCGGGTGCTCCGGTGGCAGTCAGCTTCCCGGATGTTCCGGACTGGACTCCGTCACAGAAGTTACAGTGGGAAAAGGAAACGATCGGATTCTATCTGACATCACACCCGCTGACTCAGCATTCCAGACGCATGGAGCGCTACGCGCAGCACAGGAATTCCGAACTCGCCGAAATGGAAGACGGCGCGCAGGTGGTGATTGGGGGGATGATTTCGTCGATCAAGATCGCCACAGCGAAAAAAGCCAGTCGCAACGGTAACATGAAATACGCGAACTTCGACCTTGAAGATCCATCCGGCATCATTCGCTGCATCGCCTGGTCGGACGACTACGCACGTTATGAGGAACTGATCAAGTCCGAGAATGTGATCATAGTCGCCGGCAAGGTTGATCGACGAGGACGAGAACCAAACGTCGTGGTCAATCGAATTCTGACACTGGATCAGGCCGATAAGGAGTTCACGTCACAAGTCGCCATCAAGTTCGAAAAAGGACTGCATTCAACGGACGAAATTCAGCGAGTCCGAAATGTCATCTCCAGATATCCCGGCTCAACTGATGTCATTTTGATCGTTGATTCGTGGGCTGAAAACGGCCGGTCTATGAATGGAAACGGCAACGACCATCATGAGATGGTCGCCGATGACTCCGAAAATACGGCAGGATCGCGCCTTCGCTACATTCTGACAACCGGCAATGACTGCAAGGTCAACATCGGCCCTGATCTGCTTCAAGCCCTCTCAGAAATCGTCGGCGAAAGCAATTTTGACTTGAAGGCAAACAGGACAAAAAAGTCTTCGGGACAGAGTATCGGGCGTTAGAAAGCAGCAGTAATCAACAATATGATCCATTGTTCGCGGACGCGGAATGAAAATCCGGATTTCCACGTGAATCCGGAAGTCAGTGTTTCCACGCGATCACACGAATCAACACGATTCCGTCTCAGTTTTCCAGCATCCGTGATTCAGGCAGATTCAAATGACGCGGAAAATCTCTCGTCGCAGATTCGCTCAATTGTCCACGGCAGGATTCGGACTTTCCTCGTTCGTTTCGAACGGGCTTACAGGCTGTCTTTCGCCAAATGAAAAGCTGTCATTTGCGTGCATCGGAATGGGTGGCCAGATGCGAGGCTATTTGATTCCGGAACTCAACAAATTGGATCAGTCAGTCGTTGCCATTTGCGATGTGGATCAGAGGCAACTCGACAGCGCATTGCAGATCAATGAGCTGAAGCAGGCAAGATCATATCGTGATTATCGTGATCTGCTCGACAAGGAATCGGGAGTCGACGGGGTCATCGTCGCTACCCCTGATCACTGGCATGTCCCGATCTGCGAAGCTGCCTTGAAGGCCGGCAAACATGTCTACTGCGAAAAGCCGCTGGCACATTCCGTGGCGCAATGTCGCACACTGGAAAACCTGGCGATGAGTTATCCGAAGCTGGCGACTCAGACTGGCAATCAGGGATGTTCCACGGAAGGCTTTCGACGCAGCTTTGAAGTCATTCAGTCTGGTCTGTTGGGCAACATTACGGAAGTGCACGTCTGGCATCCGGCGCATAGCTGGCCCAATGGAGTTGATCGACCAGCAACAAGCGATCCGATTCCAGAAGGACTCGACTGGAACTTCTGGCTCGGCGATGCACCATCACGGCCTTACAACAGCGAGATCTATCATCCTGGCAAGTGGCGAGGATGGTATGATTTCGGGGGTGGATCACTGGCTGATTTCTGCTGCCATGGTTTTCAGCTGGCTTATCGCGCTCTGGATCTGGATGCCCCGACGCGGATCAACGCTGCGGGTGAGCACATGGGACACGAGTCTTTCCCGACTCGCTGCACGGTCACATTCGAGTTTGCAGCGAAGGGCAGACGTGGCCCTGTGAAGCTCATCTTCTACTCGGGTGACAACAATCTTCCGCCCAAAGAGGTGACCCACGGTGCGGTCGACACAACCGGATGCCTGATCGTGGGCAGCGAGGGTACATTGTCAGCCGGGCTCTGGAACACAGATTGCAACGTCCGACTCAGGGAAGCAAACGAATTTCGCGGAGCGGATCTTCCAGAGGTCGCACGAATTCCGAGGACTCAGCCTCGCATCGATACCGAAGTCCTCAGATGGGATCCGGCGAAGGCTGCCAAAGGCCAGCGGCCACGATGGAGTCGCGTGAATAACTCGCACATGTTCGAATGGGTGCTGGCCTGTGCCGGCGATGCAAAAACGTATTCGCCGTTTGAGATCGGTGCTCGCATCACGGAGGTCGGCATGCTGGGCGTTCTGGCATTGCGTATGGAGAAGCCCATTCTGTGGGATGCGGAAAATTGTCGTGCCGTCGGTCTGCCGGAAGCAGACGCGATCATTGATCCGAAACCTTCAACGAATGCATATTCACCCCGATAATGAAAACCATAAACCTGCCACGTTTGACGTAAGTCGGATGCGTTCAATGGAATCAATCATCAAAGATCGTCCGACGCCTTGTGCTCATGCTGTTGCGCAACTGCGTCCTTAATGTTCCAGAGTCCTGAGCGAGCTGGGATTCCTCCGCGGCAAACTGTCCGTGAAACCAGATGCGAATCTCGCCAACAACCAGTGAGGGCCTGATTTCGCGAGCGTCACGCTCCGCGAAGAGCCAGACTCTTGCCCATTTCCTTGATGTCGATCGGCCCGTAATTCTGCGATGTGGACTCGCGAAAATCCGCCGAAACGATGCTCCGGATGTCTACCAGAAAGTGCTCTTCGCAGTGCTTCAGACCATGCTGAACGCGCATCTCCAACCCCTCCGCGGCGAAGCAGCACAGAGAACAACATTGAAGGAAAAAGGTTTTGCCGGTTGTCTCATCCGCTCAAGGAGGCCCGCTGGAAGTCCGCTTCAATCACCCACTCCGTTCTGACACCGCGAACGTCCATTTCGTATTCGATCCCTTCAATCGGTGGGCGAGAGTAGAACCAGTTAAAGCCGTGGCGTGATGCGAGATCCGTCTGAGGCTCAAGCACCTCGGAAATAATGCGATCCATCGAATGAATCGTGTACACATTTGTCCGAGTCACGGCGGCCCAGCCGGTCCCAAGCTGAATCAGGCGTGAACTCATCAGATTCGTGACGAAGCGAGCTTTGTCTACCAGTCCATCCGCACTGAGATCGCCGAGGCGATAGATGCTGTCACGATTCAGGATACCCTCGGGTAATTCACCAGCTCCAGCGACCACAAACGTAGGCGGCAATTCTGATCGACAGGGTCTGGTGAACGCGAAGCCAGACAATGAGGGAACCTGCGACGGTCGAGTCTCAGGGACGATGTTGGTACGAGCAATCGGGTTCACGCCATCCACAAAGACGCCCCACTTCTTCAGCACAGCAGCATAGTCTGCGTTGAACGCGGCGAAACCATCGAAGGTAAACGGTTCGGGTGAACGCAGCGAAACGGCGCACAGCGATGTGCGAGCTCGCTGCTCCTTCCGGAGCAGAGTGTCAATCAGATCGAAGCCCGAGCGCCAGTCGATCAGAGCCCTGAGCGTTACCGAAACGATTTCATAGCCCAGCTTCGAAATCACACCACACGAATACGGTGCGATGCCAGGAACAAACGAATAGTCGCCTGAAGGATGGTGTATCATGGAAATCCCTGCTCGGTCTTGTTGAAATCCAGCGGAATCGTAATGTCTAGAGAACAACCACAGAATCTTCAATCGAACGGAACATGCACTCTTTCATAATGCTCGTTCAACTTGTCTGCACCAGCACTCTGCTTGCTCAGGAGACATTTCTACGCACCGATGCGCCCTCAGATCTTCGCATCGGTTCTCTCGCGGTGAATCGCATACTGTTCCTGGGTAACAGCATCACAGTGCACGCGCCGGCACCAGAAATCGGCTGGACCGGAAACTTTGGCATGGCGGCCAGCAGTGAAGACAAAGACTATGTTCATCAGCTGGTTGACCAGATCAGCAGGCAAATCGGCGGCCAGCCTCAAATCATGGTCCGCAACATCGCCGAATTTGAACGAAACCTGAGCAGGTTCAATATCGAAGAGCAGCTCAGCAGGGAACTTAAGTTCGGAGCGGATATTGTGATCTTAGCCATCGGCGAAAACGTCGCTAAACCTGAATCAACCGAAGCTAAAGAGGAATTCCGTCAGGCATTTCAGAAATTGCTGCAGACACTCGAACACCATGAGCATCCACACATCTTTGTTCGAAGTCAGTTCTGGTCGGACTCAGTGAAGGATGAGATCATGAAGGGCGAAACACTGAACGCCAGACAGACGTGGGTCGACCTGAGCGGCAAGGTTGACGAATCCTGCCATGCGCGGTCGGAGCGGCATTTTCATCACGCCGGGGTCGCCGGACATCCGGGTGACAAAGGCATGATGGTTATCGCTGACGCACTCATGAACTCGATCCTGAAGACCGCTCGGATTTCCCCACAACACGGTGGAACAGACTGATCTGCGGCACGCTTCAACAACAGGCCAGTCACACTCGAAGTTGCCGGAACAGCAGGAGCCGTGCTGGCTCGAGAGCCAGTCGCTGTTTTCGAAAGCCCTACGCAAACACGTCCGTCGCGACGTTGCCAAAGATATCAGTCAGTCGAAAATCGCGACCAGCATGGCGAAATGTCAGCCGCTTATGGTCCAGCCCCAGTGCGTGCAGCAACGTGGCATGAAAATCATGCATATGCATCGGTTTCTCGACAGGAACAAATC
>JBKDRW010000217.1:0-13132 GCA_046341255.1 Planctomycetota bacterium
TGGTCCGGCCGACAGGCGATCGGAGCAAGTGTTCCGGGGTGTTCCTCGGGTGCGTTGTGCGGGGCGCTTGATCACGACAGTTGCTGCTGCCGATTGACGCCCTGCCGTTGTCTGCCAACTGTTGCTGCGATTTCCGGGTCATGGCTCCGACCGAGAGCATTTCTGCTTTCCGGAATGCGCCGGTGAAGACTTGTTTTCTGATGCTGTCGTCACCTGATCAGCATCTGAACGACGCGCGAACCAGAAGAATGGCGCAGACGGTTGCTCTGATTGCTCCGGATGGTTAGCATAAAAATCTCACGATCGTTAGAATATATCGTAAAGTGGCGGGTCATTGTGTCCCAGGAAGTTTTTGATACGACGTTTTGTGCCGAGCGTCTCAGGGCGTTGGGTGACCCTCATCGGCTGAAGATTGTGAATGCATTGCGTCATGGAGAACTGACGGTCGGCGACATTGCGGAACTTCTGGAAGCGGAAGTCGTGACGGTCTCGCACCATCTGAAAATCATGAGGTACGCGGATCTCGTGGAAGTGCGTCGCGAGGGCCGGTTTATGTACTATCGACTCCATGAAGACCTGCAGTGCACCAGACGAAAGGGCACGCGAGTGCTTGATCTGGGATGTTGCCGTCTGGAAGTTCCGGATCGAACATAGCCGCTGTCATCTGTTGGGAGGTTGGCGGCGGCTGTTGTCCGGTGCCACGGATCTCACTTGACTCAGTGAAGGGAACAAGAACGATGAAGCCTGTCTATATCATGGTTGGTGGATTCCTCGGGGCAGGAAAAACATCCACGATTTCTCGACTTGCCCGTCATTACATGAGCGAGGGGAAGAAGGTCGGGATTGTGACCAATGATCAGACGACAGATCTTGTGGATACTCAAAGTCTGCGATCACAGGGTTTTGACGTGGGAGAAGTTGCTGGCTCGTGCTTCTGCTGCAATTTTGATGCGCTGACAGCAACAGTTGAAGGGCTCGGTCACGGTCAGCTTCCGGACGTGATTCTGGCAGAGCCGGTTGGAAGCTGCACGGACCTTGTGGCGACTGTGATTCGGCCGCTGACCGAAGTTTACGGCGTCCCTTTGGACATTGCTCCCTACGGCGTCATTCTGAAACCAGGCCACGGGCTGAGAATTCTTCGAGGGGAAGGGACCAGTGGGTTCTCGCCGAAGGCGAGCTATATTTTCCGTAAGCAGATCGAGGAAGCGGATTTTGTGGTGATCAATCGTGTTGACGAACTGTCAGCAGCAGATGTCTCTGAATTGCAGTCGCTGATTGAGCGTGAGTATCCTGGGCGTCCTGTCCTGCGCTGCTCTGCGAAGACCGGAGAAGGTTTTGGAGCCTTTCTCGAAACGTTGAGCCAGCGTGGTCAGTTTGGTAAGCGAGTCATGGATGTGGATTATGACAGATATGCGGAAGGCGAAGCGGAGCTCGGCTGGCTGAATGGTCAGGTTGTGATGGCATCACCGCTGTCCTTCGAGCTGGATCTGCTGCTGATGGATCTGGCCCGGCGACTGCACAGGAGGCTGTTGTCGGTCAGTGCCGAGGCAGCTCATCTGAAAGTCATCGGACTCTGCGACACCAGCTATGCGGTCGCCAATGTGGTCAGCAATCAGACGGGGCCGGAGCTTTCGCTGGCCTCGGGAACCAAAACGACAACAGCCAATGTTGTCGTGAATGCCCGTGTTGCGATCGATCCGGTGGAACTGGAGGTGATCGTCCGTGAAGAATTGGCTGCCGCTGCTGCTGCCATCCGAGCGACTCAGAACGTTGTTTCGTTGCAGAGTTTTCGACCGGGCCGTCCGGTGCCGACTTATCGCATGTCCTGAGCAGTTTGCTGAGGCAGTTGAGTTTCATCGCGGTCTTTGATCGAATTCGGCGGCCCGAATCCTGCGGTTCGACGCGAGCTTTCCGGGCCTACGGATCAGCGCCTGGTTACCTGTTGACTTCGTGAGGACATGATCAGTGAACCCCGTCTTTCTGCGCGAGGCGATACGCCTTTCCCTGGAGAAGATGCAAGCCGACGCCGGTGGCCCGTTCGGGGCTGTCATCGTGCAGAACGGGGTTATTGTGGGGAGCGGCTGGAATCAGGTGACATCGTCGAATGATCCGACAGCTCATGCGGAAGTCGTGGCGATCCGTGATGCCTGTTCCCGCCTGAAATCGTTCACTCTGGCGGGATGTGAGCTTTACAGCAGCTGTGAGCCATGTCCGTTGTGCCTGGCTGCAGTTTACTGGTCGCGGCTGGACCGAATTTATTACGCCGCGACGTGCGATGATGCGGCCATGGCCGGATTCGATGATCGGAACTTTTACGACGAGATCAGGAAACCTGTCCGTGAGCGAGTGATTCCGATGGAGCAGTCCCTTCGAGAGGAGGCGTTGATCGCTCTGCGTGCGTGGGTGGGGAAGGAAAATCGAATTCGGTATTAGAGCAGGTGCGAGATGAACCAGCCCGACGCGATCAAAAATTATTCTCACACGCAAAGCGCTCCGCTCTGTCTGATCCTTTACGGGTGTGCTCTCGCCTGCCTCGTTGTGGGCGCCATCAGCGGTGAAGCTTCAGGAGTCGTCATCAGCGGCTGCGTGGGGCTGCTGATCGCCATGCTGGGTTCGTGTTTTCATGAACTGACTGTCGAAGATCAGGGGCAGGTTCTGTCGATTCATTTTGGGCCGGTACCACTGTTCCGCCGGACCGTGAATTATGTCGACATGTCAAACGTTGAGATCGGTCGGACATTGCTGATCGACGGCTGGGGCATCCATCGAAGCATTCGTGGCGGCTGGGTGTGGAATCTCTGGGGTCGAGACTGCGTGATGGTTTCCTTCAGGAATGGGCAACCGCTGCGGATCGGCACGGACGACGCTGAAAATCTGCTGGCGTTTCTGCGGAGTCAGGTGCACGCATGACTGGAATTCTTCCCGGTCGGTATCGGCATTACCAAGGGAATGAGTACACCGTGATTGGTGGTGCTCGACACAGTGAGACGTCGGAAGAACTTATCGTGTATCGCGAGGAGTATGGCGAACGGGCTTTGTGGGTTCGCCCGAGGGCCATGTTTCCGGGGACGGTGCTAGTTGGCGGACAGGAGGTGCCACGTTTTGCTCCCTCTCAATCACAGAGCGGATGCATCCGGGGCCAGACCGACAACATTTTTGATGATCTCCCACAGCATTTGCCGAAGGAGCTCGTTCGGATTCTGATCGAATCCGCCCATGTGCGCATTGAGCGAATTGTTTCCCATGGCCACGCTTCGGCCGCTGAGTTCTGGTATGATCAGCCGCAACATGAGTGGGTGATGGTGCTGAGAGGAGCAGCACGGTTGCAGTTTGAAGATCGCATGGTGGACATGACCGTGGGCGACATGATGAATATCCCGGCACATCAGAAGCATCGAGTCGACTGGACCACACCCGACGAACCAACCGTCTGGCTGGCGGTGATGTATCATGCCGGAGATCCATGATTGTCTGCCATCGGTTCACGGGGATTGTGTGTTCTTCCAGCTGCGATCATCGCTGACCGGGTGGAGGAGCATCAGTTGTCGAACCCTGCCAGGATCGTGAGCCAGCAGTTTGACGAAGAAACGGAAGACCAATGAACGACTCAGCCTTCAGACCCGGTCCCACAGCCAACACTGTCAGAACGGCTGATGGCCGGGTTCTGGCTGCCCCCGATGGATGGGTGCTGCTTTCGCCCGGCGATGCGGCGCTGACCCGACGAGTGAAATCCGCCGGGGATCATTGGGTGATCCAGGAGCTGCAGGGGCGTAAGGTTTTCTCGAGGGGGGTGTGGGCGCCGGCAGCGACGATTGAGCGGATTCGACAGGAACTTGAAGCGGAGCGAGCCACAGAGGGTTTTTCCAGACGCAGGGAATCTGATGCGAGGCGACGGGCCAGGGCTCAGGAAGTCTACGTGGAAGACTTCACCGAAGCCGTTGTGGCATTTCTGGCGTTCGATTCCAATCATGCCCATCTTGCGCAGCGAATCGCTGATGCGGTTGCAAAGCATGCGACTCCGGTCGGGAGCGGCACGGTGGCCCGCACAAGGCGAATTCCGGTTGGGGAACGAGCTGAAGCTGCTGTGATTGCGTGGATGAGGCACCAGACGACCGCTTACGACTTGATGGTGATCCCTCGAGTGAAGGGCAAGCGGCGTGAAGTCCGGCGCATGCTGGCCCAGCGGTCAAGGGAGTTGCTGGAAAGGTATCGGCGAGGTGAAATTCGTGAAGATGCATGCCCGCTGGAGCAGGCTCTTCGGTCGAGGAATCCGGGAGATTGACAATGAGAGGACTCGCGGCGTTTTTGACAGTCCTGTTCGTCGTTTCGACGGGCCGCGCTGAGGAGTTTGGGAATGTTGTCTGCGAGGGCGCGTATCAGCATCATCTGCAGGGGATCTGTACGGATCAGGGGTCGATCTACTGGTGCTTCACCACGACACTCGTGAAGACGGATCAGAAGGGACGTCTGTTGAAAAAAGTGCCGGTCGCCGACCATCACGGCGATCTTTGTCTTCATGAGGGAAGGCTCTTTGTTGCGGTGAACCTCGGGCAGTTCAACGATCCGAACGGAAATGCTGATTCCTGGGTTTACGTTTATGATGCGGCAACGCTGCAGGAAGTGGCACGGCATGAAGTTCCGGAAGTGGTGCATGGTGCAGGAGGCATTGGATTTCGCGACGGACACTTTTTTGTGGTGGGTGGCTTGCCAGAGGGGGTTGAGGACAATCAAGTTTACGAATATGACTCCGAGTTTACGTTTCAGAAGAGGCACGTGATCAGGAGTGGTTATACGCGCCTTGGCATTCAGACGGCCACATTTGCGGCCGACTGCTGGTGGTTCGGCTGTTACGGCAATCCGGAGACTCTGCTTGTGACCGATGCCGGGTTTCAGATGAAGGGCCGTTACAAGTTTGACGGCTCGCTTGGGATTGCTGGTCTCCCGGACGGTCGCTTCCTTTCGGCAACTGGTTCATGTGAGAAGAGCCCAGGCTGCACTGGCTCCGCGCGAATTGCTGTGCCCGATGCGATCACGGGTTTGCGGATCGAGAGCCGTTAAGCCACATTTCCGGCACGCACGAATTTGTCTCCCCGGGTTTCTGTTGTGTTCAGGCTGATTCTGACGACTCGGGCTGGATGACATCCCCTGCGGGGTTGCAACGCCGACGTCGTCGACTCAGCTCTGGTCAGCGTGTCAAGGCCTCCGCCTTGATGAATCACCGGGCAGGTGCTGAGTCAGAATATCGAAATCATGCCGGGCACAACCAGCCTTCGATCGCCGGACGAGCAGCGTGATACCAGAGGCCTCCCATCTCTTCGCGAACCTACGTGAGTGTTCTTTGAAAGCCGGGGAACGGATCGGACGAGAACAGAAATCGGAAGCCGTTGTGAGCCTCCGGGATGTCCTGAACAAGATGATCAAGCATCTCTGGAACGCCGCTGACGAACGGTTCCTGAACAAGCCCGACTCGATCATCATCGAAGACCCATGTTCCGAGATGATCATAGGGCTTGATGACTCGGATCTGATTCGTCATGCCGTTTCAGCTCAAGGTGATGTTCGCCGAGACAACGATTGCGGCAGCCACATCAGGCCGGACAGCAGGATGCAGAGCAGGGTGCGGATGGTCAACGGGAAATCGAGGCGAAAGTCTTCTCGTTCCATTCGGACGTCAGCCGGCGGTCGACTGAGCAGCGGAATGGACGGTTTGACCTCCATGCGACACCGATGGGGCGATCAGCAGGCCGATGAGCACCAAAATCCTGCCGTGATGAGGCGTGCAGAATTCCACACTTTTCCGTCGGCGTGATCAGACTCTTCGCACTTGAAAGCGAAAAGGACATTAGGTCCCGGTGCCGATTGGCTGTGGAGTTCTCGTGCCGGACAGTCTGCCCGGAACGTGCAAACGTGACCGCGAATGGCCATGGCTTTCGGGCAGTTGCGGCAATCCGTATTCGGCGTCGAAAACAGATTTCTTTGCGGTGGGGGCCCGAGATTCGTTTTGGTTCGCTTGAGGGAGTTGATATAGTCAAAAGTCCCCAAGTTCCAGCGGCGAAACTCCATCCTGCAGTTGCCCTTCGGAAGTTGCGATGCCTACCCCCTCGTCAGACCTTCCTCGATTCACAGCGAATGCTGTGCTGATTGCCGTACTGACTGTGCTCAGTCATCGCGAATGCGATGCTCAGACCACAGAGCCGGTGGAATTGAAAGGGCATCTGTCGGCCGTACTGATGGGAGCCTTGACGCCCGATGGGGATCGAGCCGTCACGGTTGGAGCCGACGAAACCGTTCGTTTGTGGGATGTCAGGACGGGCGGGGAACTTCGTCAATACAAAGGTCATACAGGGCCCGTCTATTGCGTGGCGATCAGTGCTGATGGTCGAACTCTGGTGACCGGCGCTCAGGACAATTCCGTTCGGGTCTGGGATCTGCCGGCCGTGAAGCCACAGTTTCAGATCGCCGCTCATCCGGACAGGGGCTCAGCATTTTCACTCAGTCCGGATGGACGGTTTCTGGTCAGTGCCGGTGGTGAGCCGAACGTTCGCCTGTGGGATACGGCGAAGGTGATTTCGCAGGCAGCCATGAACCCGCAGTCGGCCGTGCTGGACGGATCGTCTTCCGTGCCCCGACCGGGTCATCAATCTGACGTTCAGGCCATCGCGTACCGAGCCGACGGAACGCAGTTCGTCACGGCGGATCAAGATGGGAATATGCTGCTATGGAGCCCGTTCCTGGATGCTCCGCTGGGGCAGCTTGGTATGCATGAAGGCGGTATCACAAGCCTCGCGTATCACCCTGACAATACGCAGTTGATCAGCGGGGGTTCGGATGGAACTGTTCGCGTGTGGCAGTTGCCTCCGGCAGTTCAGCGCAGCGTCGAGATGCCCATGGGGCTGCGGGATGTGCTGGTGATTCCCGGTCAGCCCGCACTGCTGGTTGCCGGTGAGGATAAGAGTCTGCGACTGGTGGATTCGAGCACGGGGCAGGTGACGCGGGAGTTTCCGGCCCATGATGTGATTTCGACAAGCGTCGCCATTTCTCCGAACGCATCTACGGTTGTGGCGGGTGATGAGCAGGGGCAATTGCGAGTTCTGAATTTCAGTGACGGAGTTCTGCGTGCGAGGATCGGTGGCCATGCGGGTGCTGTGCGGGACGTCTTGACTCTGCCCGGTGATCAGCAGTTCGTGTCGGTCGGACAGGATGGGACGATTCGGCACTGGGCTTATCCGACGGCGCCCATCAGCCTGGCTGGTCATCAGCAGACGATCCGTGCAGTCAGTTCGGCTCCTTCCGGCCAGTGGGTGGCCACGGTGAGTGACGACAAAACATTGCGTCTCTGGAGCAGCAGCGGTCAGCCTGTTCGTGCGATGACGCATCCGACGAACGTTCTGCAAACGGTTTCGATCCGCCGTGATGAGCAGCAGGTGACAGCAGGAGACGCTGGTGGTGGAGTCAGTCTCTGGAATGTGGCTGATGGCAGCCCGCAGGGGGCGTGGATTGCACATGACGGAGCGACGACCGCGGTCGAATATGACAGGACACAGCCGATCCTCTGGAGTGGTGGTGCGGATGGGACTTTGAAGCGCTGGCAGTTGCCGATCGTACCGCCTCGAATGTCGCCCGGGCATTCGCAGCCGGCTCGAACGGTGGCCACGTCCGGTGACGGGCGGTGGGCGATCAGTGGCTCGGCCGATCAGACCGTACGACTCTGGGATCTGACGACCGGTCAGACGGTTCGTGTTCTGAGTGAAGGACTGGCTGTCGGGGGGATCACCGCAGTGGCGATCAGTTCCTCCGGCACGCATGCGGCGGCGACGACGGAAAGCGGCGTGCTGCTCGTCTGGTCAGTGCCTGACGGGGCTTTGATCATGAAGCGACTGGTCATGCCGACTGCCGTGCTCGATGTCACGTTTCTTCCGGATGGAAAGAGACTGGCGACGCTGGGTCAGGATTTGATGATTCGGCACTGGCAGATGATTGATGCCGCGAGAGAAGTGTCGAATGACGGAGCGCCGTATCAGGTGGCTGCGTCGTCACCTGACGGTCGACGTTTTGCAGTAGCCGGTACAGCCAATGGCCGCCCGGCCATCGTCGTTCGTGATCGGGAGACCGGACAGATCGTAGCGACTTTGCCTGGCCATGAAGCGGCCATCACGTCGCTGGCGTTCAATGCCGGTGCGACTCGTCTGATTTCAGGGTCGGCGGACAAGACGGCGCGAGTCTGGGATCTGGACGCGAATGGTGCGGAAGTGTTTCAACAGACAAACCACAGCGGTCCGGTCATCAGTGTGGCCATTGCGGATGATGGGCAAACGGCGTTCTCGTCTGCGGGTGAAAGTGTCGTGCATCACTGGCAGGTGTCTGATGGACAGGAGATCCGCCAGATCCCCGGAGCCGCATCACCGGTGCGTCAGACCATGATTCGGGGCGGTGTGTTGTTGGTGGGGAGTGATGACGGGACGATTCGGACAGTCGAGATCGCCAGCGGCAACGTGCTTCGCTCGCTGAATCATGGCGGAACTCTGCGGTTGATGGATGCCACTCGCGACGGCTCACGTTTGCTGTCGGTCGGGAGCGATCGCATGGTCAAATGCTGGAAGGCCGATGACGGCACTGCAGTCTGGTCACTGGCGGCTGCGTCCCAGGAGATCGTCGCGATGTCTGTTTCGCCGAATGGAAGCTCAATTGGCGTAGCCAGTGTCGACGGGATTCGGGTGTATGACTCAGACGGTCGTCTGCTGGAGCATCTGGAATCTCCGGCCGTGACAACGCAGGGTCTGGCATGGCAGGCAGCAGGCAAGTCTCTGGTCGCGTGTGGTGCTGACGGACGCTGTCATTTGCTCCCGATCAGTACGGATCAGATGACCGCAGTTCCGGATGCGGACAGTCGGCTTCTGGCGGTCTCTCCGGATGGCAGATTGCTGGCGGTCAGTGGTGGAGGGAAACTGGTTCGGATCTGGTCAGTGGTGGAGGGCCGCATTACGAGTCCGACGCCGATTCGCTCATTCACCGGCGCGGCGGCGGCTGTGACCGATCTGGCTTTCAGTGTGGATGGCGCTTTCCTCGCGGTGGGGTCGGAAGACAGAACGGTTGCTGTCTGGGACACTGGAGCGATTGCATCGGCAGGCGGTGAAGTGACCGCTCGGATGCGGTTCACACAGTCCGCGCCTGTTCGAGTCATTGCATTTTCGAATCCATCCTCGCGCAAGCAACTTGTGTCAACAGGTGATGACGGACTGGTTTCGATCTGGGATCTGCAGACGGGGAAACTGGCCGAACGAACGACGCTGGGGGCGCCGCAACTTGCCATCGCGTGGGGGCATGGGGCTTCGATCGTGGTGGGCGGTCAGGATCACCAGTTGCGGACAGTGACGTCGGCTTTGCTGTCGACAAGCGCTGTGGTTCCCTCGGTTCCGACGGATACGATTTCCACGCTGGCCAGTTGCGCTGGTGAGACGGCCATGATTGCCACCACCGTTCAGGGGCAGCAGCTTGTCCGCTGGAAGGCTGATGGCACTTCCATGACGCCTGTGGTTGCGGCGCCAGCACCGTTGAAGACTCTGGCGGTGCATGCAGACGGGATGCGGGTGGTTGCCGCGACAGCAGATGGCTCTGCCTGGCAGGTCAGCCTTGCAGACAGTGCTGTCAGCGGCCCGATGATACTGGGCGAAAATGTGAGCTCGATCAGTCTGAGCCGAGATGGTCAGGAAGTGGTTGTCGCGGACGGTCGGTCGCGTGTGCGAGCCATTTCACTGGCCACTGGAAAGGTGACTGAAGAAGTCGCGCTGGAGACGCCGGCGTCGCTGGTCCAGGTGACAGGTGCGGAGGGTCGTCAATGGGTTGCAGCAGGCGTTCATCCTTTTGCTGTCGTTCTGAATCGCAATCTGATTCGACAGTGGGAGCAGAATGCCATTCCTGCGAACGCGGTTGCGGGCGTTGCGGATGGCACACGGATCTTTGTGGGATTCGAAAACGGGCAGATTCAACAGATTCGGCTTGCGGACGGAGTGAACGAGCGAACATTTGAGGCTGGACCGGAGGCCGTTGTGGACGTGGCTTTCAGTGCCGGTGGCCAGCGTCTGTATGCGGCTGGACGTGACAAGGTGATTCGCGTATGGACGGTGAATGACGGAGCGCAGGTGCTGTCGATTCCCCATGAACAGCCTGTGGTTTCGGTTGGAATCTCTGGTGACAACACGAAGGTCGCGTCAACGACGGCAGATGGCAGGCTTCACATCCTGGATGCCGTCACCGGGCATTCGCTGCAGACTCTGACAGGGCACCAGCCCGGCAGCGTGGTCGCTCGATGGCTGTCTGACAGTCAGACTCTCATCACGGGATCGGCCGACAAAAGCCTGCGGACATGGAAGGTCACCTCATTGCGGTCGCATCAGGTGCATGCACAGGCTGTGAGTGATCTGGTTCTGACGGCCGCCGGTGCGCAGATTCTGACGACCTCGTCTGATGGAAAAGTGATCGCCACGAATGCAGCCACGGGGCAGACCACGAAGGTTTGGGCTGAGAATCTGGCCGATCCGAGGGCCCTGGCGTTGCGACCTGATGGGCAGCGGGTTGCGGTTGGTGCGGCGGATGGAACTGTTTTGCTGTGGAATGGCAGCGGAGAGTTGCTGCAAAAACTGGAGACTCGTCAGGCGGTCGTATCCCTTGCTTTCTCGATGGATGGCACGAAACTCGTGGTGGCGTGCGCTGCTCGCTCGGATATTGCAGACGACAAGGCGAAGCTGTTGGTCTTTGGACCGCCGTTGCCGCCTCAGAATCCTCAGCCGGGCAATGAATTGATTCTTCATCAGGACGTTTCGAGTGAAACGGGTATTCATGCGGTGCGTTTTGATCGGGACGGTGGAAGCTTCTGGACCAGCCATGTGGACGGGCAACTGCGGTCGTGGTCTTATGCGGCTCCGTCGTTTGTCCGTCAATTCACTCACGGAGGTCCCGTCTACAGTGTGGCCGTGTCGCGTGATGGTTCAGTCATCGCATCGGGCAGCGCTGATCAGACAGTGCGTTTGTGGGATCATCGTCCTGGGCAACAGCGGGCTCAGATGTCAGGACATACCGCGGCTGTTCACTCGCTTGCATTCACTCCGGATGAGTCGCTGGTGGTCTCGGCTTCGGCGGATCGAACCATCCGATTGTGGGATGTGACAGGAGGCCGTCAGTTGAAACAACTGACAACCACAGAGGAGACCATGTATTCGGTTTCCGTACATCCGAATGGACAGATGCTGGCGATGGCTGGCGCCGATCGGAACGTGTATCTGCTGAATCTTCTGACCGGCGTCATTGAACGAACGCTGGTTGGCCATAACGATTACATCCATTCGGTGGCGTTCAATTCTCAGGGCACCCGGCTGCTCTCCTACGGGTATGCTGGAACCCTCAGGATCTGGAATCCTGCCGATGGTTCGTCCCTTCTGGAACAGCGATCAGGTCGAATCGGGAATTCGGCCTGTTATAGTCAGGATGGTGCACGAGTTCTTTCAGCGAATGGTGACGGTCTCGCGCGGATTCTGGAGTTGCCAGCGAATGTGCGGTGAGTCCATCATCGTTGTCAATCTGTTTGGGGTTTTGAGTCAGGAACAGGATGTGTCCGGCAGTTGCACTGGATGACGGGTGATGTTTCCCCGACGTCTGTGCAGACTGCAGAAACATAAAGGCGTGATCAATGGTTGACTCACTGGGGGAATCTGCCGTGCTTCAACATGTGTGCATGAGTGGATGTGCTGAAAACTCGGAGTGCCTCGGAGGATCTGAAATGCCATGGTCGAAAACTCATGTCGAAGTGAGTTCATCCTCGCACGTTATCAGGGACCGGGAAACGGGAATCATGAAAAGCCTGCGGCGCGTTCTGTTCTGTGTCGGGGTGCTGGGTGGTCTGAGTCTGTCTGTGTCGCTGACGGAGGGAGCGGATCCGCCGGGACTTGGTCCGCGGGGTGATCTGGTCTCGCTTGAGTTTGAGGGTGGGGCATCCACGCTGACCGGGCAGATTGCTCGACGGCAGCTCCTGGTTACGGGAACATTTTCCTCAGGGCAGCGACATGATCTGACTCACGATGCAGCCTACAGCGTGGATCGACCCGATCTGATCAGTATTGCAGCCGATGGTTTTGTCACGCCTCTGGCGGATGGAGATGTGATCATTACGGCAAAGGTTCCGACCGGTCAGACTGCAACGACGAAGCTTCATGTCGAGCAATGTGCCGGAGAGTTGCCGATCAATTTTGCGAACGAGATTGTGCCCGTGTTTACGCGTCTCGGATGCAATGCCGGTGGGTGTCACGGGAAGGCAGACGGTCAGAACGGCTTCAGGTTGTCGTTGCTTGGTTTTTATCCGGAGGAAGACTACGACTATCTGGTTCACGAGACGCGCGGGCGTCGGATCTTTCCGGCGGACCCTGAATTCAGTCTGCTGCTGGCGAAACCCGCGAACATGATGGCCCATGGTGGCGGGAAGAGGATGTCACAGGGGTCCTACGAGTGGGATCTGATTGTGCGTTGGATTCGTCAGGGCATGCCCTACGGTCATGAAACAGATCCGGTCATACGCGGAATCGAAGTGGTACCACCGGTTCGGGAAATGGACTTTGACACGAAGCAGCAGCTGGTGGTTCTGGGGCACTACAGCGACGGCTCTGTTCGAGATGTCACGCGTTTGGCCTCATTCGAGTCGAATCAGAGTGAACTTGCTGCGGTGAATACGAACGGACGAGTGACGTTGGGACGAACGCCCGGTGAAGCGGCCGTGATGGTGCGTTTTCAGGGACAGGTAGCCGTCTTTCGTGCGGTGATTCCTCAGGGTGTCAGGGTGGATCAGACTCCGCAGGAGAAGACGTTTGTCGATCCTCTGGTGATGAAGCGACTGAAGCAATTGGGAATTCCGCCTGGTCCTGTGTGCGACGACTCCACGTTTCTGCGGCGTGCCACGGTGGATATTGCCGGACGTCTGCCGACGCTGGAAGAGACGAAGCAGTTTCTGTCGGATCAGGATCCTCAGAAGCGAGATCGCCTTGTGGACCGGCTGGTTGACAGCAGCAGCTATGCGGACTACTTCGCTGCCAAGTGGTCCAGCGTTCTTCGAAATAAGCGACGCAACGGCACGGACACGGTCTATACC
>JBKDRW010000218.1:0-2052 GCA_046341255.1 Planctomycetota bacterium
TTCCTACACGGCGGCGATGGCGCTGCCGGAGGATCAGACGTTTTGTGGCCAATTGCAGCGGTTGCTCAATGGAGAGGCTGCCGGGAACCGTGAGTGGCAGGTGATGAACTTCGGAATCTTCGGGTCAGGAACCGGGCAAGAGCTGGCCTTGTATCGCCACGTGGTGCGGAATCTGCAGCCGGATATCGTCATCGTGGCCTTCGGGAATGCGACCGATCTGCGTGACAACAGCTCCGAACTTAGTTCCAATCCCATTGTTCAGTTCGCTCTGACTGAATCGGGGAAGCTCGAAAGAATGGCTCTCTCGAACGATCGAATTCGATTGTCGAATGTACTGAACGACGTCAGCCGCTTTTACTCATGGCAGAAGCAGAAGACCAAGTCACTGAAACTGCTTTGGCAGCACAAGGCAGCTGTGAATTCCGGTCGATCGCTGGTCTATGCAGAGAACGAGCCACCGGCCTACACAAGGGCGTGGGAATTGACATCCGCCTTACTCGACACATTCCGTGAAGAGTGTGAAGCGGATCGCTGCAGGCTGATGGTCTTCGCGATCCCGTCTTCCCATCAGGTCTATCGAGATCATTTTGAGGAGCTCGAAAAGGAGATCTGCGACGCCGATCTTGACCCGCTTCATCCGGATCGACGTCTGGCAGATGCATGTCAGGAACACGACATTCCTTTTCTGTCGCTGACGGAAAACTTTCAACAGCACGGCTGGAATTCGTCGTACCGCGACGAAACTCGTCACCTCTTCTTCAACGGCACAGGACATCTGAACGAACGCGGCAGCCGATTGGCAGCGGAGCAGATGTCTGAGTGGCTGTCGAAGACTCGTCTTGCCGAACAGCAACAGTTGCAGCGACTCTAGTCTGGTGAAGCGGGTGACGAGCATTGCGCCCGGAGTGAACGTGATGCAAAGCCAGGATCTGAGTCCTGAGGTATTGTTGAGGCATGGCCGAGGACAGATCGAAGTGCTTCCGACGGATCGGCACGTGGCGGCCGGCTGTCCTGAGTCGGCCGCGTTTTCGTCATTGCGGTGAACATCCCTGCGATCCAGGCCGGCTGGAACACGGTTCCTCGATGTTCGGTATCGCTGGAGATGTCCGACAGTGCCCGTCCATCGGATGCACTGTGGAGACCTGATGCGACAGAATTCTTCAGGTCCATCGCTGACTGCGTGGCAGGGCCGGAGAATGTCGGAATTGTGGGCGACCCTCTCGATCTTTTGCGTGGCAGGAGGGCTGGTTTCAGGGACTGGTCTCGCACGTGTGATTTCTGCTGCATCGCGGGAAAAGACGGGTTCTTATGGACCTTTCAAAGAATCGTCCAAAATTCCTGTAACACAATCCGCGACTCTCCGCTCCGTTCTTCAGACGAGTCCCGCAGGTGACTCGGATCCAAACACAGGAATCAAATCATCTGGAGAATGGTCATGAAGAATTTCAGGAATCAATTGTTGGCGGCTGCCGTACTGGTCGCGTTCGGAACATTGAGTTCGTTGACAATGAGTTCACTTGACGCGGCGGAGAGAGGACGGGGTGGTGTTCGTTCCGCAGGCAGCGGCATCGGATCGCAGGCCGCACGTTCGCCCCTCTCGGGACAGAGAAGCATTGGGCAAATCAGAAGCGGCAAGCTGCCCGGGACCTCGTTCTCTGCGCCTTCGAACACCATCGGGAATGTGTCTGGCGGAACATTCAACCGTGGAGCAAGGACGCAGAAGTTCTCGTCGCTCGGACAGAAAATGCCTGCGTTGGCAGGTTCTCAGATCGCGTCCGGGGCGATGCCCAGCCCACTCAAGCCGATCAAGTCCATCAAGAAGCCAATCCAGCCACCAACGCTGACCCCCGGAGGGCCGTTGAAGCCGTTTCCAAATCCCGCGGGGTCGCTGAAACCATTCAAGCCGCCGGTGAAGCCCTTTCAGCCGCCTGTCCTGAATCCTGGTGGGCCGATCAATCCGTTTCCCGGGCCAACGCCTCCCATCAATCCGAATCCTCGTCCATACCCTCCAACGCCTCCCATCAATCCGAATCCTCGTCCATACCCTCCAAC
>JBKDRW010000219.1:0-5384 GCA_046341255.1 Planctomycetota bacterium
CTACCGAACATCACAGGTTCAGATTTCAGAGAGGTCGGCAGGAAACGAACTGAGGCAGTTCCGTATTCCTCGGCGATTGTTTCGACGTCTCACAGATCAGAACGCGTCATTCGGCGCCGAACATCCTCCGGCGACGCTTCAGATCCGCGTCTCCTGCAGAGTACAACTCGCGGTGTTTTCAAGACAAAGCCGTCTCATGACTCGGGCAGAATGCAGGCGGCCCGGAAAATGTTTCTCGCAGTCACGTGGCCCAACGAACGCTCACCAACAGCAGCCCGTCGTCAGTCTGCATCTCACACCACACAAAATAACCGAATCGAATGGTTCACTCTGCCTGATGAACGATACAACTGGCGGCAGGAAGAAACTCATGAGACAGCGCAGTTCTGTTGCTTCGTCATTCTGATATCCGCTCATTCCGCAGAATGGTCAGACGCTCCCTGGTTCGTTTGCGAAACCGCCTCGCAGCATTCTTTACTTTTCAGGGGAAGGCATCACCCTGATTCGCCAGAGAGGCTGCCGGACGCCTTCGCTGCCAAACAGCGCGAATGATTCGTCGGTATCAAAGCAGGACGTTTCACCCTGGCGACGCGGTGGTAGTTTCAGGGACTGCACTGTGGCAGCATCCCAGTCACCTTCACGGTCACGTTGCAGGATGACTCCCATGAACATACTGCAAATCAGCATGCGATGGCCATCCCGGGAAATATCCATGGCCGTAGCAAATGGAACCCCAGGACGGCTGACACTCTCAAGCTCTGCCTGATGAAAACCAGACTCCCGAATCAGCTTTGTTCGCAGGAGTTGACAGTTCAACGGATCCGTCTTGGTCACGAACAGAATCTGCTGACGAGTGGCATCGACGGCCACACTTTCACAATCTGACGGCCCATCCGGATAGGAAATTTCGAGAATAGTCGTGGGCTCAAGCGTGAGGTTCTGAACAACAGAACGACCGGGGGAAGATGGCAATTCAAGCTTTGGTTCCCGAAGCAGAATCAATCGACAGGGATTCCGATCGGCCGTTCGCGTTCGACTGTTGTCTCCGATGTCCGCGATCAGCAGCCAGTGCTCGTCATTGATGGTAAACGAGCACAGATCTTCCCAGTCGACCGGTTTGATCTGTGCCAGTGAGACGATGGCCACTGTCGTGCCCTGGCGATTGATCAGGAATAATCTCGCGGAGTCTCCGGAATCATTGTGGATCCAGATATGATCCCTGTTCTCGAGACTGACAGCCATGCCGCTTGCTTCGCCAATCTCGCGATCCTCAACGATGCAAAGCTGCTGTGTCCCTTCGATGGACTCATCCGCCACGCAGCTCTGAATCCCAAACGTCAGCAGCAGAACAGTTCCGACCGACCAAACTGCAGGCATAAAGACTTCGCAAAAAAAGAAATTGCCATTCAGGTGTTCAGAACATCCGTGAGAATCAGTTGCGTGGGTCGCACTCCTGCGTCAGGAAGGGCACATGAACATTCCGTGCAGGAACCAGCGATGACGATGAATCGAAACACTGGGGACCCGTTCAGGATGGATTCCGGGGTGACAGGAGTTGCAGTTCCCGCGGCATTGCAAAATGCACGTGTTCCTCCCGAAGCGTTTCTTCACTCACGGTCGCCCGAAACTCTCTCGAGAGATATTCGATGCACTCCTGAACGACGACCTCCGGGGCACTGGCTCCGGCCGTCACAACCACGGTCTCCGCTTTTTCAAACCACTCACGCCTCAACTCCAGTGCACCGTCGATCAGATAGCTTGGGACCCCGCGAGCAGCGCCGATTTCCATCAGCCGACGACTATTGGAACTGTTCTGGCTCCCAAGAACGATCAGAACGTCAGCGGATTCAACAAGTGCCTTTACTGCGTCCTGGCGATTTGTCGTGGCATAACAGATATCTTCCTTCCTCGGGCACTCAATGTGCGGATATTTCTCTCGCAGCGCCTGAATGACAGTATTTGCCTCATCGACACTGAGTGTCGTCTGAGTCAGGAATGCCAGTTTGTCATTCGGGCCAAACGGAAGCTTCGCAACCTCATCAGCGGTTTCCACGAGCGTAATGCTTTCCGGCGCCTCGCCCATGGTGCCAATGACCTCATCGTGGCCGTCATGACCAATCAGCAGAATGTTGTAGCCTTCATTGGCATAACGAATCGCTTCGAGATGCACTTTTGTGACCAGCGGACATGTCGCATCAATGGTCCGCAGATTTCGTTCTCTCGCGATTCTGCGAATCTCCGGAGACACCCCGTGAGCACTGAAGAGCAAAATGGCCCCGAAAGGAACCTCTTCAAGATGATCAACGAATCTGACGCCTTGCTTCGTGAAACGATTCACGACGTATTTGTTGTGGACGATTTCGTGGTAGACGTAGATGTTCGGCCCGACACGGCGAATGACTTCATCGAGACATTCAATCGCCATATTCACCCCCGCACAAAACCCTCGAGGGTTCGCCAGCAGCACCTTCATTTCCGTTCTCTCCACAGATCCGATCTGAATCCACTGAGTCGTGGCGGCCGAGTTAACCCGTCACCTCGGTCGACTTGAATTCATTCAACCGCTCTAAAATCATTCGGTTTAACTCCGGAAGTCCTTTTCCGGTCACCGCAGAAACCAGATGTACGTTTTTCCCCGTCACCTCACGAAGTAATTCCGCACAGGTTGCGGCATCCGGCAGTTCCGCCTTGGTCACACACACAATCTCGGGACGCTCCGCCAGTGCCGGATCGTACAATCTCAGTTCTTCGCGAATCTGAGCGTAATTGTCGAGCGGATCAGACTGATCCATCGGAGCCGGCTCGACCAGATGAACAAGCAGCCGTGTGCGCTCGACGTGACGCAGAAACTCATGCCCGAGCCCAGCACCGGCATGGGCACCTTCAATCAGCCCCGGAATGTCAGCAAGGACATACTCGTGGTCATAGCCGACATGTACAAGACCGAGATTCGGATACTTGGTTGTGAACGGATAATCGGCGATCTCCGGCGTGGCTCTCGACAGGCGACTGAGTAATGTGGACTTGCCCGCATTTGGTTTTCCAATCAACCCCACGTCCGCAATCATCTTGAGTTCAAGAATGATCTCGCGATACTCGCCAGGTTGCCCCGCCTCGGATTCGCGAGGCGCACGATTGGTCGGTGTGGCAAATCGTTTATTGCCGCGACCACCTCTTCCTCCCCGGCAAACGATGACGCTGTCTCCGTGTTTCTGGAGATCCTTCAGGATATGCCCGTGATGCAGATCCTTTACAAGGGTTCCTGGCGGCACCAGAATCACGGTGGACTTTCCGCAACGACCCGTGCACAACGCCCCCATGCCGTGCTCGCCACGCTCAGAATTCCAATGCCGATGACCGACAAGGTTGCCGAGTGACCCCTGATTTTCATCGGCCTGAATGATAATGTCGCCACCATCACCGCCATCGCCACCGTCCGGTCCTCCGCGCGGAACGTAGATCTCGCGCCGAAAACTGCTGCAGCCATTGCCACCATCACCTGCTCGACAATACAAAGTCACGCGATCGGCAAACATACGAATCAGAGACCATGAGGTCTCCTGCCCCTGTCAGAGTAGACTCCGCTGGGGAGCCATGAACAACCAATTGAGATCCGGGACGGTAGTGTAGCAGCCAGACCGTCGTTCTTCAGTGAAAATCGCGGAAACTCACGTGGTTGCCATCGATGGTCAATGAATCGGCAGCGAAGTCCCTGCCTGTGCCTTCCCCGGCTTTATTTGTCTTTGCCGAGAAACAGGCGGCGAATGGCATGAAGCAGCCCTTCGGGAGTGCCCGCTTTTGCCTCGTCCTTCAGCGCCTCGAGAGGCGGATGCAGCAGTTTGTTCACAATTCGCTGAATGGTCGCCTCGATCGCCTGCCGCTGTTCTTCATTCAGGTTCGGAAGTTTGCGATACATGCGGTCCAGTTCTGAACGACTGATTTCCCCCCAATGCTCGCGAAGCCGATGAATGACAGGACCGGTCGCACGATGGTAAATCTCCTGCATGAAAGTCCGAGTCTGCAGCAGGATAATCTGCTTCGCTTTCTGAACCTCCGCCTCTCTCGCTCGCCGATTCCGATCACACGTTTCCTGCAGCGAATCGATGTCATACAGAAACACATTGTCGTCAATACTCCCGACCGACGGATCGAAATCGCGTGGCGCGGCGAGGTCCAGAATAAAGACCGGGTGTCTTGATGACTTCGCCCGAGCCGCTGCAAATCGCTCGCGAGTAATCAGCGTCTGACTTGCTCCGGTGGTGCTGACAATCACATCCGCTCTCGAAAGCCACTCATCCAGAACCGCAAAGTCCGCAACTTCGCCCCTGAACTGCGATGCCAGATGCTCGGCACGATCTCGACTTCGGTTCGTGATGACAATCTTCTTCACGCCTTCCGACTGCAAATATGTCAGAGTCTCTTCCGCCATCTCGCCCGCACCGATGACAAGAACCGTCTTGTTGTCGAACCGACTGAAGATACTCTTTCCAAAATCCCCGACTGCGACACTGGCGATGGAGACTCGTCCTTCAGCCAGCCCCGTTTCCGTTCGAACCTGAGCGGAGACCTTGAGTGCATGCTGAAACAGAACATTCGTCAATGGTCCGCAGGCATCATTTTCCTGAGCAACTCGGTAGGCCTCCTTCACCTGATTCACGATCTGAGGCTCACCCAGCACCATGCTGTCAATGCTGCAGGCAACCTCAAAAAGATGCTCCACCGCGGCCGTGCCCGAATGAGCCAGAACTGTATTCACGAATTCGTCCGTCGGAACGTTGTGAAACTGGCTGATGAAGCGAGTAATGTCGTCAAACGAAACACCATCATCGCCACGTTCATCTGCAGCATAGATTTCAACACGATTGCAGGTTGAAAGAACAACAAGCTCCGAGTTCGGATACAATTCTCGCCACCGAGCGTATGCGGAATTCAGAAGATCGGTCGACGAGAACGCAAGACGCTCTCGCAACTGAACCCCGGCCTTATGGTGATTGCAGCTGACGACAAGGACATTCATCGGCCGGCCTCCGACGAATTCGCTCCCGCCGGATCAGTCGTCGGTAACGATTCACTCTCATCAATCGCTGACGCGGAACGTCCATGAAATGTTGTCAGAGACCCCGCGCCGGAAAGGATCATCGGACCCAGAATGGAAACCAGCAGAAAGCCTCCACTCAGAAGACTCAACTGCGCAACCGCTTTTCCGGTCTGCTTCGAGCTACTGAGCAGACGCAATAAGACCACGACCATGCCAAGCCATACCAGCACGGTCGTGACAATCGTGGGATCTGTCCATGCAATCGCGTCCTTCGCATTTCGACTGGGAGAGATAGCGATCAGGAGAAATCCGGTGAGCAGCCCGATGGTCAGGCAGGGGACCGAGA
>JBKDRW010000220.1:0-10122 GCA_046341255.1 Planctomycetota bacterium
CCACCGTCCATTTTCTGCTGATTCTCCGCAGAAATCCGTCTGTTGATGGCTCTTTCACGGGATTCAGGACGACAGTCCTTGATTTCACAACCGCCCCCGATACGGGCAATTCAGCTGGTAGGAATCATGGCCCCTCTTTGAATCCGAAGGCACATGGGAGATCATGAGGCCCAGCTTCGCCTGAACGGTAAGTCCCACGAATTTGCGACCGAATAAACAGGAATCCCGACAAAATCGCCTTGCGACCCGGGAACTGCATCGTCACGAACGCGGTTCCATCAGACAAATGGCAAAGCCGACACGGTTCCACGACCGGGGAATTCGAAGCTGCTGCTCAGGTCCTGATTTTCGGTTTTTCGGAGGGCTTTTTGGATTGAAGAGTTGAGCCGTCATCCGGAAAGTAGAGTTGCTGATCCTGCAGTTGCGGGTGACACACAGATCTGACTCGTTTGGAGACTGTCGAATGGCCAGGTTGATCGAGGCACGAGGGTCCGTCAAGATTGTTCGATACCTTGCTGGAGCGCTGTTAAGCATCCTGTCGGTCACTGCAGTTGCAGGACCGGTCGGAATCGGCTGGACTGTGTTCGGCACAAAAACAACCGCCGGATATGTGGCAGCCGACGGAAAGTTAATCCTGTTCGATGGAGGTGTCGCCGGCTGGAAATTACGCGCAGCCGCATTCCCCCATCTTCTTGTGCCCTCTGCTCCGATCGCCCTGTTGCCGCAGGGGGCCGGCATGTCATGGCCGGAAGTGGTGACCGTCTCACCAACCAACAAGCTCATACGGATTGTCAATGGTGGTCCCCCGGCGGTCATGCTGCCCGCGAAAAGTTTTCCTGTCGGCGCACATGTGGAACTGGTTCAGAACGGCGCTCAGGCAATTGCCGTGGCAGTGACCGGAACAGGTGACCTGTGGTACGTAGACCCTGCGACCGGTGTTGGACATCAGATTAACGGACCAGCCGAAACATTTCCGTTCGGCGCGGCGGTCTCGGGTGTCGCAGCCGCCTCGAAATATCATTTGTTTGCAGTCGACCAATTCGGAATCATGCATTATTACTTTGGTTCGGGCGCGACATGGACCTCCGTGGCGATCGCCGGAGGTCTGTTGCCCGGTACTCCCGTTGCGGCAGATGTGTTTCCCCTCGGATTGCCAGCGGGCCAGAAGCTGAACGTGGCCGCCATCGATCCGGCCGGGAACCTTGTCATATGGAGCAAACCGGCGAGTGCTGCATGGCAGCCCCCAGTTGTGATCGCCTCCGGCCAGTCACCGGCGGCACCTTTGGAAATCGGCTTCGGGGCCTTCGGACCAATGGTATCCACGGTTGCCGCAGGTGGCATGTGGAATGTCTGGATCCATGCCGGTCCCGGAGGCTGGAATCTTCACCCGGTCGGGCCAGGTTTCGCAATGGGATCTCCTGTGGCCTGCGCTGCGTCAGTCGGCACGTTTTTCACAGTTGACCCGCTTGGTCGCATGGTGTGCGCGACATGGGGCGGCTCCAGCTGGTCAACCGGGTATGCGGTCCCCCAACTGGCTTATACCCCCCAACTGGTCAGCCGCGAATATATCCCCAACCCAGCCCTTCCTCCTGCACGAGTCACGCTGAAGAACCCCGGAACAGATCCACTGGTTGTTCAGATCGTCGATCTACTCATGCCAAAGCAACCCCCGGAAGAGAAGATCAAAGCCAACGGCGAGTCCACCGTTGTTCTGGATCGTGAAGCGGGAGGCGTGTTGAAGGAAGTATTCCTCGTTCCCGGCCCCAACGGCATTCTTCTGGAGCAAACAGCGACGCATCCGATTCCACCACAGCAGCGATTCACACTGACGGTCTGGGCCGATCGCGAAACATACAAGGTCCTGCCATTCAAGGATGCTCCGAAAGGCGCGCCCAAATCGGTGACAGAGGGTTTCAGCCGTCGCTCGCAGGTCAGCCTTGGCGTCATCCCGATCCCTGCGGGAGAGCTGCTTCAGGACGGAGAACAGATGGACCTGATGCTGATCACCAGACGACTCAAGAATCCAGGCGCGGTCGTTCATTTCCCGAAGCCAGTGGATCAACCTTAACTGGATCGTGCAAACTCGTGGAAAGATCGCAGGATGACCTGGGAGCCGACAGCTCTCTCGTTGTCATCGTCTGATCCAGAATCGCAGTCAATGTCCTGCCGTCCGCCGCGACTCATCTGCCGCCGCAAGTTTTGCAGGCAGTGTCACCATGAATTCAGTTCCCTGCTGGTTCGACTTGATCAGTTGGATTTCTCCACCGAGCTGTTGCTGACAGATCTGACGGCACACAAACAACCCCAGACCAGTCCCGTGATCTTTGGTGGTAAAGTACGGCTGGAAAATCTGCTGCTGTGCATCCTGACTGATGCCGTGGCCTTCGTCATGGATACGGATGCCGATTCGATCGACGCGTCCTCCGTGTCCCGGCACCATTTCCGTCGAGATATGCACGCTGGCACCTTCGCTCATGGCATCAAGTGCGTTCAGAATGAGGTTGAGCATGACCTGAACAAGCTGATCGTAAACAGTCCGGATATGGGGCAGATCAGCAGCAAACTGCGTCGTCGCCGTTTTGCCTTTCCATCGTTTGTAGTACTTTGCAATGTTCAGGGCATCGTTGATGGCTGCGTGAACATCAACCGTTGACTCCTGCGAGCTCGTCGGACGACTGAAACTGGTCAGCTCACGAAGAGTTTTCTGGATACGCGTCAGCTGACCGTCCACCATCGTCAGGCGCTCACCCACATAGGGATCCGTATTCTTTCGCGCCAGCATCTGAACGATCGAACTGATCGATGCGAGCGGATTGCCGACTTCATGTGCAATGCCCGCCGCAAGCAGTCCGAACGCAGCCTGTTTTTCCTGCTGAACCAGCATGGCCTGCGATTCCTGCAGCTCTTTGGTGCGCATGGCGATTCGGCGTTCCAGCAACTGCTGGTTTGACTGCAATTGATCGTTCAGAATGGCCAGCCGCTGTCCCGCCGACTTGATCAGTCCTGTCAGCGAATTGATGGCCCACGCAGCCCACCCCAGAAACACGAGAGTCAGGATCACCGTTGTCACGGCTTTTTCACCGTGCGGCTGAGCGGCACTGAGTCCGAGGACGATGTAGCTGAGTGAATGCAGTCCAAACGTCGCAAAGGTCACAGATGGCGAATGACGAATCGCACAGACGAGGATTGACAGGAAGTAATAGAATCGAAACGGACTCTCCACACCCGTGTCAAAATTGCATAAGAGTCCGATGAACAATGCCTCCATCAATGAGATCGCGAGGCGATAATTGCTGAGCAGTACTTTGCCGTTGCGACTCGCAACGGTATCCAGCATGGCATAGATCGCCCCGAGCGTCAGCATGGCGTTCAGTTCGATACGCCCGGTCGCTCGGCCGACCAGATTCACATACAGATATCCAACACACAGCCCAAACCAGCGGATTCGGACCGTGATCGATTCTGCCTCGGATTCCCTGCCCACGGGATCAAACAGGGTCCTCGCGGCGACAGCCGACAAGGCCGCAGGAATTCTCATGATCCCGGAAGGGGTGTCCGGCGGTCGAATCGGACCAGACCGATCTGTCTTCTGAACACTCATGAAGGACTCAACTTCCGCAATTCCCTGACATCGACATCCTGCGGCAGATCGTAATGACTTCGATATTTCGAGGCCGATGATGCAGGATGGAATCGTGGCTCCGCCGTTGTCTCGGGAGTCTGAATGGGGGGCGTTGACAGAACATGTTATCAGGCAACGATCTGCGAGACAGGATCTGAGGCACGGGAAGAACAGGTTTCGATACGATTTTGTCCGGAACTGACAGCTTTCCAGATGAAAACACCGCCACTCCTTGCATCCTGCCGCGCGGGACGCCAAATTGAGTCGTTTCCCGACATCGCCTGCTCTGCCGAAGCGATGTTCGAGATTCCTGATCCTCCCACCATGCGACCAACGGGGTCCCTCCCCGTTTCGCTCGCGAGCGGGTCATTTCTCCGGCTTGAGTTGTTTCTCCCCCTGAGTACAGACGTGTCGGACAAAACCTGCAAGGCTTCCCTGCCGAAAGAATGGTCATGACGTCAGAGCCCACGCAAGACGCGTTCTCATTCGAAACCCCGCGTTCGGCCGGAGACGTTTTGTTCTCACCGCAGCCGGGCAGTTCAAAAATGCCGCCCTGGACTGTGGGAGAATTGCCTGAGGCACCGAAATTTCGCTGGTCTCAGCTTGCCCTGATGGTCGGCCCCGGACTCGTGATGGGCGGAGCGGCGATTGGGGGCGGAGAATGGCTCACCGGACCACTGGTGACCGCGCGATACGGTGCCTCGCTGCTCTGGCTGGCGACGCTGAGCGTGCTGTTTCAGGTGATCTACAACGTCGAGATCAGCAGATACACACTTTACTCCGGCGAGCCCATTTTTACGGGAAAGTTTCGCATTCCGCCAAACCCGCTGTTCTGGGTCATCATGTATCTGATCCTTGACCTCGGTTCTGTTCTGCCCTACCTCGCTTCGAATGCCGCAATCCCTCTGGGAGCCATCATTCGCGGAAAGATTCCGGACAAGAATCTCGCGGCGGACAGAGAACTGCTGCAGATCCTGTCATGCACGATCTTTGTCCTGGGCTTTCTCCCGCTGTGTATAGGCGGACGAGTTTATCGGTCGATCAAAGTCATGATGACGTTCAAACTGGTCGTCGTGCTCACGTTCCTGACATTTCTCGCCGTGTGCTATTCCACCCGCGACACCTGGAAAGAAATCCTGAGCGGCTTCTTTGAATTTGGCAACGTGCCGGTCGTTCCCGCCGAGGATTGGAACAAAAACGGCATTCAGGACCCCGGCGAAGCGATCCATGGGCCCAACGTGGAGAATGTGTTCTCTGCGTGGCGAGCCGGACGACCGATCGCCTTTGATTTCGCAATCATCGGATTTCTGGCATCGATGGCGGCCATTTCCGGCAATGGCGGCCTGACAAACACTCCCATCAGCTCGTTCACGCGAGAACAGGGCTGGGGAATGGGCAAACACGTCGGAGCCATCCCCAGTATGGTTGGTGGCCATGAAATCGAACTCTCTCACAGCGGCAAAGTCTTTCGAATCACCGAGTCCGCGCTGAAACGCTGGCAAGGCTGGATCGCGCATGTCGAACGGGAGCAATACATCGTGTGGTTACCAGCCTGTTTCGTCGGCATCGCGCTGCCCAGCATGCTTTCCATTGTGTTTCTCGCCCGTCGAACGGTTCTGGCTGATAAGTGGCAGGCGGCAGGAATGACGGCTGATGGCGTTCGAAACGCGATCGCGGAATCCACCAGTGCCGGAATCGGAAATGTGTTCTGGTATCTGACGCTGCTCTGCGGTCTGCTCATTCTGTCAACCAGCATGGTCACCACAGCAGACGGCTTCCTGCGTCGCTGGGTGGATATGTTCTGGACATCCAGCAAGCGTCTGCACGCCTGGGATCCGGGTCGCATCCGACATCTCTATTTTGGAGTGCTGGTCGCCTACGTGATTTCTGGCGTCATCATGCTCATCTACGTTCCAGGCGATACGCTTCTCGTGACGGCGACGGGGATGATGTACAACTATGCCCTCGGCGTGAGCTGCGTGCATACGCTGGTCATCAACACCATCCTGCTGCCAAAGGAGTTGCAACCTCGGCTGTGGCAGAAAATCGGATTGGTGCTCGGCGCTGTCTTTTTCATCAGCATAGGCGTGATGACGACCGTGGACGAAGTGGGCAAACTGCGTGCGAAATGGGCCAAAGAAGCTGAAAAGGCACTCGAAGCCCCGCAGGCCAATCCGGCAGCAGCCAGATAGAGACAGCGGCTCAATGTGCAGACAACTTTTCACCTCAGCGACGACTAACCGCACAGCGGATTCATGTACGACATCATCGGCGATATTCACGGACATGCAGCAGAGCTGAAACTGCTGCTTGAAAAACTTGACTACCAGCTCACTTCTCAGGGCAGTTACACTCATCCCTCGCGAAAGGTCCTGTTCTGCGGCGATTTTATCGATCGCGGACCAGAGATCATCGAAACTCTTCGCATCGTCCGATCCATGTGCGATTCCGGGACTGCTCGGGCGGTGATTGGAAATCACGAGTACAACGCGCTGGCCTTCCACACGGAACATCCGGGGAAGCGGGGGCATTTTCTCCGGCCACAGCATGAGCGAAACATCAGACAGCATCGGGCAACTCTTCAGCAGTTATCGGCTGCTGGAATCCGAGACATGCTGAGCTGGTTTGAGACTCTGCCGGTCTCACTTGATGCCGGCTCCGCCCGAATTGTTCATGCCTGCTGGGATGAACAGGACCTTGCCACCATCCATCGTGCCAGTGAATCGGAAGGACACCTGACGCTTGATTTTCTCGTGCGTTCCTCCAATCACGATGACCGGCTGTTTAAAGCAGTCGAGCGAGTTCTGAAGGGGCCGGAAATGCATCTTCCCCATGGACATTTCATCATCGATCGGGAAGGTGGTAAGCGGCCCGTGACGCGAATTCGCTGGTTTGAGGCTCCGGACGAGAACAGCTGTGCCAGCTATTCGCTTCCAGAGATTCACGACCCCGAGCTTCAGCAACTGCCTGTTCCCGTACATGCAAAGCCAGCGGTTTACGCTCCCGACCTGCCGCCTGTGTTCTTCGGACATTACTGGCTTCGCGGAGATGACCCTCAGCCACTTGCATCAAATGTCGCCTGTGTGGACTTCAGTGTGGCCAGACAGGGGCATCTTGGCTGTTACCGACATCATGGCGAATCAACGCTGACAGCAGCCAACTTCGTAACGCAGGAAAGCCTCCACACCGATCCATGATCGGAAGCGTTCTCCTGCGATTGCTCCCTCGGCCTCGAACCAGACCGCATCACGTTCTCTCTCCGGAATTCGGCAACCGCCGGATCTCACTGAGCCGGAGCTTCTTCAGGGACCAGTTCCAGCTGCCGGCGAATGACACCATCATCTGCTGATGGACTCGTCGCGTTGTTCTCCGCTCCAGGCAGATCTGTCTTCGATTGCTGATGCCCCACAGAGTGAGGACTTCGTTCAATTGAACCCGCCGGACCTCGGCTGACAAACTCATGCGGCGCCGTATCGAGATGCGGATTGTCCTTCGCATGTGTTCGTTTCACAGCCTGCATCTTCGCATCAGCATATGCTTCAGGACACCATCCACCCTCAGACAAATGGATATTATTCACCTGCAGCAATGTGCCCGTAGCGAGGTTCAGGTAGGTGATTGCCTTATTGTAGGCAACCAATTGCTGATAGTAATCATTCTCGGCCGCGGCGAGACTTGCCTGTGCTCGAAGAACAAGGTCCAGCGTTGTCGTACCGACTTCTTTCTCCGCCTCAAGCAGGTCCACTCGTTCTTCAGCGGCACGAAGACGATTCAGATTGGATTGAGCAGCGGCCCATGCCGCTGAAACGTCCTGAACAGCGATGGCGATCTCATGGGAAATACTGCGTTCCTGAGCTGCAAGAATCGCATTGGCCCGCCGAAGCTGCAGTTCCAGGTTCCGAACCTGAGATCTGGGCCCGCGAAGCCCGATGGGCACACTCATTTCAACGCCCATCGTCCACGTTTCAAGATCGTTGCCCGTCAGCGACCCGAAACTACTGCTGCCGTTCTGAGAGATCAGTTTGTCACCGAATCCGTTGAGTCCATAACTTCCGACGGCATCCAGCTGAGGCCGAACAAGGCTTCTCGCAGCTCCGACCTGAAGCTGCAGACTTTTGATGTTCCATTTCTGCTGACGCAATTCGACACGATGAGTCAGCCCATTGGTCAGACAGGCATCCCAATCCGGACGAATCTCCGCCTTGACTGGCTCATCAGCCGGACGCAGAACCGTCCCATCATTCATCGGCATCGCCAGCATTCGGCGCAGCTGCGTCTCCGTCTGGTAAACCTGCTTCAGCGCCAATTCCACCTGAGCGCGCGTTTCGTAGAACCGATCTCTCGCCTGCAGTTCATCAGCCGGCTTCAGCGTGCCGACCTCCCGCTTCGTACGGGATTCACGCCATGTCTGAAATGCGCTTTCATGAGTTGTCACGGCAGTATCGTAGCTGCGATATGCGAAGTAGAGATCCCAGTAGGTATCTTCGACATTTCTCAGACCATTTCGCACTGACTGCTCAAATTGTGCGAGGGTGATGTCCTGGTTGATCCGAGCAATCACCACGCCCTGGCTCACTCCGGAAATTGCTCCGAAGCCTGGCCGAACCGGTCCAGCAATGCGTGTGTAGTCAACTCCGGAGCCTGCCAGCAAGGGCTGTCGAACCTGTGCACCAACGGTCCCTGAATACGACGATGGGTACAACGCTGCCGCCGCATCTCCGAGGTAGTTCCAGTTGTTGAACACCGAAACCGAACCGCCGGTTGCGATCGTCTTGTCGATCGACGAAGTGAATGCTCCCGTCTCCTGCGTTCCGATCACAGGGGCCGCGTATGGAGAGATGCTGGAATTACGCCCCCAGAGCATGGAACTGTTCAACCGAGCATCGAAGTCGGACAATGCGGCCTGCGTACCGCGACGTCCGAACAGAATTCCTGTCTCCTGTATGGCAGAATCGTAGACCGTGGCGACCTGATCCGGACTTTGCAGAACCGTCACCGCTCCGACTCCGCCAAGTGCCGCGCTTTCGATGACGTCGTTGTTGGCAAGCGAGATACGGATCGCTTCCTGAAGAGTCAGTTCTCGAACCTCTTCTTCGACATTTCGTTGCAGGCTGCGGGGTTCGAGCGTCTCCTGAACGGCTTTTGCCGTTTCATTGTCGATCGCGGGATATTCGATCGCTGTATCATAGCCCTTGTAGTAACGAGTCGGCTTATGTCCATCCGCCCACTGCAGATCGCGCGGGGTCTTTTCCTGAGTCAGTGAGCAGCCGGAAAACAAAACGGACACGCCGAGCCCTGCAACCAGCAATCGACGCCCGGCGACATCGACGGATCTGCGAACACCTGTCCCAGTCACCAGATCCGATGGATTGCGAATCACAGAACGAAGCTTTGCCAGAACGGTGGAAAGCCGAAGCATGGTGACATCCTTGCCACTGAAATGGATCACAACTCCGATTCCGGCGCGTCAGAACATTCTGATCACGGAAGAATGGGCATGTCATACCCATGAAGCCGCATAGACATCCTTGTCCGGAACTGCTTCACGAGCGTCAACAATGAGCTGACATGATCCAGCACTGCGAGAATGCTCGCTGTCATGTCGCGCCGAAAGGTGTCGACCCTGAGCGTTCCGATCGCGCCATCTCCCCGGAATCATCATTGCCAGAGCAATCACAACTGCAGGGTCATTGTCAGCACAAACAACAGATCAGGAGTCTCAACCACGATTGGTATCGTCGCGATGTTCGGCGCCGCTTGAACACTCCGAACGAGGACCATACTCGGTATAGGACAATCCAAGCTTCTTCTTGATAAAGACCATTTCACCGGCATCATTGCCTTCGACGGCATGACCCGCAAATTGCAGCGCGTAACCCACGAAAAAGCAGGCCGCCGACCAATACCATGCCATTCCAGCCGCGAAAGTCCACGGAGTCCCGACAAACGTCAAGGGGACCCCAATCAGATGCAGCGCCTGATTCACGCGATTACGATGCCGCGGCAGATAATTTTTGAGGAATGCTCTGATCATCCGCGAATCGTGCTCACATTCCAGCGGGTTGTCAAACGCTGACGGCTGAAACGATTGCGAGGCATGGCGTTGCAGGCCGCACACGGATCCGGGACTCATTCTTCGAATCCCCTCTGGCTTCGTGATCATCGGCGGGGCTCGGACTTCATCATGGAATCTGAAAGTCCATGCTGAACAAATCCATGTCCTGCCGTTCTGCATCGCCTTTCGATCAGGCACACAACGCTGGTTCAGACATCATCGCCGTGGCCTGATCAGCCACCTCGAGAATCAGTTGACTCCGGTCGACATGCCTGATGGTTACTCCTCAGAAGCATCTTCTTCCGGTCCTTCCAGACGCGGAATCTCCGGGCGAGATCGGCGAAACACGGCCACGATATCATCGACCGGGACGACGAACAGAAGGTTGTCGGACTCGAAGTCGACCGGAATTGCGTGCTTGGGGTGAAACAGGACCTTATCGTAC
>JBKDRW010000221.1:0-5946 GCA_046341255.1 Planctomycetota bacterium
GTAATGAATTTTAACGTTGTGCTTACAAAAACGACTCGTGAACTTTTTGAACATTTATTTCCCGGGCGTGATGATGTCGTGCGGCTGCTGATGGAGCCGATCACCTATGCAAACGGGTCGACTCTTGAAGACCCGGCGATCACTTACGGGATCGTGTTTTCGAACTTCATGCAGAAGGGCGTGTATACATTCGAGGGCGGCACTGACTCGCTCGTGCTGAAGATGAGAGACGAACTGATTCGCAACGGAGTTGATCTTCGGATTCGCTGCCTTGTCGAAAAGATTGAAGTCAGTCCCGATCGGAAGGTTCAGGCTGTGATTGTCAACGGGAAAAGGATTCCATGTCGCACGGTTGTCTCAAATGCAAACATCAAGTCCACCATTCTGAATCTGGTCGGCAAATCCCATTTTGATCAGAAGTTCATTGAAGAGACTGCTGCCGTGCGTCTCAACAACAGCTCCTGCCAGGTCTACATGGCGCTGAAACCAGGAGAGAACTTTGATGACAGCTGCGGTGATCTGCTGTTCCATTCCGAGCATCGGGGCTTTGATATTGAGGCCATGCTGAATCGAAATGTCAGCAGCCGAACATTCAGCTTTTACTACCCGAACACTCGTCCCGGAAGTGACCGCTGGCTGGTCGTATCCTCAACAAATGCGAACTATCGCGACTGGGCTGATCTGTCAGAACCGGATTACGAAGCCGCCAAAAAGGAACTGATCGAATCGACACTGGATTGCCTCGAACGCTACGTGCCTGACATTCGAGCGAAGCTTGATCACGTTGAAGCTGCGACACCGAGGACGTTCGAACATTACACACGCCACCTTGCGGGGGCCTCATTCGGGACCAAATTTGAGGGATTGCAGATCAGTCGCGATCTGCCGCAGCAGATTTCCGGACTGTTTCACGCAGGCAGTGTGGGCATCATCATGTCCGGCTGGCTCGGTGCCGTGAACTATGGCGTGATCGTGAGCAACGACGTTGACAAACTTCTGTCAAAATCCGTCGGTGGCTGATGGGGTCAGATGCTCACCCGGCATGCTCTTCTGGTGCGAGCATGTGGTGGTGCGCGAGCAACGTGAGCGTTTTCAAAGTTGGAGCGGGGAGGCTCTTTTGGGTTAAGGGGCTGTCAGCCCCTTGTCGGGTTGTCGACCACGGCTGCGGGTCATCAGGATCAGTATGACACAGTTGTGCATCTGAATCGTATTCATTGAAACCATTCGTTTCCTTCTTCAGGATGTCCTCAGAATGCTCAACTCCAGATACTCTCGTGCGCTGTTCATACTGTTCACTTCGACGGCAATCGTCGCAGGGAGTCGGCACTCCGTTCCCGCATTCTCACAAGAGGCGCAATGGCCCCGGTTTCGAGGTTTCGACGCGACTGGCGTGTCCGAGAACTCAGGTCTTCCTGATCGGTGGTCGGAAACAGAGAACGTGGATTGGAAGTCGGAACTGCCTGGCCGCGGCTGGGGCGCGCCAGTCGTCTGGGGGAATATGGTTTTTCTCACGTCGGTTGTGAATTCCGGCAACACCGAACCGCTGCGCAAGGGACTGTACTTTGGAGGAGATCGACCGGAGCCGCCGAAGGAAGAACACGAATGGAAAGTGTTTGGCATTGACCTTCCGACCGGCCGCATCAAGTGGGAAACGACGGTCCACAAGGGAACGCCTGCCAGCTCGATTCATTTGAAGAACAGTTTCGCGTCGGAGACGCCGGTCACCGATGGAACACACGTTTATGTCTGTTTTGGAAACGTCGGAATTTTCTGTCTGGATTTCGATGGCAATCAGATCTGGAAGTACGCCATTGCCCCGAAGCCGACGCGACTCGGCTGGGGAACTGCTTCATCACCTGTGCTGCATGGTGATCGACTCTACTACCAGTTTGACAACGAAGACGAATCATATCTGCTCGCGCTGAACAAGGCTGATGGCTTGCTGGCATGGAAGACTGGCCGTGATGAAAAAAGCAACTGGTCGACTCCGTACGTCTGGGTGAATGAGCAACGAACGGAGATTGTCACCGCAGGAACGGGCGCTGTCCGAGGTTATGACCTTGACGGTAAGCCGCTTTGGTCATTGAAGGGCATGTCGAGCATCACCATTGCAGCACCGTACGTGGCCGATGGCTTGCTGTTTGTCAGCTCGGGTTACATTCTTGATCCGATCAAGGCCATTTATGCAATCAAGCCGGGTGCCAGTGGAGATTTGACGCTGGCGGAAGGTGAAAGCCAGAACCAGTTTATTGTCTGGTCGGATCGAGGGATCGCACCGTACAACCCGAGTACACTCGTGTATCAGGGCAGGCTCTACATTCTTTATGATCGAGGAATGTTGAGCTGTTTCAATTCGAAGACCGGTGAAGCACTGTACGAGCGAAAAAATCTGGAGCGAGGTACGGCCGTGACATCATCTCCCTGGGCGTACGGCGGGAAGATTTTCTGCATCAATGAAGATGGTGTCTGCTGCGTCGTCAAGGCGGGCGACAACTTTGAACTGCTGCATACCAACGAGCTTGCGAAAGACGAAATCTGTCTGTCAACACCCGCCATTGCCGGAGATCGCCTGTTGATTCGAACCGATCGAAGGCTTTACTGCATTCGTAATTCGAGCGTGAAATGAATCGAGGCATCGAGGTCATGGGCAAAATGTCCATGGACTCAAACAAAAGAAGCCCCCGCAGCGAAGAATACGCTGCGAAGGCTTCGTGGTGGGCAGGCTTGTGCGTCGTACGATCGAGCCAGTCTGGCCGCGGTTTCTCAGACGTGTTTGTAGACGGACTCGAAGTCGATATCGTATCGCTTCATCTTCTTGTACAGCGTTGTGCGATTGATACCGAGAGCCCTGGCTGTCTTCTGTCGATTCCAGCCGCTGCTTTCGAGAGCCTGTATGATCAGGTGACGTTCCGGTTCTGTCAGAGCCGCCTTCAGTGAGCCGCCACCGAGATGAGCTTCCACATTGGCTCGATGCTCCTGATTTGCGAACAGCTTTTCCGGAAGGTCAGCCACTGTGATCCGGCCGTCCTTGCAAAGCACCACAGCGCGTTCGATCACATTGACCAGTTCGCGAACATTGCCCGGCCAGTGATAATGCTGCAGGGTCTGCATTGCCATCTCGTCAATGGCGGCAATCTTTCGTCCGGTCTGCTCATTGAACATCTGCAGATAATGTTCTGCCAGCAGCGGGATGTCTCCGATGCGGTCTCGCAGAGCAGGTTGAGTCAGCGTGATTACGTTGATTCGATAATAAAGGTCTTCTCGGAAGGTGCCTCGGCGGACGCATTCCTCCAGGTTCTCATTTGTTGCCAGTACCAGACGCACGTCAACCTTGTGGGTGACATTGCCACCGACCGGTTCAAACTCGCGATCCTGCAGCACTCGAAGCAATTTGACCTGGAGTGATGGGGAAGCTGTTGCAATTTCATCCAGAAACAGCGTGCCACCGTCAGCCTGAAGAAACTTGCCGATCTTGTCGTGCGAAGCTCCCGTGAAGGCCCCGGAGACATGTCCGAACAGTTCGCTTTCAAGCAGTGTTTCGGGCAGTGCTCCGCAGGCAACTTCCACGAATGCCTTATCTCGGCGATTGCTGAGTTGGTGGATAGCCCGCGCGGTAATTGTTTTACCAGTTCCGCTTTCACCCAGAATCAGAGCCGTTGTTTTCGTGTCGGCAACGCTTTCGATCAGTTCGAACATCCGCAGCATCTTGTAGTCTTTGCCGATGATGCTGGACAGACCGTACTTCTGCGTCAACTGGGCTTTCAGCTTTTTGTTTTCATCCAGAACTGCTCGCTGGCTGATGGCTCGTTCGATAGAGAATCGCAGTTCTTCATCGATCACCGGCTTGGTCAGATAATCGAATGCGCCCATTCGAATCGCTTCCACGGCGCTTTCGATCGTTCCGAAGCCGGTCAGCAGAATGACGGATGTGTCTGGGGCGTTTTCCCGAGCCCACTGAAGAAGCTGGAACCCGTCTCTGTCCGGCAGATTGACGTCGCAGATCACAACTTCGAATGGGAATTCTTCCATTCGATCAATAGCTTCGCTGCAGTTGGATGCCGTTTCAGTGCGATGACCAAGACTTCTCAGATAGTCGGCCATCGCCGCCTGGATGTGTCGATCGTCATCAACGACAAGCAGTGAGCCCGAAGAATTACGAGCCATGAATCTCCCCTCACGAGTGTACCGGGCGTTCCGCATGCCAGCGCAGGCGAAACAAGCAAAGATTTCGTTTGTTGTTTACCTCCGTCTCAGTGAGCCCGTGGACGAATCCAGCGGTCAACGTCGCCGATTCCTTAGCGACACACTGTGAGAGGCAGAAGAGGGGATCTCTGAACGTTAGGTTGTCTTTTCCGCGCAGGTCGGTGTCTGTTCTCAACACGAGCCCACTTTTGGTCTCGCTTCGTCACCTCATCGGAACAGCCGATACAACCGGGACAAATCCACCGCCAGATCGCTGAACAACCGGAAAGGCCATTACAGGCTGACGGAAAGTCGGCGTACAGGTTCGTCTCACGATCGGATCAATCACGACGGTCAGCTGTCAAGTTCCTGCCAGCGCTCGAAGCAATGGTCGAGTTCTTCCGAGACCTGAGCGAGTTCCCTGGTGATCTTCGTGACGCGATCTCCGCCGGACTGATAAAAACCAGGAGCCGCCATCTCAGCGTGCAACTCCTTCTGCCGCTGTTCCAGCTTTGCGATGCGCTCGGGCATCTGTTCGAGTTCACGCTGCTCCTTGAAACTCAGCTTGCGAGTCTTCGCGGCAGCATTGGCGGCAGCCGCGGATGTATCTGAAGCTGCAGAAGTCGACGCGGCCGATCGAGCGGTGGCGTCTCCCGCGGCGTCTTTGCCGATGGTTTCTCGCTGCTGTTTGATCCGCAACCAGTCGTCGTAGCCACCATCGTATTCGCCGAGAACGCCGTTGCCTTCAAACACGATGGTGCTGGTCACCACATTGTTCAGGAAGGCTCGGTCGTGACTCACCAGCAACACCGTGCCGCTGAAGTCCGGAATGATTTCTTCAAGCAGTTCAAGCGTTTCGGCATCCAGATCGTTGGTCGGTTCGTCGAGCACCAGGATGTTGGCTGGCTTTGACATCATCTTTGCCAGCAACAGACGATTGCGTTCTCCGCCGCTCAGAAATCCCACCAGAGTATGAGCACGTTCCGGCGAAAACAGGAAGTCCTGAAGAAAGCCCATGATGTGCCGCTTCTGACCATTGATCATCAGAAAGTCGGTGCCATCACTGATGTTCTCGCGAGCCGATTTGGTTTCATCCAGTTGGTTGCGAAGCTGATCGAAGTAACCAATCGCCAGATTCGTACCGAGTTTTACGTTGCCCTGACTCGGCTTGAGTTGCCCGAGCAGGATCCGAAGCAGCGTCGACTTGCCTGCGCCATTAGGGCCAACGATCCCGATTTTATCGCCGCGAAAGACCGTAGTACTGAAGTCTCGAATCACAGGATTGCCACCGAAGGAATGAGTGACGTCCTCCAGACGAGCGACAAGAGCCCCTGATCGCTCCGCTTCCATGACGTTCATCTTCGCCGTGCCCATCTTCTGACGACGCTGACGACGTTGTTCTCGCATCTCCTTCAGCGCGCGGACTCGGCCTTCGTTGCGGGTTCGACGAGCTTTCACGCCCTGCCGAATCCAGCGTTCTTCTTCAGCCAGCTTTTTGTCGAACTGTGCCTGCTCAACCGCTTCGGCTGCCAGCAACTGGTCGCGTCGCGCCAGAAATGTCTGGTAGTTGCAGGTGAAGTCGAACAACCGACCCCGATCGACTTCGATGATGCGAGTCGCCATCTCCTGAAGAAACATTCGGTCGTGCGTGACGAAGATCAGCGTCCCGTCGTATCGCTTCAGAAAGTCCTGCAGCCAGAGGATCGATTCGATATCCAGATGATTCGTCGGTTCGTCGAGCAGCAGGATGTCAGGCTTCGCAAT
>JBKDRW010000222.1:0-5296 GCA_046341255.1 Planctomycetota bacterium
TGTCTGCTGTCATCTCGCGATGGCGACACGGACAGTTGCCATCAACAGGCCGTTCGCGGAGTATAGGGGCCGCCGTTTTTCATGAACAGCGCTGCTCAAACCATGCTTCCGGCGTCCGGGAATCAGGGAAAGGCCGCGAGAGCAAAGTGAACCTCGAGGGAAGTCCGAGGCGGCGATCAATCAGGCTCTCGTCGCAGAGACGCCCTTCAGCGGGCTGCGGCAAGGGCGTCCGGCCTTGATGGAATCACAGGCGATCCCGCGCGTGCTGCTGGCTTGGCCGGGAATGCTTTCAGAAAATTCTCGCGAATTTCTTCCATCCGGGTGCGGTTCACACCCAGATCCGAGTAGCCGACCCGAGAGGCCGAACGGAAATGAATGCGGCTCGACGAACGCTCGTAGTAGAATTCCACGTCGTCGCAAAAACGAAACATGCGACTGCGAAACTCCACTCGAAGATAGTCGGAATTCCTCTCAACAGTCACTGTTCTTGGCATGGTCCGCACAATATCGGCGAGCACATCGATCGGATTCACAGTCGACGCTGGAATCATGATCGGTGCAATCCAGTGTTCGCGATCCTCAGCCTGCGTCGAAACACAGTTCGGCGACGAGGGGCATGCGGCCAGACGTCCGTTTTTCACGCCCAGATTCTCCGGACGCGGCGCGGTAATGCTCAACAGCAGCAGTCCCAACGCTCCTACGGCAGCACCGGATATGATTGTCAGAAAAACGGTGAACACTGTTCGAGGCCTTTTGGACAGTTTCATGGTCACTCCTACAAAAACCGGTGAATTCCGGGAAAATTAACCCCTGTCCTGCCAAAGTTTGAAGCGGACCTTGCTGACCACCACCGTTCAAGCGCCCCACAAGATCCGCCAACAACCGAAAACTCGATTCGCGGCATTCGACGTCATCTCCTGCAAGTTGTCGCGGCAAGAAACCGTCTTTTGCCCTCTCAAAGGGAGGCAACTGCAACGGATTTCAAAAATTCTCCGTCGTCCCGTCATGTGAAACCTTCAACCGGCGATTCCCTGACGCACCAACATCATCATTCCGCACCCCAAAAGAATCTGTGAAATTGATGGCTGTTTGATCAAGAGCGGCACCCATCGGGTCCCTCCGCCTCGCTGCCTGCGAAGGGATCGCATGCCCTGAAACCGTACATTGCGGAAGCAGGTGTTCAGTACCCGCCTGGGTCTGCTTGTGACGATTACAAAGTCTGTTTTGATTACCAAGACTTTACGCTATGCGCAAGCGTGGGGAAACCAACACTCTGTTCCGGCAAAAACAGCAGGAGTGAGCCTGAACGCGGCACGAACTGCCGACGATAAACATTCTGCAACGTGATTTATCAGTGCGGTTCCTTCCTCAGGCTGACACTCATGACCCAGACAACGCGCAAGAAGCGAACGATTTCTCCTTCCCGGCTTCAGACGCCGCTTGAAACATATCTTCGAGAGATCAACGAAACGGCCCTTCTCACCGCCGACGATGAGAAGGAACTGTCGAACCGAATTTCCAACGGTGATGCAGCTGCCCGCGACCGCATGGTCCGTGCCAACCTGCGACTCGTTGTTAATATCGCTCGAGGATACACCGGCAAAGGGCTGCCCCTGCAGGATCTGATCGAAGAGGGCAACCTCGGCCTGCTGAGAGCGGTAGAAGGCTTCGACCCGAATATGAATACGCGATTCAGCACCTACGCCAGCTACTGGATCAAGCAGTCCATCAAACGAGCGCTGGTCAATTCGGCAAAGACGATTCGCATCCCGGCCTACATGGTGGAGCTTCTTTCGAAGTGGCGTCGAGCATCGGCCAAGTTGACGGAAGAACTGAACCGAACTCCCACACCGGAAGATATCGCTCGCGAACTGGGGATTCCAAAAAAGAAACTGCGCATCGTGAAGAAGGCCATCACGCTGTACAACGCAACCCCGCAGGCAGAACCCGAAGAGACCGGACTCACTCTGGGTGATATTGTCCCGGATGATCGCACTCGCGGACCTGAAGATGAGCTGATCAACTCGGACAATCTGATCCACGTATCGCGGCTGCTCGACGAAATGGAACCTCGAGAAGCCACCATTCTGAGGATGCGATTCGGTCTGGACGACTGCGAGCCTCAGACCTTGAAAGAAATCGGCGAAGCCCTCGGCCTGACTCGTGAACGAGTTCGCCAGATCGAAAGCGAAGCTCTGAGAAGACTGTATCGTAATCTGAGTGGCGACAACTGATCGCCAGACGCCGACTGATCACGACAACAGCCCGGTCTTTGGGGAAAGACCGGGCTGTTTTGCTTTGCACCGGAACACGTGCGATTCACGCTGAACAGAGATGGCTTACACGAAGATTTCTTCATGCACATGCCCTGCGATGTCGGTCAGTCGAAAATCGCGACCGGCATATCGATATGTCAGCCGTTTGTGATCCAGCCCCATAGCGTGCAGCAGCGTTGCGTGTACGTCATGAATATGCATGGCCTTATCGACCGCGTAGTAGCCGTACTCGTCGGTAGCACCGTAGCGAATCCCGCCCTTCACACCTCCACCCGCCATCCACATGGTGAACCCTTCCGGATTATGATCGCGGCCATCCGTCGTTCCCTGAGCGGTCGGCGTTCGCCCGAACTCGCCACCCCATAACACCAATGTATCCTGCAGCAGGCCGCGGCGTTTCAGATCGGTCAACAGTCCGGCAATCGGATAGTCCACTTCCAGTGCGTTTTTCGAATGCCCCTTCCGAAGATCTCCATGCTGGTCCCACTGCACAAAGGCATCGCTGTGTGTGATCTGGACGAAACGAACACCGGCTTCTGAAAATCGCCTTGCCATCAGACATTGCCGTGCGAAGTTCTCTGTGACAGAGTTATCCAGACCATACAGTTTCTGAGTTTCCTCAGTCTCTTTCGTCAGATCCTGCAATTCCGGCATCTCGGTCTGCATACGGAACGCCAGTTCGTAACTCTGAATGCGTGCATTGAGCAGCGACTCATCCGGAGACTTCACCAGATGCTGCTGATTCAGTTGTTTCAACAGATCCAGCTGGGTGCGCTGAACATCCCGTGACCACGTATTGTTTGAAATGTATCGAACCGCCGCCTTCGTCGCGGGCTGGCTGGCTACTCCCAGCGGGATCCCCTGATTCTGCGCCGGCAGAAAGGCCGATCCCCAGTTATTGACACCTCCGTGCGCGAGCGTCGGACAGATGGTCACGAAAGAAGGAAGATTGTGATTCTCGGTCCCCAGCCCGTAACTGACCCATGCACCCATGCTGGGACGAACGAACGCATCACTGCCTGTGTGCAGCTTCAGAGCAGCGCCACCATGCGCGGCGTTCGTGCCATGAACCGAGTTAAGAAAACAAATGTCGTCGACGTGCTGAGCCACGTTCGGAAACAGTTCACTGACGGGAATCCCGCTCTGACCGTACTGACGGAATCGCCATGGTGACCCCAGCAGATTTCCTGTCGGAGCGAACTGCACTCGCGGTTTGTCGAATGGCAGCGGTTTTCCATCATCCTTCTGCAGTTGCGGCTTGTAGTCGAACGTATCAACCTGAGAAGGCCCCCCCTTCATGAACATAAAGATGACTCGCTTCGCGCGCGGCGCGAAGTGAAAAGGTGAACTCTGCAGATTTTCTGCAGCCGCCACTTCATGCAGCAGTGATGCCAGAGCGAGACTTCCGAAACCGACCGCCGTCGATTGAAGTGATTGTCGTCGTGTCTGTAACAGCATCGTCGCGGCCTCTCTTTTTTCCTCAGGAACAAGTCCCATGGTAACAACGCTGATTGATCGATGAAACCGCCGTCTTTACGCTTTATCAGGTTCAGCGGATTCGATCCATGCCCGAAAGGCATCTTCGTCGGCGTTGCGGCCACTGATGACAACGACCACGTCACCATCGCCCGACAGATCACAGTCTCCGGACATCATCGCAGCAACCGCAATCGCGCCCGACGGCTCCGTCTTCATCCCATGATGATCATACAACCACTTCATCGCCTCGCGAGTCTTCATGTCAGGCACAGCAAGACTGGCCTGAACGTGTTCGCGAAGAATGGGCCAGTTGTGGTGGCCGACATCGTAGGACAGCAATCCGTCACAGATGCTCAACGGTCGTTCCACCCGAATGCGTTCGTTCGCAAGCAGTGACCGTCGAAAGTCATCAGCACCTTCCGGCTCCACACCAATGATCTGGGCCTTCGGAAATCCAGCATGAATTGAAAGTGCCTGCCCTGCCATCAGACCGCCACCACTGACGGGGCAGAAAAAATGGGAAATCTGCCGACCGTCTCGATGCAGGTCACGCACAATCTCCAGAGCGCCGACGCCGTTGCCCGCAATCACATCAGGATCATCATACGGTGAGGCCTGCAATGCGTTTTCGACCTCAGCGATTTCACGAGTCAATCGATCTCGCTCGCCCGTTTCATGATCCCGAGCAATATTGTATGTTCGCACTTCAGCCCCGAAAGACTTTGTCTTTTGAAACTTGATCTGCGGAGCCGTGTCGGGCATCACCACAATGACGCGAACGCCAAAACGCATCCCCGCGTACGCAATTCCGGATGCAAAGTTGCCCGAGGAATGAGCCGCGACCGGTCGCCCATTCAGTGAATCACGGTGGTGAGCCATCCAGTTGAGTGCACCGAAAAGCTTGAACGACCCGGACGGAGTCCAGCCGTAGTCCTTCAACCAGACTCGACGACTTTCCGACAATCCGAGATGTCTTTCCAGAGCCCAGCTGCGAATCAACGGCGGTGGAAACACATGGCTGCGAATCCGCACCTCCGCGGCAAAGACGTCGTCGATGTCAGTCTTTCGAACCGTCACAGAAAGTCCCTCCCTTGAATTCACAAACCGCTGAAGTGTGTGCCATTCCGCGCGGAATTCCAAACGTGATGCCGACGTGATCGAATTCAACAGCTGGAATCGGTGTTGAGTCAGCCTGACCTGAAACAGCTCGGATTCTGCGAAATCCGGTCCCGAGACTGGCTGCAACCCAGAGTCTCAGACCATGGCCGAATCAACCGGATCCCTCGATCGTTGACAGTACAACAGGTCCGCGCGGGGTGTCCAGTTCCGCAATCAGTCCCTGCATCTCGCACGCTGTGACAACGATTCTGTCCGGTCCGGAAAGCTGGATCTGCTTCAGCAGCTTCTCGACGCTCGTTGGATCCCGATCAAGGATCGTCAGTTGCCGAAATCGCACGCCCACGTCGGGAAGTCGGTCAGTCGGATGGTGCGAGTCTCCCCATTCGATCAGCAGAGGCAGATGACTTCGCTGAGCCCAGTCG
>JBKDRW010000223.1:0-7034 GCA_046341255.1 Planctomycetota bacterium
GTTCGTATGGAAACTCTTCGGATTCGTTCAGCAGATTGATGTCAGGCAGCGAAAAACCTCGACGCTGAGCGAGTGGCAATCCATCGGGGTCATGCAGCGACAAAGCCGCGGGTGGATTGATTCGAATCGAGCGTCCATCGACCTCGGCAACAACAGGTTCTTCTTCCGCTGGTGCAGGCTCTGGAAACGGGATGGTGGCTGGCGGATTGACGGCGGCCTTCGACTCTTTTGGTTTCTTTGCTTTCGGGGCCGGACTTCGATGAAACATGGTCCCCGCTCCGCGAATCGCCACGGCGGGCAGTGCGGCCAGTCTCATCGCGGGCTGAAGGATATCGGACAGCGGTGTCAGCAGGACGCCGGCCGCAGCAAGACTTGCGGCGAGAATGACAATCCCGGTCGAAGAGAATTTCTTTTCCAGCAGCAATCCCGTCCACGCGCCAATCTGACCGCCGCTTCCATAGATGGATCCGGAAGAGAAATTCGGTGCGAACAGATGGAGCAGCACGCATGAGGCAACTACCAGCAGGGTCATACCCATCAGAGTTGGCAGAGTTCGCCGCTGCTGTTCCCTCGAAAACAGTTTCAGGTCCCATGAAATCAGTGCGGCCAGAGCAATCCAGACCCCGAATCCAAAGAACTGGCGGGTGTAGTATGCAATGGCTGCCCCGGCTTCGCCACAGATATTGGTTGGTGCCTGACGCACCGGAAATACGAGGGTGGAAGGTGGATCGGCGGGGTCGTAGCTGAGAAAACTCAAACCGGCAAATACCACAAGGGCGAGAAGCCCCAGGGCAAGCAGGTCGGTTTTGAGTCGTTCTGTGTCCACGGTCATGCTGATCCCATTGACTTCTGCTGAAACCCGAACACTCTGCGCTGGCTCAGGGCCAACTGTCCATCCTGAACTCCAGGGGACATCGCCTGCCGAATGCTGCCGATTTCTGGCAACCGTGTTCTCCTTCACCCGAGCATGCTGACGCAGCCCAGGCGCGGAATCCGGCTCCTGCGGCAACAGTACCATCCAGACTTTGGTCAGCTGTTGCAAAATCTCAACACGCGCTTCAATCCAGATCCGGCCGTGCCTGCCATTCCGAATCTGTCAGTCACCGGATCTCTTCCGCAAAACCGGCTTTAGCGAAGCTGCTGGAGGAACGGTCGTATCGACCATGATTTCCGACATCGAAAAAATTTGATCGCATGGGACTCTTGACATTCAACTCGCGGGCGAATTTCTTGCCATGCGTCCACGAATGGCCAGTTGCAGGCGATTTCGGAAGACTCGCTCGGAAGGTTCGTCACAAACGTTGCGATCGACTCAATCTGCAGGCTCAGAAATCCCAACTTCCGTCTCAAGTTAACGGAGCGTGTCGGCGTCTGAAGCAATGCTGACTGATAGGTTCAAATCGGTCGGACTGGTCCACATACATAAAGTGTGTGATGCAGATCGATGTCGGGCTGATTTCGACCTGATTCAGCGTATTCTTTTCCTTTTCTCGACCACGTCCTCGAAGGGAGGTCGTGGTTCCGGACTGGACGATCATGATGCCGCGATCGTCAACAAGATTCGGATAGAAATCGAGAGAGCTGCCGATATATGCTCGATGGAGATGCCCGCCGAGGATCAGCTCCACATTCAGTTCCACGAAACATTCCATCGCTCGGCGAGCCTTCTGCATCTGCTGGTCTCGAAGCACGTCCGGGGCGGCTGCAAACGGATGATGGGCAATCACAATCCGCATTTTGTCGGGCGGTGCGGACGAAAAAACGTTGCGACAATGTTCCAGTTGGCTGCGGGTGATTCGACCGTTGGTAATGGCCGTTCGAGGTGTTGTGGAGTCGATTCCGAGAAGGATGGCGTGCGGAAGTTCAAGGACGGGATTCAGGTCGCTGCAGATCAGTTCCTGATACAATGCGTGGGGGTGTGTGAATCGTTCCACAACACGATAGAGCGGAACGTCGTGATTTCCGGGAATCACGATCCTTGGCAGGGCCGGTAACTGCTCGAGAAACGCTCGGGCCGCCTCGAATTGCGACCGCCGGGCTCGCTGTGTGAGATCGCCACTCACAACGATGGCATCGGCACTGCTTTGATGTGCAAATTGCAATGCGGCCTGACCGACGTGCTCCAGATATGGTGGCCCGAAGTGCAGATCCGAGATCTGCAGCAGTGTGAGCGATCGGTCAGGCAGTTGAAACACGGGTTGGGGATCAGGCATCGTGGAAAGTCATGGAGACCGGGACAGAAAGAGTGGGAGTGTGACAGAAAAGACGGAAACGATCTCATTTCCCGGGGCCGCACGACAAACAATCTGGTCGGCAACGTCACTTTTCCGTCAACAGTTTTTCGAGATAGGGATTGATGTCCTTCTCATACGTGAAGGCATCCTCTTCGCCGTCGTCAAGCATCGAATCATCAAATCGCTTCGCCAGTTTGCCATTGCGACCGTAAACAAACACGGCCGGGATTGATGACAGTTCCAGTTTTTCGAACAGTTTGTCCGACGCCTCGGTACACAACAAGTTCGTACAGACAGCCTTTTGCTTCTTCAGAAAATCTTCGACCCTCGGACGATAGTATTCGGCCGGCTTGCTCTTGATTCCCACGTAGTCAACATTCAAGCTCACGCAAACCATTGCATCCTTGTGCTGATGATGAAGTGTGACGAGGTGAGGAAACTCCCGCATGCATGGTTCGCAGGACGTGGACCACACGTCAACCACGACGATCTTCCCGGGATTCGCTGCAACGATGGTTTCGACATCTTTCCACGTTGCCGATGTCAGTTCAGTTTTCCCATCGGTCTTCTCATCGGCATCGACATCAAGTGTGAAGAGACCGCCAATGAGAGCCAAACCCACGAATGCAGAGCGGAAGAACGAATGCAGCAGTGTTGTCATGTCAGAAGTCTCAGTTAAGAAAGTCTCAGAAGATTCAAAGGTCGTGAATTATCCGCGGCGAGTCATGCCTCGAACGATCACTTCCGCCGTTTTTCAGACATCGACCGGTTCAGACGGCGGTCAATCACCGCCAGCCTGTCGGAATGGTCGGCAATTCATCGCTCCGTCTCACATGTTGAGGTCGTCCCGCGTGCGATCGTTGTATGGACGAAGACTTGAGTCACACGAGGGCAAGAATCATATGCGGATGCGACATGTGTTTGGCAAGTGAAGACTTGCGGGACCTGCGAAAACTGGACAGCGTCAATCCGGATGAGGGACGCCCGATCGCCATTTCAGGCGAGCGTCTCAGCCAGTTGATGGAATCAAAACTGCAACAGTCGTTTCGCAACTGCCGACGGGAAAATCGTGACGTTGGGCCCGTGAAACTACTCCTCAGCCAGTGGGTCGCAGGGATATTCCAGACTGCTTGCCGTTGCAGAACCGCAAACCCGATTGTTCGCAGCCCACGATTTCACGTCAAGAGCGCGAATTGTCTGATTGGACCGACGGTGTCCGTCTCCCGCAGAAAGGGACGAGATGCTAAGTCAGTGATTCCGAGCGCTGTGGTTATCAGACGCTTTCAGGATGGTACGGAGCTGCCACTCATCCTCGACATTCACATTGGAAAGCTCAAGAGTACCCGGATCGAGGCGGACAGGATCAACGGGTGAGAAACTGCTGTTTGACGGGGCTTCAAAGACGACACCATCGTGTGTTGCCAGTGAGTTGCAGTTGGCAACTCGCACCACCTGAATTCGTCCCCATGTTTTCGTCTCCGTGTCAGACGCTGAAGACAAGATGTCTCCGAATTCATTGACTTGAAGGGTCGCTGAGGAGTCAAGATTGGTCGGGGAACCCGCCAGCCGGAACTCCTGTCCTGCAATGAGCAGCCCGAATGTCCCATCCGGTAGTCTTTGGAAGTCACCTCGGCGCGTGAGGCGATTGTTCTCGAGAAGGAACATCTCACAGGCTGAGTCCGACTCGAGCGACACATGGGTGGCTACCGGCGATGAGACAACACGTCCTTTGTCGAAGGATCGAAATGAAACAGCATTCGGGCGACTGCCGGAGTTCCGCGTGTCGTTGGCCGGTGACATGGAACCGGGCTCGGTCAACACCGTCATGCGACGGTATCCGATCGTCATCGCTTCGCGAAGGTTGGAGTCGATTGCATCCCCGAGCAAAACCGCTCCGGAGCCTTGTCCCGCGGGGACATGTGTGGTGGAGACCGCGGCTGGAAACTCCGAGGACAGGGCTGTGCTTGCCGTCAGATGCAAATCGTGACGACGCTTCTGTTCCAGAATAAACTCTACGTCGGCCAGATCCATCCCGGCGTACGAGTCCGCCCAGACAAGCGCGGTGGCTTCATCAGCCGCTGGAATCATCTGGCGAATCAGCCTGATTAAGTCGTCCCGCGCAACACCGTCCGCTGATACCGCAGCAGAGGAATCACGTGAGTCCGTCGCAAATTCCACGGGCGCAGCGGCCAGAGTTTCCTGGGTCTGACTGGCCAGTGTTGTCGAGAACGAGTCGCTGTCGGTCTGTGGTTCTTTGCCGACGTCTGCCAATGTCGGCAGGGATGCGGTCATTCGCAGGCCCGTATTCAGTTCAGAATCGAGTGTCAGTTCGTCCGCTCCGGGACAGCATCCTCGCACGCTGGAGACATCCCGTCCTGCGAGTTCAGGGGAGTCTGTGACGAGATCAACAAGTGTCGCACCGTCGGTGATGCTTCGACCGGCCGTCAGCCCAAGCACGAACAGCACGCAGCCAAAGCCGAAATAGACACACAGGCGTGGCATCGATTTCCTCCATGAAACCACGGATGGAACGGGTCAGACACCGCTCGATCCGAACACCGGGTGATCCGGCCGTTCCTTCTTCAGAACTCCAGCGTCCCCAAAAGATCCCTCTCGATTGGGTCCGCCAGACTGTCGAATGAGTCTAGCGACTGGCGCCGTTGCTGTGAATGGACTCTTCCTGAATCCTGTTTCCCGGGAGGGCGATGCTCCCGCCGAGCCGTGCGTTTCTGTCTTCTCTGGCGATGTTCTCTCGTGAACAGTCAATGAAGAACTGATTAAGAATCAGACATGCCGATCAGAGGGAAACATGACGCTCGCGGGGGTGCAGGCAATCCTGTTCTGCTTTTCGCATCAGCAGTGACATCTTGCCAACGGCGTCGAGCATGCTGCGAATCTGTCCCTGGAGCGGCACGAGGTACTCGTCTTCAACTTTCTGGCTGATCGGGTCGTTCCAGTGCTCCCGAGTCTCTCTCCACGACATCTGCAGTTGCTTCAGGGCATCTTCCAGACGAGCTGCCGGGCTGATGAAATCCACACGTTTCATAAGTTCGCCTCAATTCACAATCAGACAACCAAATGACGGGTCCGGGAATCCCCGGCGACTCACGCCACGATGAACACTCGAACGCGGGCCAGATCGGATTACTGCCGACTTCGCACTCTTTTTCCGAAATCATGTCTCGTGGCTGCAGGATCCTGTGATGCGGGAATGATTACGGGATGCAGGTTGCAAGGTCCGGTGAATTATGGTCTTTAACCTGTCGTCAGTTCTTCGGATGCATCAGCTGTCACCGCAGCCGGCGCAGGGTCCACTCCCTCCATCGACACAGTCACGTCGTCTGAGGGCATTGATCCAAGAGCCTGTCGAGGAATTCGGCAAACGATACGAACTCGCGCTGATGAGTCGTCCGTGTAGGTGCGACTGAGCTCCTTTGCGTGTCGAGTCAGCCATGCAAAAAGCCGGCCGTTTCCAACGCCCGTCTCGATGGTTATGTCTGCAAATCCGCCAGCCAGCCGCTCGGCCACGACAGATGCCAGTCGTTCAAGGCCCAAACCTTCCGCGGCACTGATCGTGACCGTATCTTCATAATGTCTTCGAAGCACGTCGAGCACAGAGGGGTCTTCGACTTTGTCTGCCTTGTTCAGCACAAGCAGCACGTTGGTGGCCTCAATGCCAATCTCTTTCAGAACTTCATAAACCGTATGGATCTGCCGTTCTGCTTCCGGGCTGCTGGCATCCACGACGTGCAGAAGCAGGTCGGCGTGACGCGCTTCTTCGAGAGTCGATCGGAAAGATGCCACGAGATGATGAGGAAGGTTTCGGACAAATCCTACGGTGTCACTGAGCAGAACATCGCCGAAACCAGGCACCGGCCATCGACGAGTTCGAGTGTCCAGCGTCGCGAACAGTTTATCTTCCACCAAAACATCCGCACCGGTCAGTGTTTTCATCAATGTGCTTTTGCCGGCATTGGTATATCCGACCAGTGAGACCGTGGGCTGCTCGCGACGAAGCGACACCGTTCGGGCTCGACGCTCTTCCACGTCGTGGAGCCTTGATTTCAGTTCTGAGATTCGGCGATCAATCAGTCGACGGTCCGTTTCCAGCTGTTTTTCACCTGGTCCGCGACCTGCGCCCAGACCACCGGTCCCGCCACCACCGACACGCTCAAGGTGCGTCCACATGCGTTTCAGTCGCGTTCTGAAATACATCAGCTGAGCCAGCTCCACCTGCAGCATGGCCTCGTGAGTGCGTGCATGGGTGGCAAAAATATCCAGAATCACTTCGCTGCGATCAACGATCGGCATCTCCAGTGACTGCTCCAGCGCGCGGCCCTGGGATGGCGAAAGATTGTTGTCAAAGATGACCAGTTTCGCTTCCGTGGACTGGACCATCTGCTTCAGTTCGTCCAGCTTTCCACGTCCGATACACAACGAAGGATGAGGCGTTTCGCGGAACTGCACGATTTCGCCGACGACTTCGACCCCTGCGGTTTTGACCAACCCCTTCAGCTCGTCCAGCGCGTCGTAACGGCCGAAGCCGGAGTCCGGATGGAACACTCCGACGAGGATCGCTTTCTGGCTTCCGACTTTCAACGTGTCTCGTTTTGGGTCACCCAAGATTCAGTTCCTTTTCACGTCTTCTGATTCCCGACAGCCGCTCTGTCAGTTATCTTTTCTTTTCTCGGCAGTCAGCCATTCGGTTCCTGGAAGGGCGTTCGACATCTCGGTTTCTCGATTTCCCCAGAGCAGCTCGGTCAGCTGAAGGATCGTTTCTCCGGAGCGATGAACAAGTTG
>JBKDRW010000224.1:0-18953 GCA_046341255.1 Planctomycetota bacterium
GTTCTGGAATGGACTCGGGCGGGTGTGACAGATCGGCGTCCATGACAACCAGCATCTTGCCAGTCGCGGCCTGAAGTCCTGTCACCACCGCACTGGACAGACCTCGTTCGTTCGTTCGCACGATCAGTCGTACTGGAAAACGGGACTTCAGGTCGTCACAAATGCACTGAATTCCATCATCGCTTTGATCATCCACAATGATCACTTCGTAGAAACGATCGTCTCCACGCAATGCGCCATCGATTCGGCGAAGAAGTTCAGAAACATTCTTCGCCTCGCGAAACGTCGGGACCACGATGGAAATACTGGGGGTTGTCATAATTCCTCTTCACCGGACATCGCGGATCGAGCCGGTTTGCTGGTGTCCTGCAGATCCTTTGTGGAGGGCATACGAAGTCGCTGACTCAATGCGACGAGCAAATCCCGATCGGCCGGGAATAATCTGTCAGAATCAGAGACGTGGATGGATTCCATGGCGACGGTCGCTTCCGACTCTCGATTCAGATTCAGCAGAGCCGCGATTCGATAAATCTGGCCGTTCAGCGACAGTCGTTCCGATCCAGCCGATTCCAGTTCGCGAAGAGCATCCTCGAATTGTCGCTTTGCAAGAAAGACCCTCGCGAGGGCTTCTTTCGATGAAACAGCTCCGCCTGAAAAATCGACTGCGTCATTGGCTATCTTGATGGCTTCATCGAGATTCTTCAACTGAGCTGCTCGCAGCCACGCTCGACGAACGGCAACCTGAGCCTCATGGCCGGCCATTTTCGCAAGAGGCTTGAGAGTCTGTTCGGCGGGATCATACTGCGAAGCAAACAGCATCAGATCGGCATAATGAAGACGCAGGGGCACATTCTCCGGATGACTTCTGATGAATTCGTACATCAGTGCGGTAGCCTCCGGCAGGACGGAATCACGGTCCGCTGAAGAGCGGACGAGTTCGACGATGGCGTCACCACGGTGCTCAGGTTGGCCCGAGGTACCTGATTCCTTCAGGAATGCGAATGCGTCCCTTGTGCGACCGCTGCGAACCAGTGAAGAGATCAGGTGCGATTCGAAAGCGGGGTCTCGATCAGCCAACCGGCGAGAAAGCCGGATTGTTGTGTTCTCCAGCAGATCGTTCCAGCGGTTGCGACCGATCCTGCGTTCGAGGGTCATGACGATTTCGAGTACTTCAATAGCCAGCAGCAGGCGAGCCTGCTCGGACAGGCCAGCAGTCGCTGGTCGGGAGCCTGAAACGATGTCGTCGATCATCTGCTGCGTTGTCACGTATGCGTCTGAATGCGGATCTTCGGAGGCCGGGATCAAAAGATGCTGGCGAATCAATGCTGCATACGCCGACGGGTTTTCTGGCTGCTCGAGGGTCATTGTTTCCAGTCGTTGTCTCAATAGTTCTCCGTACGTACCGTGGATTCGAGCGATCGCGGCCACGAGTTGCGGCTGGCTGCTGTCTCGTGCCTGAGCATTCTCGAGCGTGTTGATGGCAGCCATGATATCACCAGAGGCAAACAGCCGATCGGCACGCAGCAAGACTCGCTGAACCGGATCAGTGATTGTCGGCTGATCTTCTCGAAGCAGTTGATCAACTTCTGTCCAGTTCCTCAGCGACGCGGGCTGGTCTGCGTTTCGCTGGATCAGAAGATCGACCAGGTAAGGCGCTACTCCCGGGACATGGACAAGCCCGCGATATTCGGCGATCGCGAGATCCGTTTGTCCGGCTCTGACCCATGCAGCCGCCATGCCGAGTCTTGCAGGCAGGGAATTCGGATTCTCAGCCACGACCGTTCGGAAGGATTCAAGTGCTGAAGACGCGTCTGACGTATGATTGCGGCACAGAGCCAGGCTGAGTTGCGCGCGGGACAGGAGCCCGCTTCCGCGCGATGTGAAGCCGATCGCCTCTTCAAATGAAGAAATGGCATCCTTCCAGTTCTTTTCCGCCATCAGGATACGGCCGCGACAGTATGCCGTTGCATCTCGCGGCAGGCTGCCTTTGGGAATGCTGTCCAGCAAGCGAATCGCGTGAGCCACATCACCGGATTCTATAAGCAGATCAATCAGTGTGGTATGCAGCAGGAACGCGCGAGGATTATGCTGGATGCCGTCTTCCAGTGTCTGCATCGCGTTGTCACGCTGGCCCAGCTTCTGGAAAATCGCCGTCAGATACAGTCGTGGCTCCGGGTCTGCGGGGGTCGCACTGACCAGGGCTGCGAAATACTGGCATGCTCTTCGAAGATGTGCTTCGATGTCTGCGGACGTCGCGGAATTCACGCCAGGCTGCTGAAGAGAAATGGCGAGAATGGCATTCAGCCTTCTTTGATCGAACGGGGATGTCCTGTCCCCTGCAGACTCTGTCGAAGTTCCTTCCTGTGAAAGTTCAATGGCCTTCCACGCGTCGTTGATTGCATCGCGATACTGGCCACGATCAAAATGGTAATCAGCCCGCATGGACCACGCCTGCGCCGATGGACAACGACGGACCAGATCCGCCAGCATTGTCTCCGCATTGAACTCCGAAGGTGTCTGCGGATCGGCCATCGCTGCCAGCGCGGTGAACGCTTCGGGCTGCGGCGATGAGCATTGAATGGCTCGTTTATAATAGTCTCCCGCCGCTTTCAGATCTCGAGTGGCTTCGGCGCAACGGCCGCTCAGAAACCAGACCTCAGAGTTTTCGACCTGAGTCGACCGCAGCATTTTCAGATGAGCCTCTGCGTCAGACATCTCTCCGAGACGTGAAGCGACCCTCGCCTGACGCAGCCGAAGTGAATCATCTCCGAATCCGCTGCGGAGGAGATCTTCATTATGTCGATGCGCTTCCTCGAGCGCTGAGCGAGTCTGAATCTGTTCGGACAGAATCCACGACAGACGCTCGCGAGCATCAGGATCGGAATGGCCGATGGCCAGATACTGCGCGAATTGTTTCCGGGCCGCGCGGAAGTCTTTCTTCTCCAGTTGGGAGAATGCTGAGTCGCGAAGAAAGGTGAGTGTCGCAGCAAACTGTCTGTCGTGGAGCTTGCGCAGGCTACCGCAAGTGGCTGCAACCGCGATCGCGACAATCAGCGCCGCCTTCGGATTCAGAACCCGACCCCGCGTTCCTGTTTTGGTCACCAGATCCCGCATATCCTCGCCTCAGCCTTTCTGCGGTGCCGTGACAGCGTCTGCCGCCAGTGCCGTTCGAATGGCGGGCAGAGCATCCCGGAGAAATGCTTCGGACTGGGCGAGATCGTCTGCCGTTTCGTAACCTTGGTCAACCACATACAGCTTGAACAGCACGGGTTCCCCGTGGAAGGCGACTCGCGGATTGGAAGGTGCATCCCAGTTACCATTGGTGCTCCAGCCCCAGAATACCCGGATGATCTCGGCAACGCCGGCTTCCTGCGGTCGAAATGAGGCTCGATTCAGGCTGACCGGCACACCTTCCACGTCCTTGAGTTCGGTGAGCGTCGGGCCTGATACGAGGGAATAACCAACACCTTCAAAACAGGCGGTCGGAGGATGAACGCTGATCGGTCCGGCGGCGCCACAGAGCAACGTCAGCGTTGCGGTTTTACCGTTTTCCGAATGTCGATAGACGCGCCGCAGTGATCCCGTGATTCGTCCGTGGCGAATCTCGCGATCATCGACTTTGAGTTCGGTTGAGTTCCATGCTCCGATCGTTGTTGGAATTCGGGTCAGTCTGGGAGCTGCAGCGGCAATCGCCAGTGGATTGTGGAGTTGACGATTCAGGATCATGTCCAGCCCACCGGATGCCAGCAGTACCCCGGCTCCTCCGGTACAGAGAAGAAAGTCGCGGCGATGAAGTTGGCGAGTTGAAGACGACATGGGCTGGATTGAATCTGATCGTCAGGGTTTGTGGTTGAAGATTTTATCAGGTCTTGATCGAGTGCCATGTCAGTTGCTGACTTGCATCGGCCTGTTCGACGAAGACCCAGTCCAGGAGTCTGAGTTCCAGATACAGAAGCAGCATGGCAAGAGGCATCATCAACCAGCCGCTCAGATCGTGGAAAATAAATTCAGCCGTCTCGCGACTGGCGTATTGGAACGCGGCCGCCGTGCCAACGATACGGGCTATATTGCTGATCAGCGCGATCGGAATCGCACTGAAAAGAATGAGTGCTTTCTCCCAGCGTGCACGATGGCTCAGTGCAACGGCCGCTGCTGAAATGGCGAAGAAGACCATCAGCATTCGCAGGCCGCTGCAGGCTTCGGCAACTCCAAGGCGAATGTTTCCCATGAGAATGGTATTGCCCTGAGCGATTGCCGGAATCCCCAGTGTCTGAATGAACCAGGCAGACTCAGAGGCTCCCAGCATCTGAAGCGGCCCGCTCAGTGTGCGTTCGAGCTGGAAAGGCAGGGGCAGCATGAAGCCTGTAAAGACAACGGCCGGCCACATGACGGAAAAAAAACGACGGCCCCAGACGATCAGAGTGATGCCGTTGAGTGCAAATAGAAAACCCAGCGCGTCAAGGGCTTCCGCGTAGAACCATGTCGCGGCATGATGGCAGATGCAGGAAATGAACAGCAGTCCCAGTCCTGGAGCATATGATTGAGCTTCGCCGGCAGGCAATCGATGCCGACGGGAGAATCCAAGCCAGATGGCGAGAAAGGGGATGACAAAACCGTGGGAATACTGAGGCTCGGTCGTCCAGCGCTCCGCGCTACTTTGAAGCAGGGCTCGGAACATCCAGAGTGTTAACCCCAGCAGAACAACAGTTGCCGCCAATCGTGATGGCCAGTCAGCACATCGCCAGGTTGAGGGGCGTGATTCAGTCATGGTTCCGGACGCAGCAAAAAAACTGGAGACCGCGGATGACAGCTCCTTCTCGGAACTGCGCAGTGTCCCCCCAGCCAGATGATGTCAAAACGCTACATCACAGAACGCGGCGTGAGGCTGATCCCTGAAGCGAACGTGCGTAAACGGGGGACTTGATTCGGAATGTGGCCCGGTTGACGGTTGTTACGAAGAAGACGGTCCATCGGCGTGTTGACTCAATCGATCCAATCGGAACGCTTTTGGTGCAGAGCCATGCTCGATTAGATTCTGACTGATGATTTCCGACAGCAATCCCGTGGCAACCTAGATTTCGGAGTGTGGAAATCCCGAAGCATGGCCCTGCGCGAGTGGAAATGATGTTGGGTATGAAACGGAATCGCTGCGTTTTCATGATCTTCGCGTGCTGCGGGATGCTCATCATTCGAGGAGCGCCGACGCACGCTCAACAGTGCAGTTGCCGGACAGGCAGAGTTGCCCTTCTGAACCCTGCTGTCGGGGCATTGGATATTTCGCCGGTACCAACGCCGCTTGCTGATTCTCAAACGATTAACGAAATGTATGGCCAGTCGAATGACCTCGCTGTAACGCCTTTCGTCGTCAGACGCGGAGACGTGGTCACAGGGTCACCGTTCGTGGTACAGCATCGATTGCCGGAGGGATGGCCAAATCAGTTGGGGGATCCGATCTTTAAACAGGCATCAGAAGCATTTGGCTTTCGCACTGGTGGCAAACCGGCAACTCAAAGGCCATCGAGATCTTCGACGATTGCAACGGACTTGATGCCTGATGCCGCGGCACGGACGGGATTGCGTGAACAGGCGGGTGGGGTGTCCGATCAGATGGTGAAAGATGTTTTCAGCAACCAACTGGTCCCGGCTCGGTCAGCGCCTCGTTGGGATCGCAGCATTGTGACCAGTATCACGGGCGATCCACGATCCGCAGACTTCTCAGCCGAGTCGAATCAGGAAGCCGGCTCTTCGATTGACGAGCAGCGGCTGGCCCGTCCCAGGGGGGCAACCGCCGAGACTCTCGCAGACGGAAATCCCGGGTTGACAGATCGCAGTCTCGCAGCTGCGGACGGAAAATCCGTTGCCCCGGCACGTGGTTCAGATGGGAAGTTGAATGCTGATTCGATGGCGAGGCGCCGCGATGCCCTCGGTCGACCACTCAGTCTCCTGCCGGGAAGTCACGGTAGCGGGGCAGGTCCCTCGATTGGCGGCTTCTCCAGTGTCACTGGAAACATGGCTGGTGGCGGTGCGACTGGCGGCGGTGCGACTGGCGGCGGTGCGACTGGCGGCGGTATGACTGGTGGCGGTATGACTGGTGGCGGTATGACTGGTGGCGGTCTGACTGGTGGCGGTCTGACTGGTGGCGGTCTGACTGGTGGCGGTCTGACTGGTGGCGGTCTGACTGGTGGCGGTGCAGATGTTACCACGGGATCGGGGACGACTGGTGCTGGAACGAACGGCACAACGGCAGAAATCAATTTGGAGGGAACCGCCCCTGAAGGGGGATTGGAGGATGGACTTGCCCTGATCGACGAAGTGAATGGAGCAAACAATCCAGGAATTCCGGGCATCGCTCTCGGAGGACCCCAGCTTCTCACAGCGCCCGGGGCACCAGTTGAGTCCGTTTCAGAAGCAGGCCACGCAGCTCCAGTTGCAGGAGGTGTTTCGGAGCCCGGATCATCCGCGATTGAATGGGCACCCTCTGCAGACACGGCGCCTTTGAGTGGTGAGATTCCGCTCTCTGATCCAAATCAACTCGGAGACGATCGTCTGCCGGCATTGACGATGCCTGAGAATCCCGACCCTCGAGTCGACAACCCTTCTTCCAGACAAATGACATGTACGAACACGGATCCTGTTGTCGGCCTGCCAGAATCAGATGGGAATTCCTCAACAAGTGTCAATCTCTCGGATGATCCTCATCCTCCGCTCGGTGAAAGCTTCGTCGAAGGTGAATTGTCCCCGATGGATCACAGTTCATCCGAAACAGCGACACCAGCCGTCGAGAGTTCGGCGGCTGCGAATGTCGTGACACAGTCGACCGAGACTGCCCCGAGCATTGGTGAAATCTCGACCAGCAACGATATCGTCTCAATTGCTCCTCCGGCCACTACAGTGCCGACGAATCAGCCACTTGTTCCCCCTGTGGATTCGCCTTCGCAGCATTTCATCAGTGGAAGTGATGTGGGCAGTTCTCCTGGTGATTCGCCCGTTGTTCCCGAGCCGGGCAGTATCGTGCTGCTCGGCATGGCCGGATGTCTTGGCGGTGTCGGCCTGCTGCGTCGTCACATCCATCGCCGAAGATCTGAAAGTGCTGCTGTGCCATCAGACAGGCCTGAGATGGTGTCGACCCTGCGTGTCGGTTTCTGATGAATGCAGCGGACGGTATTGAATGCCATTTGAGGTCACGACACCCGAAGAAGGTTCCGGACGTCAGACGCGGCGTTCGTCTTCGAATGATGCGTCCCTGGGCAAGGCCGCCATGGCATGTGCTGCGTCACGATTGGTGCGACACGAACATCATGACATCGGGATGTCACGAGTCCTGGACATTTTTTTCACGAAGCCGGGCACTGACACGGTTGAGCAGGCTCAACTCCCGGGGCGACAGTGCATCGCGGCCATGGACATGAAGTTTCTCAAGGATCATGTCAAGTTGTTCTTCATCCTGCAGTCGCTCTTCTGCCTCGCGTCGCAGTTTTTCCTCATCGCGTCGGGCACGCCATCGTTCGAGAATTCCGGAAGACTCAACAGCCAGATCTGAATCTTCGTCATGGTCATCGGTCCGATTCAGGCTTGTATAGCCCTCTGAAAAATCGTAACCCATGAAGCGGTCTTCCTCATCCAGCTCAGGCCGCTGGTACCAACGCATGGCGTCCTGAATATGCAGTACCAGCAGGAAGCAGGAGAGTGCCACAAGACCACTGACATCGAAAACGAATCCGGCAAAGACACCAAAGAGTGACAACACCAGACCGATCCGCAGCATCAGATCGTGAGTCTCCATCTGGACGAACCGCAGATTGAGAAACGTCGCCAGAACCTGTCCGCAGGCCAAAGGACGAACGGGAATCAGAAAGTTGAAGAGTGCCAGCAGGTAGTTGGCCAGAAACGCCACACGCAGGCAATTCTGGGCGAAGCTTCCATCGCTGAGGAACTCCACCTGCCCGAACGGATTCAGTAGTGATATCAGTTCGCCGCTCCGATGAAGTTCGTAACCCAGGCAGGTTGCGAGAACCGCATTCACGAACGGTCCGGCGAGGAAGACAGCAGCGGCATCCTGAAAGTCGTCGGGTGAGGCTGCAGAATTCATTCCCCCAAGAGGCCAGACGACAACAATTCCGGGATGGTGTCCGCGGCGTCGTGCGTTCAGGATCGTGGCAAACTGGTGGAGCAGGAGTGAGAGCAGAATGATGGCGCCCGCCGTCAGGCCAAATACGAAATCCTGAACTCGCCACATCAGCGCGATGACGACGACGGGCATCAGGAAACTGAGGCGCAGAGGCACACCCAGAAACCTTCCCATCGGCACCGAAAATGTCATGAGGCTGTCCGTCGGAAACATCTCGTGAGTTTAAGCTGCCGTCGGGCTCCAAAAAATGGTTCGTGTTGAAAATTTGCCGCACTCATTCCACAAAACGTTCCAATAATGCAACAAAGTCCGGAGTTCCACTGCTTTTTCCGCGGAAGACGTGCGGAGAATTGCGGTGATCAGCAAAACTGTCGCCCGGGGAGAGGTTTTATCTCAGGTTCCTTCATCTGCGGTTGTGTGTGGAACCAATTCGATGTCTGGCGTGACTTGTGATTGGCAGACTCATAAAATCCGCTGCCCGGCGTTCGGTTTGGAGTCCAGTCACGGCGTTTCCTCAGGCAGTGTCCCATGTACACGCTCAAAATGGCAAAACGAGTTCTCCTTGAGACGAATAAGCGTCTGCTGTGGAAGCTCATCTGGAATCTTGGCGTCAAGGGATCGCTGTCGGTGGTACGCCATCGCAGCCGCATGAAGCGAGGTCAGTTTTTTCCTCCGTTCCTGTACGTTTCGATCATCAACAGCTGCAATCTGCGTTGTCAGGGGTGCTGGGTGGATGTGTCGCATCAGCAGCAGACGATCGATCTGCCGGCTATGAATCGGATGATTCGCGAGGCGAGGAAACACGGCAACTCGTTCTTTGGAATTGTCGGAGGCGAGCCGTTTATGCATCCCGAGCTGTTCGAGATTCTCGAAGCTCATCCGGACTGCTATTTTCAGGTGTTTACGAACGGTCAGTTCATCACGGACGAAAAAGCGAAACGACTGTTTGAGCTTGGCAACGTCACTCCGCTGATCAGCGTCGAAGGGAACGAGATCATCAGTGACGAGCGCCGGGGACGGCGGGATGTTTACAATCACACACTTCGTGGCATTGAGAACTGTCTCAAGCACAACGTGATGACCGGTGTCTGCACCAGCCTGGCCAAATCAAACATCGATCATCTTCTGACGGAGGCGTGGATCGATCGTCTGATCGATATGGGTGTTCTGTATACGTGGTTCCACGTGTATCGGCCGATGGGTCCTGCCGCGACAACGGAACTCTGCCTGACTCCGGAGCAGCAACGTCGGGCTCGACAGTTTGTTGTCGAGATGCGCGCGAAGAAGCCGATTATCATCATCGATGCCTATTATGATGGCGAAGGCCAGGCGCTATGTCCGGCGGCCAATGGGATCAGTCACCACATCAATCCGTGGGGCGATATCGAACCTTGTCCGATCGTGCAGTTCTCAAAAGAATCGATCCATCACGAGAAGGATGATCGTCATCTTTTTGACAAGTTCACTCAGTCTGAGTTTCTTGCCGGATTTCGAACGCTGGCTCAGGAGACGACTCGCGGGTGCATCGTGCTTGAACGTCCTGAGTTGCTGGCCGAACTGGTGGAAAAGCACGAGGCAAGAGATTCCACGGCTCGGGGTACCGCGATGAATGAACTCAGGGCGATGATGCCACGGACATCTCAGTATCACCCCGGTCATGAGATTCCGGAAAAGAACTGGTACTACCGCATCGCCAAGAAGTTTCTGTTCAATGACTTTGGGGTCTACAAGGGAAAAAATCATACCCAGAGTGCGGCACCTTACCTGACTGGTCTTGAGACGAAGTCTGTCTCGTCACTGGAAGGCGGATCCTGTTGTTCTGGTTCCACCTGCGGTGGTGGTCAAGACGGTCTGGTTCAGTTGTCGTCGACGGATTCGGAGCGTTGCTGACGCGATGGATTGGCCTCGGGCGGTTTACATTCATGTCCCTTTCTGCCTGCATCATTGCGGTTATTGTGACTTCACGCTGGTTGCGAATCGGGATCACCTGATCCCCGAATACCTGCGACTCCTTGAACTGGAAATCCGGCATCTGTCTTCGGATATTTCAAAGCCGTATGAGGTCGATACGATTTTCATCGGCGGAGGAACGCCGACTCATCTTTCGATCGAACATCTGCAGACGCTTCTCGAGGTCATTCATGGCTCGTTTCGGCTGAGCCAGCATGGCGAGTATTCGATCGAAGCGAATCCGGATGGCTTGTGCAACGATCGTCTGGATCTGCTGTCCGAAAACGGTGTCAGCAGAATCAGTCTGGGAGTTCAGTCTTTTGACGAGGCCGTTCTGAAAACGCTCGAACGCAGGCATTCCCGTGAAGCTGCGATCGATGCGATTCAGCGTTCCGCGGAACGATTCGCTGATGTCAGCCTCGATTTGATTTTTGGAGTGCCCGGGCAGTCGCTGGAGTCGTGGGAAGAGACGTTGCAGACTGCGATCTCCATGCCAGTGCAGCACATTTCGACCTATGGTCTGACATACGAACAGGGGACTCCGTTTTTTCGTCGGGAACGTTCCGGAGATCTGCAGCGTGTGGCTGATGTGCACGAGCGCGACATGTATCTGGTCGGGATTCGAACGCTTTCGAAAGCGGGCTTTGGCCACTACGAGGTTTCCAATTTTGCTCGCCCCGGATTTCAATGTCGACACAATCGCGTGTACTGGAATGCGGATGAGTACTTCGCGTTCGGTCCGGGTGCAGCCAGATATCTTCATGGCGAGCGATCGACAAACGTCCGCAGCGTCGTGCGATGGCTGAAGGCTCTTCAGATTGGGGCTGACTGGATTGAGGATCGGGAAGTCCTGACGCCGGAAGAGAAAGCCAGAGAGGCCATCATGATCGGTCTGCGCATGATGGAAGGCCTGGATATTGCCCGGTTCGAGCAACGATTTGCGACATCTCTTGCGGGTCTCGCATCCGAGCCGCTGGATCGGCATCTGGCCCAGGGCCATCTGGTCATCAGCCATGGGCGTCTCAGGCTTACTCTGGACGGACTACTGATCGCCGATACGGTTGTCTCAGATTTCTTATAATCGACAATCAGAGGCAGTGCTCGAAAAGACGGGCACTGGCTGGAATCGATCGCCATCTGCATCGGGAAACTGCGACGGCGATGACGCGTGCCTGGTTCAGTCGCATCGGCCGGACAGCGATCAGCACGCGTCCAAAGGCTACAGCAATGCAGCCATGAACGAAGGGGTTGAAGGCGATCTTCGGGAGCACAACGGGCTGACTGAGCAGGCTCAACGCGACCCGTCGGCTCGCTGCGAAACCTTGGTCGTTGATGCGGGCATCTGTGCTGCCATTTGCTTGAGCGCGTCGAGTTCGGTCGCTCGTGATTCCAGTGTCGTTCTGATCTGTCGACGAAGTTCGTCCACGGCCAGCAGAATGGCATTGCGTTCCTCTTCGAGGTCCTGCAGGGCCTGCACGAGACCGACTTTGTACTCAGGGTGCTCTGCAATGTCCTGTCCCTGAGGATCTCCGAGGAGTTCGGACTTGCGGCGTGCAAGGTCACCATCGGCGCCGGCTTTGAGTTTCTCCTGCTCCTGATATCGGATGTCCGTTGCGAGGTATTTTTCAATCGTGCGACTGATCGTCTGGTTCAGGTTCTCGACCGCTTCTCGACCTGAGGGAGGAATCTGCGATCGCAGACGGGTGGCTCCGGCAAAATTCCAGCCCTGCAGGTCCTCGGGAGTCGGAACCCATGTCGGCTGAAGAACAGCGGAGTTTGGAGTCAGGCTGGCCTGATCGGGAACAACAAACTCACCGACATAATTCGAGCCACCCTGTCCATTATCGACAAACACATGCACAACCGGTGGAACCAGCACCTGATTGGTGCCGTCAGAGACGGTTCGGAACTCCAGTCCGTTTCCGAGTCCGACACCCTGCACGCTCAACCGGCCACCGACGTTCTGAATCTGACCACCGGCCGGGAGATTCCATTCAATGCCCCACCCGGTCTTCACACTCTGCAGTTTGCTTCGCGAGAGGTTGTAGTCCATTCTGGCTTTTGCAAAAGCAGCGTCAGCTTTTTCTGAATCTGCAATGGCAGCGCGAAGCTGTTCTTCGACTTCGCTGCGACGTTTCCCCAGACGCGCGGCAACGATCGCCTCTCCAATCAAGCCGACCAGAACAAGGAAATAGAGAATTCGTCGCACCCAGATATTCATTGATGAGGCTCCAGCAGAACGCAGCATGACCATTCATCATTCTGCGCGCAGCGTGATCATCGAAACGGACATTCTAGAGTTCGGCGGAATTCACCGCCGACTTCGTCCCGGAACTGCAGACGCCCGGCGGCACGTGAGAATCCCGCGAGGTCATCTGCCAGACTTGAGACAGCTTACCGATCCGGAACAGTCGCCGCATCCCTCCAAAACGCTTCTGCCATGCTAGAAATCAGAAATCAGGAGGGTCAAGCGGAATCAAAGTCCTCACGATCGTTATCAACGGAATAATCGAGTGACCGCGTGGGTAGAGGATCCGATTCCGAAATGTCTCCGCAAAAACGGCCGACGATTCCGACTTCCCGCGAACTGCTCGAACTGTGACTTGGAACGATGCAAAAATCCGTGGGACTCTGAGAAACTTCATGCTCGTCGACCATTTTCCTGTTCACCCTCGGACGCGACTCACATGGCAGAATCAGATGGATCGGCAGCGGCAAAAACAAAGGAATTTCCGCTGCAGGAACGGCAGTCCGGGCCTTCTCAGCCGGCGTCACCCCCGAAGCGCGAGGCGATCGCGACCGCTGTCTGTCTTTTCTTTGGTCTGGCAGCTGCGGCCGTCAGCTCTCTGGGCGACAGTTCCTCACGTCCCGTGGTCATCCCGCTGTGTCTGTGTGCGTTTATTGCGGGAGGGATTCGACCTTTTGTGATCGCCGTTCGAGCCTTGCAGCAGCGTCAGCTCAACGTGGATCTGCTGATGATTCTCGCGGCGATCGGCGCAGCCGCTATCGGAGACTGGCTGGAAGGAGTGGTGCTGCTGTTTCTGTTTTCCCTCAGCGGAACGCTGGAGGCATTTGCGATGTATCGCACGACGCGGTCCATCGAGTCCCTGATTCAGTTGCGTCCACGGGACGCCATGCTGGTCGTCCCGGGAAAAGACGATTGCAGAGTGCTGGTGGATGAACTCAAGGTCGGTGATATTGTTCGAGTGCGACCGGGCACACGATATCCAGTGGACGGAATCATCACCGAAGGAGAGACGTGGGCGGATGAAGCAACTCTGACCGGAGAGAGCGAGCAGATTCACAAACAGGTCGGTTCGAATGTCTTTTCTGGCACAATCAACGGTCACGGCAGCGTGCTGGTTCAGATGACGAGGGCCGTTGCCGACACCACATTGCAGCGGATTGTCCATATGGTTCAGTCGGCACAGCTGCAGAAGACGCCGACGCAGCGATTTGTAGAGTCGTGGCAGCAGCCGTACGTTGCGGGGGTGCTGGTTGCGTCCCTGTTCGTGTTTTTGTCTGCTCGTTTCCTGCACACAGGTAACTGGTCTGATGCATTTTATCACGCCATGGTGCTGCTTGTTGCTGCATCACCATGTGCTGTGGTTGTGGGGGCACCGGCGGTCCTGCTCTCTGCGATTGCCAGAGCCGGACGGCAGGGTGTTTTGTTCAAAGGCGGTGTCCATCTGGAGACGCTGGGATCGACCGACACGATTGCATTTGACAAGACCGGAACACTCACCAGAGGTGAGCCGGGAGTGGTGGAGATCTGGACGCCCGTGACGACGGACCAGAATCGGTTGCTGAGCCTTGCGGCTGCTGTGGAGCAGCGGAGTGAGCATCCCCTGGCGACTCCGGTCATTGAGGAAGTTCGTCGTCGGGGGATTCTCATCAGTCAGGCACCGCTGGTCGAGTTCCATAGCCACACGGGCCTCGGAGTTCACGCGCAGGTTGAAGGTGTGTGGGTCGGAATTGGTCGGGAGAAAATGTTTGAGTCCCATGAAATCAGTCTGCCTGATGAGTTGATTGTGCAGGCTCAGCGCATGCGTGAACTGGGGCAGACGGCATTGCTGATCGTTACGAATCAACGTGAGTTCTGTGGCGTCATCGGGGTAGCGGACCAGATGCGGCCCGAGGCACCGAAGGTGATTGCTTCATTGAGGAAGATGGGAGTACAGAGAACGGTTATGCTGACTGGCGATCATGCTCGAGTTGCTGCAGTGATGGCGTCACGTGTCGGCGTCGACGAAGTGCGTGCCAGTCTGATGCCGGATCAGAAGGTGCTCGAACTGGGGCGGCTTGGCTCCGGAGGGAGCACGGTGGCGATGGTTGGAGATGGGGTGAATGACGCTCCGGCTCTGGCCGCAGCCAGCGTCGGAATTGCAATGGGAGGTGGTGGCACCGATGTGGCTCTTGAGGTGGCTGATGTCGTGTTGATGAAGGATAATCTGTCGGGGCTTCCGATGGCCGTCTGGATCAGCCCTACAGCTCAGCGGCGGGTCCGTCAGAATATGATTTTTGCGTTCGGAATGATTGGCGTGCTGGTGATTTCGAGCTTCTTCAATCTGCCTCTCTGGCTTGGCGTTCTTGGTCACGAGGGGAGCACGGTTCTCGTTGTGCTCAACGGACTGAGGATTCTCTGGGAGAAGCCTCCTGTGTTCTGATCGACGTTGGTCTCGCGATGTTCAGGCAGGTTCCTTCAGCGGGATCGCGTTGTTGATCCGGATGTGTCCGGACGTGGATCTGGCCATTGCTTGCGGTCGGTCAGGCCGACGGGCAGACAACTTGCGTGGTTCTTTGAACTGGCAGGGTTCGGGGCCAGGCATTCCATGTTTTTGACCGTCACGCACTGCTTGAGGTTGATTGTCCGGGGATGGCTCGCCTGAAGGTCGCCGGGCGTTTTGATCCGGGCGATGCCTGCGGATTCACAACGGCAGAAAACCTGCTCGAGCCATTTCTGTGTTGTTCCGGATGAACACGCATCGCGAGGCATCTGGAAATGGTGAGTCGAGTCAGAAGCCTCCGCGTGAATTCTTCGTTCAGGCGGCTTCCAGACGCTTGCGGGAGTCCCATGGGTTTGTCAGCATCTCAGGACGCCTGAGGACGTTTCCATGCTGGGCGACGTGGACAGGTTCTGCTCCCTTCCCACCATACGAATTCCTGATAACTATGATCTGCCTGTTTCGAGTTCTCACAGCCTTCATTTCAGTTCTGACGACTTTCGTCATGGCCACCGCTCAGCATCGGGATGCCGCGCCGAGCGATGCCGGGGCAGCCACACAGATGGCGACAGGTATTGTCTTCGAAGACACGAATGGCAATCGGGCTCGTGATGCTGACGAGAGGTGCCTGCCCGGAGTTCGTATCTCCAACGGACGTGAAGTCGTGGCGACGGACGAGTCAGGACGTTACGCACTGCCGGTAGATGATGACACCATCATTTTCGTGATCAAGCCAACCGGCTATCAGACAGTCATGGACCATCTGAACATTGCCCGTTCGTATTATATTCACAAGCCGAAAGGCTCTCCAAAGCTGGATTTTCCGGGCGTTGATCCGACTGGTCCGCTTCCGGAATCGATCGATTTTCCTCTGTACAAAGTGGACGAATCCAGCGCTTTCGATGTGATTTTTTTCGGTGATCCGCAGCCACGTGATCAAAAAGAAATCGACTACATTGCTCATGATGTTGTTGAGGATCTCGCGGGAGTCAAAGCAGCCTTTGGAGTGACGCTGGGCGACATTCTGTTCGATGATCTGAGTCTTTTTGACAGCTTCAACCGTACGCTGAGCAGGATCGGTGTGCCGTGGTACAATGTAATTGGAAATCACGATATCAATTATGCGTCAGAGAATGACGAATGGAGCGACGAGACTTACGAACGTGTCTACGGACCACCGTATTTTTCGTTCGACTATGGAAACATCCATTTCATCGCGGTTGATGATGTTCACTGGCTCCGCGAAGGTGACAAAAAGTTGTATCGCACCGGGCTGAGTGAAGAGCAGCTGGAGTTCATTGAGAATGATCTGAAGCATGTGCCACAGTCGCAGCTTGTCGTCGCGATGATGCACATTCCGCTGGTCAGGTCGACACCATGGATCGAACCTCGCCGCGAGAAGCTTTTGCGGTTGCTGGAGTCACGCGAACACTGCATTTCTCTTGCCGGGCACACCCATCATCATGAGCATGTGATGATGAATCAGAATGATGGCTGGAAAGGTTCGCGTCCGCACCATCACATCATCAACGTAACCGTTTGTGGGGCGTGGTGGTCGGGGAAGCCGGATGAGCACGGAATTCCTCACAGCATGTGTGCGGATGGCACTCCCAACGGACATACGGTCATGCATTTCGATGGAGTGAACTATCGACTGGACTATCGTGCGGCTCGTCGCGGCACGGACGAACAGATCCGGGTCACTCTGCCGGAAGTTGTTGCAGCCGCCAAAGCCGGCTCGACATCGTTTCGAGCGAATGTGTTTAATGCCATGCCTGAGGCGAAGATCGAGTGGAAAATTGATGCCGGTGCGTGGCAGGAGATGACGAAGGCGGAGAATGAAACCGATCCGGTGTATCAGACGCTGTTCGATGAGGAGCAGCAGATTGGCAAGGAAAACCTTAAGTGGCGGGGGCTCGGAAAACCCATGGTTTGTCCGCATTTGTGGAAAGCTTCACTGCCAGAAATCATGGAGCCTGGCACATATCTGATCACTGTCAGGGCGACCAATCCGAACGGTCAGGTGCTGACTGGAGAGCGATTGTTTCGAGTCTCCGCAGAGTAAGAGTCGAAATTCCGGACATCCGATTGCTGAGCGATTTCTGGTCCACGGGTGGGTTCTGTTCGGGAACTGCGAAGCAGCAGCCTGCGAGGGCGAGGGCGTTCGAATGTTGGCGGATTTCGTCGGGCGTGGAAAATCAGGATGGCCATCATGATTCGGACAATCGCCACGTCATGGCCTGTGCTGAATGTTGACAGCGGGTGTCAATAAGGCTAAGATCTGGATCGTCTGATCGCCGATGAACGGTACGACAGACGACTTTCCAGCCTCTGATTGTTTCCAGAGTCGTATTGGTAGGGAAACCGTCTTTTTGAAGACAGCCGGCACAGGTTCGTTTCGGATCCTGTCTGGCAGGCGTGTTTCCCATGACAGCGGCTGCGCGGTTAGAAACGATCCAGGTTTTGCGGCGGCAGATTGCGGCTGGGCTTTCCGTTGAGTCAAGACGGGAGATCGTTCCCACGGGTCTGTCCGAACTGGATTCCATTCTGCCCGGAAATGGGCTTCCCACAGCATCAATCATTGAGTGGCTCGGCAGTCGTTCGGGGCTGTTTGCCGGCTCGATCGCGCTCAGTGCTGTTCGATCGCTGTTGTGTCACCGCCCGGGGTGTCTTGCCGTCATTGATGAACGCCATGAGTTTCATGTGGCGGCCGCGATATCTCAGGGCATCCCGCTGTCAAGGATTCTGCTGGTGCAGCCGAATCTGGCACCGAGTCCCGGAGTTCGGCGTCAGACTGCGGACAACAGTCGTGAATCATCACTCAGTCATGAGGCGTTATGGGCTTTGGAGCAGGCAGCACGATGTCCCGGCGTGAATGTTGTGTTCTGCTGGATGGATCGTTGCTCGAACGCGATCATGCGACGTCTTCAGCTGGCTGTGGAGCATAGCGGCGTGACTCTTGTGATGATACGACCATCTCGAGTTCAGAATCAGCCGTCTTTTGCAGATCTGCGACTTCTCGTCACTCTCGATTCACCGTCGGTCGTCACGTCATCTGACGGACGGGAGCCAGTAAGGTCAGCCAATCCTTCATCCGGCATCACACGAAGATATGCCATCCGCCTCCTGCGTTCTCGTCATGAACTGCGGCACGACAGGACTGCAGGCCTTTCACAGCACGAGGGTCGTTTCCGAATTCGAAATGGTCGAAGCTGACGCGTCGGAATTCTGCGGGTGACGTTGTCTTCCGTATGGGGATACTCTTCATGTTCCCAGATACTCAGTCAGCAGGGGGTAGCTCTGCAAAAGTCGGATGCTGAGTGCGATGGCGGGACGGTCGTCAGGGCGGGAGCAGGTTCGCATCGGGCTTATCCACGCGTGACTTGGCGGCCATTGTCCGGCGACATGGCAGACCGGGATAAGTCCGGGCCAGAGGATCATGTTCACCGTCTCGTCATCGGTGGTGGATCTGGATTCTCGGAGTCGCAGGAGTTGAGCTGTTGGCGAGTCACAACACGGACACATCCGGGCTGGAGTCCGAATCTGACGGTGCCATCCGGCGATTTTCCTTGCGTCATCTGAAGCGGTTTGGACCGCAGAAACAGGATGTTTTCGCAGGAGAATGGGTGAATCAGCCAATGTCCGGCGGCATGACGTCAAAGCCTGACCCGTGAGACTTCGATACCTCAGATGCTGGTCACTGGATCAGCACGCCCGAAATGGCTCGTGGCAGATCGAACTCTGTGAAGGTTTCAGCGATGAAAACAACAGTGGTGGGATGAATTCGATTGCCAAAATCGTTCCTCGCCAGTTAGCGTACTGTTTTCCCGCCGCGAACTGCGCCGTCAGGTTTCCCGGACCGAGCGTCGCTCCTGCCTTCAGATAGTGAGAGCCATCATGTCCGACTCGTTTTTCGCTTCGAACGTTCGATGTCGCGGGCCTGTGGGGTTTGGCGGGTCTCACCGTCGTGGATTTCTGAAGATTGGCCTGGCTGGATTCGCGAGCCTCAGCCTGCCGGGGCTGCTGAAAGCCCGATCCGCTCAGGGGGCCGACGGTGGATCGAAGGCGAAGTCGGAAAAGTCGGCCGTCATTATGGTATGGCAGCCGGGCGGGTGTTCGCACCTTGATACATACGATCCGAAGCCTGATAT
>JBKDRW010000225.1:0-12617 GCA_046341255.1 Planctomycetota bacterium
CATCACTGAATACCAGCAATGAACCGATCGCCCGGGCTCGACCAGGTTCCACGTTCACGTCATCGGCCGCCCGAAATGGTGGACACTCGGCAATCATGTCAGCAACTCCTCAGAAACAGAATTGCCGGCCGTCTCTCTGCAGGGCATACGATGCTCAAGAACTTTGCGATACACGTTGCGATAGTTCCGCAGCATTCGATCCAGTGAAAACATTTCCTCGGCACGTCGAGCAGCGCGTTCCGTGATCCACTCACGTTTTTCCGGATGTCGATAGAGTTCAATTAATTGTTTCGCGAGGCCCTCATCATCTCGGGATGGAGCCATCAGACCGGTGACACCATGCTCCACAAGTTCAGGCAGACCTCCGACGGCTGTGGAGACGACCGCGCGGCGAGCCGCCATGGCTTCGATCACCGTCAGCGGAATTCCCTCGCTGATGCTGGACATCAGGAACACATCCGAGGCCGCCAGCAGGTCGGCAACGTCGCTGCGAGTCCCCGCAAGTCGAACGCAATTCTGCAGATCCAGTTCGCAGATCTTTTGTTCAATCATTCCGCGCTGGTCACCATCTCCCGCCAGCAGCAGTCTGACATCTGGTATCTGCAGACGAGCCAGATCAATGGCATTCAGTGCGGTCTGATGATCTTTCAGGTGGTGCAATCGAGCCACCTGAACGGCAACAAAGTCCGAGTTGGAAAAGCCGAATTCATCTCGAATCCTCTGACGGGCCGACTCCGACGGTTTTGCCAGTCTCTTCAGATCCACGCCATTGTAAATGACCTCAACACGATTTGCGGGCAACCCTTCATTGTCGATCAGGGCCTGTCGAACGGCTTCGCCACAACCAATCAGCCGATCCTGATGTCGCAGCAGCAGTCGGTTGACGATCATGCGTTTTCGACTCGGAAGATCCGGAAAATGACGTCCGTGCTCCGTGAATACAACAGGTCGCGATCCCAGCAGCCCACGGCTCAGCATCGCCTGAAAAAAAGGCGTGTATTGATGCGCATGAAGCATCATGGCGCCCTCGCGATCCGCAAACGCCCTCAATCGTTGTGCACAGTTTCGATCAATTCCGGGTTGACGGCGCAGGTGTTCCACAACAAAGCCGTCTCGCCGAAGTTGTTCGCCGATCTCTCCGACATCATCAAGGACGGCGACAACACAGCGAAACTCGTCACTCATCTGACGCATCATCTGGTCCACCAGCACTTCGGCCCCGCCAACTCCCAGCGCATGAATGACATGGCAGATCGTCGGGCAGTTCGAAGCTTGGTGCAGATTATCTGGAATTGTCTGAATCATATCTGTTCATCCGAGTTTTCGGATCCTGTATTTTCCGAGGAAGTGATGTCACATTCGCCGTCGCAGGGCTCTCCATGCCGAGACGATGCGACTCGGCTTCAGTAAGACAGGGCACGCCATCAGCAGTCTTACTGGCGACTTCAGCAGTGACTTGACTCGATGCTTCTGGGGAACAAACATGGTCCATGTGGTCTTCGGATACATCGCAGAGCAATCCGGAATGGCATCCATACGGCCGGATCGGTGAAAGACTTCACGATGCCCCTCGGTCATGACGATCGACAGGCATCGCGCTGTGTACGATGCCTTCGACGTTTCAAAATCCTGCCATGCGGCATCCTGAATGTGATCAGCTTTCCGCAGCATGGCATCTCGCTGCCCGCGGTCGGTTTCACACGCAGCTGAGATGCGGAGCACATTCGCTTTGCGAAAATCCTGCGCGGCCCACGCGACCGTGGGATACTGCAGTGCCTCAGGATGATCGAGCGTCCGTCGTTCGTTTGCCGCCATCCATCGGCCGTAGGTTCGCATGACGTCCCGCGCGTATCGATACATGCCATCCAGCTGCTCGGCGTCTCGTTTCGCAAGCAGATATCGACCGAGGGACGTGAGAAAGACCGTGTATGACCAATGTCCTTCCGCATCCAGCAGATGCAGATCGTCCGGATTCTGATCCGGGTGCACGCAACGTCGAATAAGCTCCTCGGCCTTTTGCAGGTAGCGTCTCGAATCAGTCAGCATCCACGCATCGATGAGAGCATTGATGGAATTCCCTGCCCCGCGTCCGGGGCCATGGAAGTTCTCACATACCGTCGCTGAGGCCGCTCCGGTCGGACCATCATCGAACAGCCCGAAGACTGTCGTCTGACCGTCATCCATCTGGATCACCCATTCGGCCAGCGACAGGACAGATTCGCGAGCCTCGGTCGAGCCTGTCAGAAAATGATAGTGCAGGAGGCCCGTTGTATAATTGTGTTCACAGCTCGGTCCTCCTCCATAAGGCTGCCCCGGCTTTTGATTATATTTCGAATAGGTCCGATGCGTGCTGGTTCTGGCATCAAGATAGTGATCCGTATGCCAGAACAGTCCTCCGTTGAATGCCGATCTGTCGGCCTGGGTATGATAGATGTCGATATCCATCACGTGTCGCGCCAAAGGGTCCAGCAGATCAAACCATTCGGCATCATGTGTCGCGAACCACTGGAGAATTCCGCCAAAGATCATGTCAAACTGATTATTGTAGTGAGACACGATCGTATTCGATCTTTCATAATGATCCTGCTCATGGTCGGCTGGCACGTCACCGAAATTTCTCCAGCCGTATTCGTCAATCGATCGTCGTCGCTCAGCCCACGAATTGCCATGAGAACTGGCAGACTCCAGATATCGGAGGAAACGCCTTGCGACGCCAGACTCAGTTTTCGCGGTCTTCCCGGACGCGCAGAGCGGACCGGCAAACCAGGGAATCGCGTTTGAATCAGAAATGGATTCCGGAGTCTGGGTGCAACGAGGCGAACTGTAGACCCAATTCAGGACATCCAGATTGACTGGACCCGTTCCGATGGCAGCACAGAATGACAATGTCTTCTGTTCGCCCCCCTGCAATTCGTAACTGGTCTCAGGAAGCGACGGGAACAACCCGACTTCCAGACTTCCCGTGGCTGCCGCGAGACCTGCCGGAAAGTTCTGCCAGAATTCGGGGATGGACACAGCCAGCCATGACTCATCTGCTTCCATTACGAACGTCGGCTCAGCACGATATCCGCGAAGAGTCCCGGAGTCCGAGGTGACTTCGAATCCACGGGTCGGAATATTGACCTGACCTTTTGCGTCCGCGTGATTCGTGCTTTGCCAGAACCGATCACCGCTGCTGAATTGCCTCAGGAACACCTCATACGTTGTCGATCGCGTCACGGCATTCCGTTCAGACCGCCAGTGGGTGGTTGCCGAGACCGGAATTTCATCCGACCTGACAACCACTTCGAGACTGCGAAATATGAATGAACCTGGGTCGCCAAGGTCCCAGAGACCTCCTGCATGCTGCGCGCGCTGTGTGTTCCTGAATCGCGTTTCGACCTGCAGAATTCCAGCACCGGGCCAGAAAGTCAGACGAAACTGCAAAGTGACCGCCGTCTGCTCGGCAAGACGCGCACTGACTACAAAAACCTGTCGCACAGACCCTGAGACCTCTTCGCGGACGCCATCGAAGCGAAGAGGAAGTGCTTCACCATTCAGCCCAGAAACTCGAGGGATCAGACTGAGTCGATGCTCCGATGGGGTTTCCTGCGTGAAATCCCGTGTTGTCAGCCTCAATTCGTTGTCAACGACACGAACGCTGGTCAGGTAGTCCACTGATGAAACCGAGCCGGCCACGACCGATGAGGCATGAATCGTCGCCGACTGATCCTGACCGTTCAGATCCGCACATAGAAAACTTGAGAGCATCCAACGCACGCTGCCGTCACACCATCGATTGAGAACTTCAAACTGCGCTGCGGTCCTGCCAGAGGGAAGCTCGACAGATCCGGAATTGACGTCTCGGATACGTCCCTTCGGAAGGCAAACACCGGCGACGAATGGAATCTGCCTGCCGTACGCACCGCGGCTGTTCAGCACAACCGGAATCTGAACCGTCTGCTGATCACGATCTGCTTCGCGGGAAAAGGACCTGAGCGACATAATGGAATCGAGTTTCAGGAAGTTGTGTAAACCAATTCATTCGAGACGGATGTGGCGCGATATGACCCAGCCGATCGACTACTCACATGTTTGCTTCCTGCCCACGCGTTCATCCATTCTGCCAGTACAAGCAGACTCCAGAGCAGCTGTCCGTGACACCCTGTCCCCCGACAATGGGCATCAAACAATTGCCGTACCTTCGAGACCTGAATGAACTGAGCGATGGGCCCGGAATCACGCAGAACGGCGCTGTGAACTCTTTCCTTCAGCGGACCGCGCAGCCACACGTCGACAGGCAGCTCAAAACCCTGCTTTCGCCGATTGATCAGGTCCTTTGGCAGTTTCGATCCGAACAGTTGTTTCAGCATCCACTTCTTCGAACCATTCCGGATCTTGAATTCCGAAGGCATGGATGCCGCCAGTTCCATCAGCTTCCAGTCGATGAACGGCGACCGCACCTCAAGGCCAAATCCCATGCTGGCACGATCCACTTTGGTAAGGAAATCATCCGGCAATAGAACGTTCGTGTCCGCAGAAAGCATTCCGCTCAACGCATCACGATGACCAAAGCGGAAATACTCGCTGATCAATCGCTCGGGCTCGTAACCGTTCAATCCCCTGTGCAGGTCGCGATGCAGCAGCGAATGTCGGAGTGATTGACGGCATAAAGAGACGGTGTTGGCATATGCCTCGGCAGGTTCCAGCGACAGATTCTGGAGCAGTGTTTTCAGTCGCAGAGGTCGTGGCAGCCAGTCGGCTTTCGGCCAGGCCACTGACATCGGTCGAATCAGGCTGCTCCTCAGAATTGAGGGAATCAGATTCCGCAGCTGAGCCTCTTTCAGATCGTGCGCATAACGAGCGTATCCGCCGAAAAGTTCATCACCACCGTCTCCCGAAAGGACAACTTTGACATGTCGAGCCGCAATGCGCGATGCTGCCATCGACGGTATTGCAGACGCGTCAGCAAATGGCTCGTCATACAGGAATACCAGATCATCCAGATCGCGCGCAACTTCCGGCCTGACGATTTCCTCGGTGTGCCTGCATCCGAAATGCGCCGCCACTTCGCGAGCGAACGGCAGTTCACTGAATTCGACCTCGTCGAATCCGATTGAGAACGTCTGAATCGGTTCCGAGCTCAGGCCTGACATCATGGCCACAATGGAACTGCTGTCCAGACCACCGCTCAGAAATGCTCCCACCGCAACATCCGCCACCAGATGTGACCGGAGACTTTCCTTCAGTGCAACGTCTATTCGGTCTTTCCACTGATCCGCGGATTGTCGATCTTCATGATCGAATGAAAGCTGCCAGTATCGCTTCGGCGATGCCTGAAACTCGCTCGATGACACACGCAGACGATGCGCTGCCTGCAGCTTCGAAACCGACTGAAAAATGCTTCGATGTCCCGGAATGAAACCAAACGTCAGATAGTCTTCCACTGCCATCGGATCGATGTCCCGATGGATATTCGGATGGACCAGAATGGCCTTCAGTTCAGAGCCAAAAATGATCTTTTCACGGTCCCGATAAATGAACAGAGGCTTCTGCCCCAGATGATCCCGAGCCAGCATCAGCTCGCGGCGACGGTCGTCCCAGATTGCAAAAGCAAACATTCCCCTGAGGTGCGTGCACATGTCCGCACCGTATTCTTCGTACAAATGAACCAGCACCTCCGTGTCGGATTGCGTTCGAAATACATGGCTGCGAAGTTCGAGGAACTTCCGCAGTTCCTGATAATTGTAGATCTCGCCATTGAAGACCACATGAATGGACTCGTCTTCGTTGGAGATCGGTTGGTGTCCGCCCTCAAGGTCGATGATCGCAAGACGTCGATGAACAAGCCCGACAGGTCCGGACTGAAAAATGCCTTCGCCATCCGGTCCCCGATGCGCAATCGCATCTCCCATGGACCTCAGCAGGCCCGGGCTGACAGGGCAATCAGGATCGCGATAAAAGACTCCGGCTATTCCGCACATGTCTCACGCCGACTTAACTCACCGAGGTTTCAGCAGGAAGCAACCCACACACTCGGGCCGACTGCTGCGGAGTCACCTGCGCGCAGCACCCTCGAGCCTGCGGAAAAGTAGGTCACAGAATGTCGCCTGCGGCTGCTTTGCTCATGGCACGTCGAGAAATGGCAGCATGTGGAGGGGTCGCTCGGCAGTGTTGCCTGATTGCAACATCCGGACTGATTCTCAAATCGTCAGAATCGTTACATCCGGGCCCCATGAAACGCACTCGCACGGCATCATCTGGCTGCGACAATCTGGTTCGTCGTCTGGAGGATTGAGTTCCCGCGGTCCCCCGAAACAGCCATTTCAAAAGGCTCGGATGCGCACTTCAGGGCTCATAATCTGGATCGAACGGCATTCAGCGCTTCCTCGGCCGGAAGTTTGACGCTGAAGTCGTCGGAGGCGGCCAGTTGCTCGAGGAATTTCACCGACTTCGAAGTCCCGATCTTTTTAAGAACAGACAGAAGCTCCCGCTTAACACTCGAATCCTTTACCATCGGGAACTCATCTAAGATCACGGATTCTGTTTCGGATCCCATTTCGATCAGGGCGTCTCTGGATTCCGATCGCACCGTGAAATCATTCATGGCCCTGATCAGAATGCGAGCATCTTCAGGTTTCAGCGTCTTGACCAGAGTCGCCAGTGCCTTCTTTTTGGCGTCGTACAGCAAAGCGTCAGAGGATTCCAGAATGCTGACGAGTTCCTCGCGATGGCTTTCCGTTGCCCACTGACAGAAGACATCATGTGCCGCCTTTCGAACAGAGGAGTTACTGTTCTGCATATGATTTCGCGCGACTTTCAGAACGTCATCACGTTTCTGTTCAATCACGGCAACTTTGCTGAGCGACTCAAGAGGGGAGTAGGCCTGACTGCCTCCTTCAGCCTTACGAATCTCAGTCATCAGCTGCTCGACTCGTTCGGGATTGGGAACAGTGCGATCCAGTTCCTGCTGCTTCAGCTCAGCCTGAACAATAATCATCGCCTCTTCGCGTTCACGTTTCACTTCATCCGGATCTCGCAGAGTGTAATTCACTTTCACAGGAATACGCGAGACTTCCCCATCATCCGATTGTTCAATCATCGCGGTATACTCGAGACCTGCTGTCATACCAAGTCGTCTGTCAAAGACGATGGTGCCGCTGCCCTCGATCTTCAGATAGGGCTGTCCGTTGGACCGAGTCGCTGTAAACTGATACTTCTTCGTGATGGACGTCTTCTGATTCAGGGTTTGTCCGATCTGGTATGTCGACGTTTCAATCGCTGGGATCTCCTCAACAACCTGATCCTCTCCGCGACCAAACGGGTCTGGAGGCCCGAACCCACGCATTCGGGGGCCAAACTGAGGTCCGAATCGTCCCCCGAAGGGCCCATCGTTCTCCTGAATTCGCTGCAACGTCGTTCGTTTTTCCACCGTCCACTGAGCTCTGGCCCCTCCATCGAGCGGTTCAATAAAGAAGGTTCCGACTGGCCCAAGAACAGCAGGGAGTTGCTCCTCTCCTTCGAATTCGACGATTTCGCCTTTCGAGCTCACGGTGAGCGATCCACGGTCAGCCGAAGAACTCGGAAAACTCGGTGGCCGAGGGAAGGGGAAGCCTCCCCGCTGCGGCATGGATTCGCGCTCACTGAACGACGCAGTGAACTCCACTTTCGCAAGACGACCGGGCGAGATTCCGGTGACGCGGATGAACGCCACGGACGGCGTGACCAACTTCGCGGCTTCAGGCCCCGACAGGTCAGGCATTCGAGTCGCAACGGTCAGCGAAATGTTGTGAGTCGCCGCCAGCTTCCGAAGGTCATTGATCGGCGATACGAAACCAACGGAAGACACTTCAGATCCAGCCAGCTTTGCACTTGCAATGCCAATCACCTGTCCGGCTCCATTCACCACCGGACCGCCACTGTTCCCAGGATTGATTGCGGCATCAATCTGAATCCGCCGACCAGCGTTTTCCGGCAGAGGAACAAATCCCGCGACAGTTCCTGAGGTGATTTTGACATCCGTCCCCAGCACATCGCTCAGCGGATATCCAATGGCACGAACCGGTTCGGCAGGCTGAATCATGTCAGAGTCGGCCAGAGCAACCGAGGGAAGCCCATCAGCCTCAATCCGTATCAATGCGAGATCGGAAGCACTGTCAACGCCGATGAGCGAGGCCATATACCTCCGCCCGCCGAGGTGCACTTCGATATTTTTTGCACCGGCAACGACATGTTCACAGGTGGCCAGAATGCCGTTGGCCCCAACAACAAAGCCCGTTCCGGAACCTTCCTGGTCATCCGCCTTCGCAACGGCATCACCAACAACACGGTAGTCGCAGATGCCATCCGTTTTCCGAACCACATCACCATCGCCGCCGGCTTCGATCGAAAAGGTATAACTGAGAGCAACGTCCGGTTTCCAGTGATAGGAAAGTCCGGACGACGGAGTGGTGAGACCAGCATTGTTCGGAACATTCGGAGCGGGAACCGCAGGCTGCAAAGGATCTGCGGCAATTGCTCCCGGAGCAGGAGTGGAAGGACCCGGGGACGTGTTCGACGGAGGCATCGATGCGGGCGGAGATGGCATTACATCCGGTGATGATGAAACGCCCGGAGCAGGCTGCGGAGGAGTAACAGGTGGTTCAGGCAATGAACTCGTATCGCCCTGCGATATGATCGAACCAGAAACATCATTCGAGGCAATCGCCGTGCTCGTATCATTGCCACCACGAAGCAGCAGGAACAGACCGAGTGATACAACAACAACTCCACCTGCAACCAGAGCGACTGTCCATATCGTCCTGCGATGATTCGTCTGGGGCAATTTCCGGGATCGATTCGAAACAGGCTTCGGATCTTCGAAATCGTCATAAACTGAGCTGCGTCGAGTTGTCGACGCCGAATCGGAACCTGAACCCGTTCGAGGTTTCATCCAACTGGGCGATTGAGGGCTCCGGCGAGGGTTCGACACGGAATCCGCAGTGGACGACTTCGGGGAATTTCCCGACCACCGGGTATCGGATGATTTCGACTTTCGATCAGAAGCACCAGATGTTCGCGAACCAGTTTCCGGATTCCGTGGAGAGACAGGCTGAGCAGGCTTGGGACTCGCAGTTCGATTTCCGGCTGTTGAACCGGTCCGGGGCGGCAGAACGGGCCGTCCGTGGTCCAGCAGATGATCCGGCGGATCGACAGCAAGTTGCTCGTTGCATCGCGGACAACTCAGCAGAATTCGCTGAGTCGACTCACGAACCTTGAGTTTCGTCAGACAGCCCGGACATTCCACAATCTGGTGGCTCATGCCAAAACCTCACCTTCAGCAACTGTCGCGAGCATCTGTTTGTCCCCAGCGAGAGTTTCAGCCCAGCTGGCATCCCGCCCGAACTGCGTTTGGCCGACAATCTACGGAACACAAAAGGGAAATCAATGCCTGCAGCCGAGGAAGCGGCCTAAACGATCAGATTCCAGCTGCCCTGACGCCACCGAAACTCACCTGGCCGCAGCACAAACACAAATGGCCTCATCCATGAAGATGAGGCCACTGAACCGAATCGAGACCGTCAAGTCTCATCCCGGCCACGCCGGACCAGCATGATCTCGACACTGCAGTCCGGCCGGCCAATCGCTGGGGACCCCGTTTGCAGGCAACCACGCTCAATCGAAGACGAGCCCCCATCAACCCCTGCGTCGTCAGAAACTATTTCCCAGACGGCTTTGCCGGAGCTGACTGCTGATCGGCAGCATTCTGATAGGCACGGCCAAGCTTGCGAGCCACACCGGCTGCCGGAGCCATCTTCGAATCCACACCCTCCAGTTGTTTCAACTGCACAGTATTCAGATCGGCGTGTTCCTTCAAAACCTCTTTACCCAATGAAAGATAATTTGCGTTCAGGAAGTCCACATTTTCTTTCAGAGTTCGGCGGCAGTTTTCGAGATCTCCTGCGTCAAGATATGTCGTTGCCAGCTTATTCTGTTCACTGGCGATCAACGCCACAACATCCGCCATCACCGACTTGTCTCGACTTGCCTGAACTTTGTCACCGGAACTGCTGAAGGTGACTGCCACAGAGCCCGTCAGTTGTTCCTGCTGCTGACTTGCCATATTACGATACGAAACGTCAACTGATGCCAGCATCAGTGGCTTCTGATCCGCCGACTCGACCGCTTCAACAGCCATGGCAGCCGGAATCTCCACTTCCACAACAACATGCTTCTGTTGTTCGCTGTAAATCTGAGTCAATCGAGTCACCACGCTCTGACCGTTGATGTCGGCCGCATTTCCGAGAACTCGCACAGGCCGAATGCCTTCAGGAATCCCGATCCTGATATCGATTTCCTGCGCAACAACCGATAGCGCATCATGGAATTCTTTGCGAAAGACGTCCGCAAGTTCTGTCGCATCTTCAATGAACAGATGGTTGCCACCACTCTGACCCGCAAGTTGCACCATCAAATCTTCGTTATATCCCAGCCCAAGACCGAGCGTTGAAACCGTGATATTCTCCTTCTTCAGAGAATTCCCCAGTGAGCCAAGTTCTCCCGGAGCAGATGGGCCTACGTTAGCCAGACCATCGGACAGCAGAATGATGCGATTGACGTGCTTTTCGTCCATGAATTTTCGAACTTCAGCCGCCCCTTTGCTGACACCTCCAAAAAGTGCCGTATTGCCACTCGCCTCGATGTTTCTGATGACGGAAATGATGGCCTCTTTGTCTGTCAGTTTTGTAGCGGGAACAAGGACGCTCACTTCGGTGTCGTAAGCAATGACGGAAATGATGTCATTAGATTTCAGCAACTCCAGCGCGCTGATCGCGGCGTTGCGAGCCTGCTCCATTTTCTCGCCCTGCATTGAACCGGATCGATCGAGCACAATCGCAACATTCAAAGGAGCACGTTCCTCCTTTGAAACCAGCTTGAAGCCGGTCAGACCAACTCGCATCCACGCGGTTTGTTTCTCTCCGGCCCTCAGAATCGAATAGGCCGGCTTTGCATCAAGGACCAGTTTCGGTTGATCCGCCTGTTCGGTTGCCAGCAGAATGTTCTCTGACGCCATCGCAGACATGGACATCGCAACCATGCCGCATAATACAGTCAGCACCATCGAAGCTCTTGCGATTCGCATCAAACACTGAGTTGGCTGTGACATAACTTTTCTCCTCGATTGCGGGGTGTCAGAGTACATCAGGACATCGGCGATCTCTGAAATCGTCGTGGTCTGCAGTATTAGACGCCGGATCAGCCTTGCCGTGGTGAGTCACCCGTCACAAGTTTGTAAAAACTTTGTGCGCCTGTAAACAGGGGAGCCTTACGAAAGGCTGAATGTCCGCCGAAGCCATCGTCCGTCACGTGAGGGTCTGTCCCAACCAGAACGCCGATCGCCGCGGTCTTCCATGCTGTTGATTGCGTCGATCGGGTCGCTCGCGTACCTTCCGGATCACCTGAATCCTTCCTTCGGCCCAATGCAAGATTTTCCGCACCAGCCCCGGTTTCTGACCGTATTTCGCGGGTCTCCACCGAAAGCCAGCCATGCCCACCTTAAGCAACTCCCTCGAGCCTGCACCCATCACCGGTCCACCGAGCGTTGAGGGGCCGAAGACACCGGGCAGGCAAGCATCCTCCGGCAGCGGGGCTCAGTACGCAACTCTGGCTGCGGCACTGCTGGGCTGGATGTTTGACGGATTCGAAATGGGTTTGTTTCCGCTGATTGGAAAGCCGGCCCTCCAGGATTTGCTGGGCCCGGACGTTGCTCCCGACGTGGCCAACAAGTGGTTCGGCGTCATCATGGCCGTGTTTCTGGTGGGAGCGGCAAGCGGTGGCGTGATCTTCGGCTGGCTCGGTGACAAGATCGGCCGCGTGAAGGCGATGTCGCTGAGTATCTTTACCTATGCCATCCTGACAGGCCTCTGCGGATTTGCAAAGGAAGCGTGGCAGATCGCAGTTCTGCGTTTCATCGCATCCCTCGGGATGGGCGGAGAATGGTCTCTGGGCGTGGCACTGGTGAACGAAATCTGGCCGGGCAAATCGCGAGCCTTCATTGCAGGTCTGATTGGTGCGGCGTCCAACGTAGGCTTTCTCCTCGTTGCCTTGCTGAGTATGGGGCTCACGCAGGTCATCGGCAGCATTGAAAGTCTGCTGCTTGGCATCGGATTGTCGGAGGCAACAGTGGGAATGCTGACCCAGAATTCGGCATGGCGATTCCTGATGATCAGCGGTTCGTTTCCCGCACTGTTGATCTTCTTCATCCGGCTTTTTGTTCCTGAGTCAGCCAGATGGGAAGAAGAACGATCAAGTGGCAAAACATCCAACTGGAGCAATATCGACCTCGCCGGAGTTCTCGCCGGATGCCTCGCTGCCATCGGCATCATCTATGTCTGGTCTCCCGCCTCCCCGGTTTCGATGCCAGTTGCCGTCGTGGCGACAGTGACTGGTCTCGCGGTGGCACTTGCCGGATTTCTTTACCCGGTGCGCCAGTATCTGGCTCGATCGGTGGCCGCAGGAACATTATCCGCCTCGTCCCAAAAGTTCGTGATGGGCCGCATGCTGCTGGGGGCGTCGCTCGCCGGAATTGCACTGCTTGGCACCTGGGGATCGATTCAGTGGGCCCCACGCTGGGCCGGGGAACTGAAGAAAGATACCGC
>JBKDRW010000226.1:0-5061 GCA_046341255.1 Planctomycetota bacterium
GTTACGAACAAAAGCTCCGCGATCATCATCGACAGCGGATAGTCGATCCGATGCTGATCCATTTCCGCTGGCTGCTCGAGGAATTCCGAATCCAGCTGTTCGCACAGAAACTGGGCACTGCGGTCAGCGTGTCCGCAGCAAAACTTGAGGAACTCTGGGCTCGGATTCTGTGAGACATACAACCATCTTGTGAGCCATCAGCATCCGTCTGGATCGGCCTGCACCAGACTTTCGATGCCATGAAATCTCGGCCTCAGAATCGCTGCAGGGACCATCTCAGCGACTGTGTTTCCCATGAATCCGAAATTTCGTGTTGTGTCACATGGAAAAACGGACTAAAACCCCAGGAATTGGGCCATGCTGTGGCCAGATGCCTCTGATATGCGAAAGGGCGGCTCTCTTGCTGAACAACCGATTTGAGTCAGGTGATCTTGTGATCTACACCCTGACAAAACAGAGCCCCCATCCGGGTCCCCGAGCAAGGTCGATCCATCCATCCGAGTCCGGCGAAGACTATTCGTATGTCGTCGACAAATTCTGGATGGTCTCCCGTGTCACGGATGATCGGCAGATTGAGATCGTGACACGCAAGGGTAAAACGCGAACAGTCGACGTGACCGACCCACTGTTGCGCAAGGCGACCTGGTGGGAGAAGCTTCGATATCGGAATCGCTTTCCCACCCACGATGTGCTGAAATCCGCTGACGGCGAGACGCTCTCGCAAAACGTTTCGGATTCTGTCGCCGCTGCGCAGTCTCACTGACAGAAGACCGCGCAATCTCCATCCCGAAAGTCACGAGGGTGCGTCGCAAATCTATCGACGCGTGGACCGGAAACCTGCGGTTTGACCAGATTTCCAGTGGCCCCATGGAGCCGAGCGCAAGGGAGTCCTGCAGCTTGCGGTCTGACCAGTCTCCATGGTCGTGTTTCTGCGTGTGCTGCCACAGGCTGCAAGCTTCAACCTCCGTGGCCAGAAAGATGTCATAATCGTCGCCGGAAGAGTGAACTCGCCGAATTCAGTTGCCATCGAGTGGTGGTCGTGAGGTACCTGTTTTACGACACCCGCCAAAGTCTCTTCCGGTCGATAAAACGGGATTGAGTGCGAACGTCGCGGTATTTAATGAAGATCTGAACTTCAGCAAGATCCGCCAGACTGCTTCGACAACCAGTTTCTGACGTCATACTCCGACAATAATTTTTCTCGTCCTTGTTCCGGACGATCGCACGAACTGGCTGCCGATCGTCTGACGAATAGAATATCGGCTTTGGATTGTTCTCTGCCTGTTCGGGAATTGCCATGAATCGCCGACGACTTGGAATGAGTCCCCTGACTGTCTCAGACATCTGCATGGGGACAATGACTTTTGGCACTCAGTGCGACGAGAAGCAATCATTCGCCATTCTGGACCGAGCGTTTGATGCCGGAGTCGATTTCTTTGATGCTGCGGAAATGTATCCGGTTCCGCCGTCTGCCGAGCAGTTCGGCCGGACCGAAGAAATCGTCGGAAGGTGGATGAGAACGAAGCCTCGGGAATCCCTGATCATCGCCACCAAAATTACCGGACCGGCTCACGGATGGTTTGTTCCACCCGTTCGTTTTGGACACACGGCACTGGATCGTGTTCAGATCACCCGGGCCGTGGACGCCAGTCTGAAGCGTCTACAGACGGATTACATCGATCTTTATCAGACTCACTGGCCCGATCACGGTACTCGCTGTGAAGACGTGCTGGAGCCGCTGACACAACTGGTCAGAGCAGGCAAGATCCGTGTTCTCGGATGCAGCAACGAAACATGCTGGGGCGTCATGAAGAGCCTCGCCGCATCCGAAAAGTCTGCCCTGTGCCGATATGACTCCGTTCAGAATAATTTCAGTCTGATCAATCGACGATGCGAAAGTGAATTGGCTCAGGTCTGCCGTCGTGAAAACCTCAGCCTTTTGCCTTTTTCACCGCTTGGAGGCGGCGTCCTCACCGGAAAGTACATGCAATCAGATCCGCCCGGCGCTCGTTTTTCCGTATACCGAAGTATGGGCGAACGACAGAGGAAAATGGCCGACCGATTTCTGAATGATCGCGTTCGTGAAACTGTCGTGAGACTGAAGTCCATTGCAGATGACATTCGTGTCAGCCTGACCGCGTTAAGCGTGGCGTGGAGCAAACAGCACGACTTTGTGGCCTCCACAATCATCGGTGCGACGACTGTCGAGCAACTGAACGAAAGCCTTCAGGCTGACGGACTGTTCCTTGATGCCGAAACGCTGCGGCGGATTGACGAGATTGATGTCGAGATTCCGAATCCGATGACGGAAGACGGACTCCGCCGTCTTTGACCAGTGTTCGACAGCGACAAGACGTTCGCCGTCTACCGTGATTGCGTGGTCATCTGCTGGCGTCGAAACTCATAGAGAATGATGCCCGCGGAGACGGCGGCATTGAGTGATGAAATATGTCCCGGCATCGGGACAGTCAGACAAATCGTCGCCCGACCCATCAGCTCCTGTGCGAGCCCAAAGGCTTCCGATCCGATCATCAGAACCGATGCTCGACTCAGGTCTTCCTGCCAGACCGGGGTCTTGGTTTTCTCCGTTGCCGCACAGACGGCGAATCCACGAGCGGCAAGTCCATCCACCGCTCGCAGCAAATCAGGCACACGAAACATGGGCACGTAATTCACTGCCCCGGCCGAGGATCGAATCACATGCGGCGAAAGTGCCGCCTGGCAGCGTTCTCCAACGATCACACCGGAGACGTTCATCGCCTCACAGCACCGCAGAATCGCTCCAAAGTTGTGAGCATCCTGGATGCGATCACAGATCACAAAGAGCGGCTGAAGATTGCAGAGCTGGCCCCGAGACTCTCTGGTGTTCGAACTCGCTTCTTCAACACTTGTTTCCGCTTTTGCAAACAACTCATCGAGTTGACCGCAGGGAAATTCTCCAAGCCTCGCGAGCACACCCTGATGATCCTCCGCGTGACACAGATCCACGAGACGTTGCACGGACACAGTCTGCAGTGTGAGTCCGACCTTCTCGGCAAGACGCGAAAACTCCATCAAGATTGAAGGATCGAGCTCCTCATCGATCAGGAGTTCAAGCACAGGCCAGCGACCGGCCGTCAGCGTCTCATGCACCGCATGACGGCCCCATAACCAGCTCCGCTGATGATTGGCTGCAAACGCCCGTCCGGATTTCCGGCCTTTGGAGCCCGTCACTGCTTCACTTCCAGACCTGGCTTTGCAGCCTTCAGAGCTTTCACCGTATCATCAAACGCCGGTGTCGCCGTGATTGTCAACGATTCCAGTGCCGGCAGGGCAGCAAGTTTCACGAAACCGGGGTCTTCCATGTAGGAGTTCTTGACGTCCAGAGTCTGCAGTTTCGTCATTTTCAGCAGCACTGGAACGGATTCATCGCTGACCTTCGTGGCTCCGATGTTCAGTTCTGTGAGATTGGTCAGAACCTCGAGCGCCGCAAAACTGTCATCCTTCAGCTTTTTCACTTCCAGCAGTCCCAGATAAGACAGATTTGTCAACTTCGCGAGCTTCGCAATACCCTCACCCGAAATGTTGCGACACTCGGTCAGATCGAGATATGTCAGTTGAGTCATGTTGCTGATGACATCCAGACCATCATCGTCGACGCTCGCCTCACGGAGCTCAAGGCGAACCAGTGCCTTGAGTTCGGTCAGCTGCCTCAGGCCCTCCGCTGTGACGTCAGCCTGACGCGTTCCGAGTCGCTTCAGATTTCTGAGCTTACCGAGTTCCGCAAATCCCTTGTCGTCAAGACGCGTATTCTCCAACTGCAGGATCTCGAGTGTTCCGATGGAACCAATCGTCTTCATACCTTCTTCAGTGATCTCGGTGTCGTAATTCACATTCAGTGACTTCAGGGGCAGTCCCCTGATGTGCTCAAGCCCGGCATTGGTGATCTTGGACTTCTCCAGCTGAAGATCCACCAGCGTTTTGACTTCGGCCAGATGAGCGAGGCCAGGATCACTCACGTTGGTATTGCGAAGGTCAAGAACCTTCAGTTTCCTGAGACCTTTCACATGTTCGAGGCCCGCGTCGGTAAATCCACAGCGACGGAGAATCAGAACTTCCAGATTCTCAAGACCCCCGGCAATCTTCAGCGTTCCGTCCCCGACGTTGGAACTGTCTGTCAGGTCGAGCCTCTTGAGTTTTCCCAGAGATGACAGAGCCGCCATACAGGCATCCGTCATGCCAGGGCCACCAAATCTCGCTTCAGTGACGTTTGGGACGCCCGCCAGATTCTTCATCACTTCTGACATGTCCTGATCGGCAGACACGGCAATCTTGACAACAACGCCGTCCTTCTTCTCAAGGTCGAAGCCGGCTCTCTCAAGCGCCGCAATGGCATCAGCATTGTCCGTTACCAAAAAAGACTCCTGTGTCCCCGCGCCAGGCCCGCTTTCGGACTGGCACCCCGCCAAAACGCTGAGAGTCAAAACGGTCAGAAGCAGGTGTGCACGAACGAAAAACATAAAACATTCCTGAATGAAATGAACCCCGTGAAGTTCGGCAGAGTATTCCGCGACAGCAGGTTTCGCAACAAACGTCCGGCCTGACTCAGCAAACTTCCGAACGTCAACAATCCACGCCAATCCCGCCCGTTTCTGAAACCGCCGACACAGAATTTTAACGCGGATGTTTGATGTCATCGCACCCGGCCATCCCGTGTCTTCTCCCATGTCATCACCGGGGCGTATCCTCTCGCACGGCTGCAGACGAGGCGATCCGTGACCCTGGAGAACTGCAGCGGCAGCCGACCGTCAACTTTCCGACGCTTCAGGGCTCAGGGATGGGGGTCAGCGGACTTTGAGCTGTGCCTTCAAATGCCAGGGGGAAAGGCATCGAGGATGTCGCAGGGACGATCTTGATTTGTGGCAGAGATCGAAATTCATTCGCAGGCGGATCCTGCGTTTCAGCCGCAGATTCCGACGCCGGGATAACAATCAGCCAACGCCGATCCTTCATCAGGATTTGATTTCTCAGGACACGTGAGAACTCGGGAGTAATTCCTTCTGACTTGACTCCGATCAGTGC
>JBKDRW010000227.1:0-13304 GCA_046341255.1 Planctomycetota bacterium
GGTGGAATCCTCGCCATCCGCATGCGCGGGACTGGGACTGGCTCTGCAGGATTTTCTCAGGACCGCTGACGGAGACCGGGCCCATCTGAAAAAGCCCGCGGACCGTACATACATCCTGACGTCGCAGCTACCGATCGGCGAAGCCACCTCTGAGGGTTCGCAGGAGGCTTTCAAGCCCCTGATGCCTGATCCTTCCGTAAAGACTCCGTTCCGCAGGGCCGAAGAAACTCGGCCAGTGAAGGCAAAAATCTTCCCTTACTACAACAAGCTGCCCCGGGGCGGCCAGTGCCCGGTGGCAATTGAATTGATGATCGCGAAGGAATGGCACATCAACGCCAACCCGGCAAGTCCTGACTTTCTGATTCCGACCGAAGTGAAAATCAGCAGTGGCCAGAAAGTCAAGATGACCAGGATCAGATATCCGAAGCATCAGCTGCTGAATGTGGAAGGCCAGGACGAGCCTTCTCACGTCTACGGCAACACCATTTTGATCTACGCGCTGCTGGAGACAGATGCTGAGGAGAAGGCCGAAAAGGCCGAACTGGAAGTCGAAATCCGATTCCAGGCCTGCAACGAAAAGACATGCGAGCCACCAGATACCATCAAACTGAAGGGCAGCCTCACGGTCGCAGATCCGGATGATGAGATCATACGAGTGAATGAATCAAAGTTTCCAAAAGACAGCCAGAACGGCGAAAAATCACCAGAGAAAGAATCCACAGACGAACCTGCCGAACAGCAGAAATCCCAAAAGTAGACCCTCGCGGTCGATTCGCAACTGCTCTGATAGCACTGTGTTTATTTCAGCTGCGCGCGGGCGGGCTGTCGGGAGCGCTTTGCAACTGACAGCCGTGTCGATGCTTGTCGGAGCATTCGGCCGATGGCCCCGAAGAAACCTTGCGGAAGGTGCGAATACCCGCTCCGACCGCATTGTCCAGCCCCCCATCACACAAGGATCATCGGTGTCAGATCTGCTTCCCATCAACCCCATGGCTCCTCACGACTACTGGATGAAGAAAGCACTCGATCAGGCAGTGATTGCTTTTGATGAAGGTGAAGTTCCCGTCGGTGCGGTGATTGTGTATCAGGAACGAGTCATTGCCGAGGGGCGAAATCAACGTGAGATGCTGAGAGATCCGACAGCTCACGCGGAGATGATTGCAATCACGCAGGCGGCTGAGGTTCTGCAGTCATGGCGGCTGCTGGACTGCACGCTTTACGTGACGCTCGAACCGTGCCCCATGTGTGCGGGAGCGATCGTGCAGGCCAGAATTCCTCAGGTCGTTTATGGCACGCCCGATCCAAAGGGCGGAGCCTGCCATACTTTGTTTCATCTGACATCCGATATTCGGCTCAATCATCAAGCCGCTGTTCTTGGGGGAGTGATGCAGGAAGATTGCAAAGCCATCCTTCAGGAGTTTTTCCGGCAGCAGCGCGCACTTGGGAAGAAATAGACGTCGATGTCTGCCGTTTTTGGGTGCCTCGACCCTCATTTTGGTTCAGAGGTTTCGGCAGATTCTGCCGATCACATACCTTTGCGGCAAAGATTGCGGCTCGTGGGTTCAGAAAAGCTGCGATTTCAGAAATTCCGGCCGACGCCGTCGAAGATTCGTCTTCAAAACTTTAACCGCTATTGACCCAAATTTTTTATTGGGATAAATCACCACCCGCACGCAGCGTGTTCCCCGGCAGATTTGGCCAGACACCTGTCTCTCCCTTCCAATTTCTCCTGTTCTCCTCGGGCCGACTGAACTCAATGCGTTCTGCAACGAACCGGTCAGCCTCCCATCTCACCTCAGGATTCAAAAGTCACGCCAACTGTTTCAGCCGCACTGTGGCAGTACGTGTGAACGATGAATCGATCCTCATCTCACCCGCCCGCTGAATGCTTCATGACGAAACGTTCTGCGCGCCTGTGACACATTTCTTCAGGGAAGAAGCTCATGTTGTCCAGAAGACTCTCTTTTGGTACCGCGCTGAGTGCGCTGGTGATTTCCATGCAGGCCACCGCTCAGGCTCAGTTCTATAATGGCGGCTGTGGCTGCGGTGCCGTGGCCGCCGCTCCGATTGCCCAATGCACTCCGATTCAGCCGGTTCAGGCGACGTGCTACCAGACGGTACCAGTGACGACGTTTACTCGTGAAAAGCAGACGGTCGAAGTACCCACTTACGAAACCGCCTACGAAGATCGCGAAGTCACGGTCTATCGACCAGTGACGCAAAACCGCGAAGTCGAAGTGCCCACCGTGTCATATCAGAACGTCACGGAGTACCGCACTGTCAACCGAGACATGGGCCGCTGGATCACGCGATACCACCCTGTCGCAAAATATTCGCCATGCCAGGTTGATCCCCGGCCAGGAGTAATTGGCTGGATGAATCGCACAGGCTACTCCATGCGAACAGCGTTCATGCCAAACTACACTACGTCGCGTCAGTATGTTCCGAATATGGTGTCCTGCAATGTCCCTTATACGCGCCAGGTGGCGATCCAGGGAACGCGGCGTGTGACCGTTCAGGAAACCAAAATGGTGGCCGAGCGAAAGACGGAACGCATTCCCGTTCAGAAGCTCGTGATGAAGAAGGAAGAAGTCACCGTCATGCGTCCGCAGACGGCATACCGAACCGTGCCGATCGGTACTCAGACTGCCTACGGTATGCCATATATCGGCGGCAGCCAGTTCGCTTACGGCGGCTATCTCATCGACAATACTCGAACTGCAGCAGCTCCTTCACCGGACCCCGCATTTGGAGAGGGAGGCAGAACAACGTTCCGAGAAGACAGCAGTGATCCTAAGTTTGAACGAAGCGCCAAGGAAGACGAAACCATTCGAGGCTCGTCGCTCGAACGCACACCGCTGCCGGCCGATGAAGAACCAGCGTTTCCTGCGTCAACCCGTCGTGGCAGTGACCGCGACCGCGATAACGTGGATTCTCGACGAGCCACTCCGGCGTCTTATCGAAAACAGGCAGGTATCGAAACGGCGACTGCAAAGCCCTCGTCTGCGAATTCCGGATGGCGAGCCGCGCGAAAATCAACCGAGACGGCAAAGGCCGTGGCTGACGAGAAACCAACCATCTCGGTGGCCGGTACTGAGGTCGTCGAGTAATCGTCCCCGGAGCGAATTGTGCCCTGCTATGCTTACATCTGACGCGATACTTTCGTCGTGTCTCTGAATCCTTTCCCCTTCTCCTCTCCCCTCCTCTCCTTTCTGTTCCAGAGTTTGTTGCGTCCCCTCGCGGCACCGGTATCACGCCGGTGCCCATTTTTTTGCGCTGGACTCGGCTTTGCCTGACAACCTGCCAGCCGCTTTCAGAATGATCGGAACCGTCGTTCTGGTCCGTCTGAATGGTCACCTTCCTTTGAAGCACTGCCTGTGACGTGACAACCCCAGCGCCCCGTCCATGAAAACCGACCTGCCTTGCTTCGGCTCAGGCGTCGCTTTCGGGCGACTGGCCCCATCGTTGTCGCAATTGAGCGGCTCGGTCGTGAATCGCCTTCATTTCTTCTGGGTCCTGTCGCATCTTCTCGAGAGTAGCGATGGGAAACTTCATCCTGACATTGGGCTTCAGTACGTCATAATGACGATCCATAAATTCCCAGTACAGCGTTGTAAAAGGGCATGCATCGGCACCCGTCCGGCGACGATAGTCAAATCGACAGCCCGAACAGAAATTGCTCATCTTGTTGATGTAATTGCCACTCGAGCAGTACGGTTTCGTACCGACGATGCCACCATCCCCGAACTGGCTCATGCCGAGTGTATTGGGTAACGAAACCCAGTCGATCGCATCGACGTACATCGCCATGTGCCATTCATGAAAGAGCCTCGGATGGGCGCCCCACAGTTGTGCGAAGTTCCCAAGCACCATCAGGCGATGAATATGATGCGAGTAGCCATGATCCAGAACGTGCTGCATTGACTGCCGGACACAGTTCATTTCCGTCTCGCCATCCCAGAAGAAGGATGGCATCGGCAGTGTATGCTCGAAGTAGTTCAGCGTTTCGTATTCGGGCATCTTGAGCCAGTACACGCCTCGCACGAATTCCCGCCAGCCGAGGATCTGACGAATAAAGCCTTCGACACTGTTGAGCGGTGCCGCTCCATCCTCGTACGCCTTGACCGCGGCATCCACGCATTCCCTCGGATTCAGCAGTTTCAGATTGAGCGGAACGGAGAGCCGAGAGTGATACAAGAATGCCTCCTCGGACCACATCGCGTCTTCCCACTGACCAAATTGAGGCAGCACCTGGTCGATGAAATTCTTCAGGAACGCCAGAGCCTGACTGCGATTGATGGGCAGCGTCAGATGTTCGAGGGACCCCGGATGCTCCCGGTACCTCGAACGAACCATGCGAATGACGGATTTCGTCAACTCGTCCGGAGCAAAGGCCATGGGCTGTGGTACTGGTCCGGGTCCGGATTTTCCAAAGCTCTCTCGATTGTCATGGTCAAAATTCCACTGACCACCAACAGGCTGCCTGCCATCCATCAGCACCTGATGCTTTTTTCTCTGGTCCCGGTAAAAAAATTCCAGCAGCAGAGATTTCTTTCCCCTCGCGTATTGCGCAAATTCTTCCCGCGTGCAGTAAAAGTGGCGATCCGGACGCACGTCAATCGGGGTCTTGAGTTTCCTCGCGGTCTCTGTGAACTCATGCAGCACCCGGTGATCACCCGGCTCGGTGATCACCAGCCTCGCTGGCTTCAGGAGTCCGTGATCCAAAGCAAGGATCTCGCTGAATGTGGCGCCACGATCTTTCGAGGCGTTCTCGGTCAGCTCATGGTAATGAACGGTCGTTCCACCAGCCTTCAGTTCTTCCCGGAAGTGCCGCATCGCGGCGAAGAAACAGGCCAGCCGCAGCTTGTGACACCAGACATGGGTCGCCTCATGATGCACCTCCGCCATCCAGACGGCATCCTGCGAGGGATCAAATCCATCGAACGCCGATGCGGCATGGTCCAGCTGGTCGCCGCAGATAATGACAAGGTTTCTCACAGCCGCTGAAGCCTTCGCCATTCCGATCACTTCCAATCGCTGCCAGACGCCACTCTGGAAGTTGCAGACATTGGCTGAACCGCGAACCGCTGCGCCCGAAGAAGCGGGGCTGAAATCATGTCGTCTCGCTTTGCCAGACCACCTTTGTTTTGGTCATCAGGTCGTGCATGGCCTTGCGGTCTGCCCGGAAGAAACAGATCACGAAGCCAATGTAGCAGGTCAGCACCGTGACAAAAGCAGCGGCCGCTCTGCCAAAGGCCTCCTTGCGAGTCATCACCTTGTTATCTTCCTTGAGAGCAATCATGCCAAGGCTCCATTTGCCCAGAGTTGCCCGCGCTGCCCCGGATTCGCCCGAAGCAAAGTAAAATCCCCAAAGGCCGAGTGTTGCCAGCGCCGATACCCCAAGTCCCAGTTGATCCGCAATTGACCAGCCGTACCAGTTAAAGAGCCCACCGAACAGCGATCCGACGAAAAAGCCCACCAGCGCCAGCAGAACCATGATCAGATTGTCAACCAGATAAGCCAGATACCGTGGACCGAAGCCGACCGGCTCAAAATCCGGAAACTCATTGACGATCGACAGATCCGCGCGGAAGTACACACCGTATAAGCCAATGACTCTCATCATAAAGACGGCCGGAAATGCCACGAGGACGCTGGTCATGAAGAAAAACAGGAACGCCGATCCGAAATACAGCGGCATCTGGTACATCAGAAATCGGAAGTTCCCTTCACCCATGTCCATGACATTCGCCTTCAGCCACTCAAGAATATTGACCTCCGTGGACTGAAGCGACGTGGCGATTCGGTTCTGAAGCAGACCACCGACAACACCAAGTGCGATGGGAACGGGAAGAACCAGAAACAGGTTCATGGCAAACACATACAGCGATGCGCCGATGGTACGTCCGAAGTCCTTCAGCATCCACGTCAGCAGCCATGCACGGTGCGTGTACTTCTGTGCCATATGAACGACCGCGGCAGGAAGCACGAGGATCGGAATGATCAGCATCACCGCGGCGAGGATTCCTCCGACAAGTGGATTCCACGCGGCAAGGACTCCGGGAATGACAAGCAGCGGCAGACACAGAATCACTGGCCACGCATAAAAACGAAATCCCATCGTGAGATTTGCGAAAAAGTCAAACTGGAATCGCTTGATCTTCTTTTCTCCGGCCATGGTCACTCCCGCAATAATCGTTGCGAGAGTCCATGACCAGCCTCCAAAGCCCAACTGGAAGACCGTCGCCATGCCGATCCAGAACAGCGAAGGTGGTTCTTTCCATGCCTGGAATTCCGGCTTCCATAGCGGAATTTTTCTGTTCAACTGCGTGTAGGCCGTGTTGTCATACATCATGACCGAGCCCTTCTCCTTCGGCGTCTCCAGAATGAACATCGCCGGGTTGCCTGGATGCGGCTTGACCGCAGCTCCCAGTCTCTGAACCTCCTCATTCAAAAACTTCACGCGATTGACAACATAATAACGGAGCGCCAGAGAACAAGTCGCCGACATGGCCAGACACATCGACCACACGACGGCCGTTTTGACTCCATAAGTCCAGTGCTTCTTCAGAAACTTCCATGCGTTTGACCAGACAGATGCATAAAACTCTTCCGGAGGCGGCCCTTTGCGCTCGAGTCGAATTCGCTGTCGTTCACTCAGAGCACCCGTCGCGATATTGACGCCACACTTGGGACACTCGATATCTTCATCACGCACCGGTCGTGCACAGCCTGGACAGATCTTCTTCTTCGTATCTTCCATCGACCGCAGGTCGATCGACGAAAAGGGATCATCAGGATCCTCCTCGGGGCGACCCGGCCGGGCTTTCTTTCGAGGAGCAATACCCTCCTCGGGTGCCGGCACGACGACACGGCCCCCGCAATGCTTGCACTTCACCGCTTTCCCCGCGGCCTGATCGGAAACGTTCAGGACGGTCTGGCAACCTTCGCAGCGAACCTTGATCGGCATGTTTTTGGACTCGTCAAAGCCTGTCAATTGCAGTGAATACCTGTGCAGAATACGAGGCAGCACTGTAGATTCAGACAACATACTCCTTCAAGTGGGTGCTCGGGAGTCCTTTTGGCTGAGATTGACTCCACACGGAAAATTAGAGCCGTTTGAAGGCGGCAATTGAAAACCGACGTGTTCCACTCAACAATCCCCCTGTTGATTTTCACCACGCTTTTCGCCCGCAGAAGCCTTTGCGTCCTGCCGGCCATACTGGAGCCGTTCAATGTTGTGTCGCGCCTTTATTTTGTCGTGCTGTCTCACCATGACTCTGTCCGCCATTTCACAGGCTGACGAGAAAACCCCGGCGAAAGGCAGCGCTCAGACCGTCGAGGTCAAGCTGAAAGATCTGACCCTGAACCTCCCCAAGTCATGGTCTCAGTCGGATGTCGTCAATCAGATGCGATTGGCCACCTACGACATCCCGGCCGTGGAAGGAGATATGGGCAAGGGAGAACTTGCTGTTTCCACCTTTGGCGGTGACGGCGGTGGTGTCGGGCCCAATATTGACCGCTGGGTCGGTCAGTTCGAGGCTGATGGACGCGACGTGACGGTGAAGCAGGGTAAGGTCGGGGAAACCGTTTATCATGTGGCCGATATATCGGGCACCTATCTGAAGCCGGTGGGGCCACCCGTTCTGAGAAAGTCAGAGCCCACAAAAGGTCAGAGAATGCTTGGCGTGATTATTCAGCTCAAGGGGAAGGGTGTCTACTTCCTGAAGCTCACAGGCCCTGACAAAACCGTGAAAGCTCAGGCTGATGCGCTGCGAGCTTCTTTCGGAGCCACGTCTGAGGGAGAAGAAGTCTACGAACTGTAGCCTTTGTTTGGCGTCCCGTCTTTCACATCAGCCACCGAGCACGCTCGGTGGCTGTTTTTATGGTTCCGCATGACCGAGGAAAACCACCATGCTCTGGGAATTCTTTCAGGACTCTCGGATTGCTCAATCAAACCGGCTTGCTGCCGAAGCCGACTTCACGGCCCGAACTGCTCAGGCGGATCTTCAGGAACAGCAGCAAAACGTTCGCACTCTGGAACGCCATTGCGAAAAGCTGACGCTGGCCGTCATGGCGATGGCCGAGATTCTGCGGGATCGACTTGGTATTCAGCAACATGAAATCGACAGCCGCATGGCAGAGATTGATCTTCGCGATGGCCACCTCGACGGACGACTGAGAACGCCTGCTGCCGCGTGCCCCTCCTGCAGACGCCCCAACAAAGGAAACCGAAAGTCGTGTCTCTACTGCGGCGCAGAAATGACGTCGAACTCGTTTCTGTTTCCCGACGACGGCCCCGCTTAGAACATCGCGTCGTTGCTCCCGCGATGACCACATGATGCTTTCGTTGTCCGATTTCATCAGACTTCGCGGACGGCATCCCACGCAATCAGAGAATCTCGCATGCTGCGGACGTCGTGAATACGAAGAATATCGACACCCTGTTCGGCCAGGGCGATACCGACGCCGACGGTTCCGGCCTCCCGTTCCTCGACAGGGCGGCCGAGCAATTTTGACAGAAATCTCTTTCTCGAATGACCAATCAGTACGGGTCTCTGGAGCTCTGACTGCAGACGGGACACAGCCTGCAGCAGGGCCAGATTGTGCTCGGCCGTCTTTCCAAATCCAATTCCGGGATCGACGCTCATCCGTTCCGGTCGGATGCCGGCCATCAGGCATCGATCAACCTGTTGCTGCAGAAACTCGATGACTTCCGCCACCACATCCGCATACCGCGGATCCAGTTGCATGGTCTTCGGCGTGCCCCTGATGTGCATCAGACATATCCCTGCATCTTCTCGGGCGCACAGGTCGATCATCTCCGGATCAAAGGTCAGCCCGGAGATATCGTTGACGATTTCTGCACCCGCATCCAGCGCCTGACGGGCAACCTCAGCCTTTGTAGTGTCGATCGATATCGGAGACTTCAGCTTCCCCTGCAGCGCGCGAATGATGGGAATTGTACGACGAAGTTCTTCGTCCAGCGACACCGGGTCAGAGCCTGGACGTGTCGACTCTCCTCCGATATCAATCATGTCCGCACCGTCCGCCTCCATCTGCTGCGCTCGATCCACGGCGGCGTCAATGGTATTGAACAAACCACCATCCGAGAAACTGTCGGGCGTGACGTTCAGAATGCCCATCAGCAACGGCAAACGTTGCCGTGTCAGGTTGCGGGTTCGCAGGGTCCACACATACGGCGCATTCATCTCTGCCTCTCGCATTCAGCCGCTAAATGTAAAACCACCCAGGGCCGCATCGGTGAATTTGACACTGTATCCGGCAGCCAGCGGTGGCATATAACGACCATTCCGCATGTCCACGGGGTCACAGACATGTTCGTGCAGATGATCGGAGTACTCCGTCACGCGATCCGTCATGGTTGCTGACACGCAGACATAATCAACAATGCTGGCGTGCTGCACGTACTCGCAAAGTCCGACTCCGCCCGCATGGGGACACACCGGAATGTTGAATCTCGCGGCCAGCAGCAGCACTGCCATGACTTCGTTGACACCTCCCAGCCGGCAGCAATCCAATTGACACACCTGCAGAGCGCCGGACTGCATGAACTGCTTGAACATGATTCGATTGTGACACATCTCGCCCGTGGCCACGCGAATCGGAGCAATCGCCTGAGCAATTGCACGATGTCCCAGAATATCGTCCGGTGAAGTAGGCTCTTCGACAAACCACGGACGGAATGGAGCCAGTTCACGAATCCACTCGATCGCCTGCGGCACATCCCACACCTGGTTGGCATCGATCATCATGTACGCGTCTTCGCCCATCTCGCGGCGAAGAACGGAACAACGTCGCAGGTCGTCGCTGAGATCTCGGCCCACTTTGATTTTGAAATGACTCCAGCCACGACTCTTCAGATCCGCGCACTTCTGTTTCAGGGCCTCGTCTGAGTACCCCAGCCAGCCGGCTGATGTTGTATAGCTGGGATAGCCCGCCGCATGCAGCTCCTCAATGCGATGCTGGCGAGTCGATGAAAAGCGATAAAGCAGTTCTTTCGCCTGCGTTGTGGTCAGCACATCAGTCAGGTATCGGAAGTCTACTGACCCGACGAATTGTTCCGGCGACATGTCGCAGATGACCTGCCAGACCGGCTTATTCAATTGACGTGCCCACAGATCCCAGACCGCGTTGATGACGGCTGCTGCCGCGAGATGAATGACACCCTTTTCGGGCCCCACCCATCGCAGCTGGCTGTCTCCCGTGAGCCGCCGATAAAGCGTAACCGGTTCCTTCATCAGCACATCCACATTCTGACCCACCAGCAACCTGGCCAGTGACCGAATCGCAGCGACACACAGCTCGTTGCCTCGACCAATCGTGAATGTCATGCCGTGTCCGGAAAGTTCCTTCGAGTCCGTCTTCAGCACGACATATGACGCCGAATAATCAGGATCCGGATTCATCGCATCGGAACCGTCCAGATGCTGCGAAGTCGGAAATCGAAGATCAAAGGTCTCAAAGCCGGTAATCGTGGGCATGGCAGAGTGTTCTGTGTTCAGAAGGCTGTTCGTCGATTTTCATGAAAGTCGGTTGATCATCGGGGATTCGTCATTTGTGATGCACACACTGAACCACATCACCCATCACTTCCAGCACGCGATCTGTTTCGGCGTCCGTCCCGATCGTGATTCGCAACCCGTCAATCGCTCCTCCATCAGGCAGAGCGTCCGGAAACCTCATGTAACGAACAAGAATCCTGCGCTGTTTCAATTGCTCATACAGATCGCGGTGATGACCCGTGACGTGGCTGGTCCAAAGGAAGTTCGCCTCGCTCGGATGAACATGAAAACCGAACTTCGGAAGCTCTGCCGCAAGGCGAGTTCGAGTTGCAACGATGCGGGTCCGGTTCTGCAGCATCCACTCCTGATCCTCCAGCGCTGCCGTGGCTGCTGCAATGGCAACAGCATCGCAGTTGTAACTGTCTTTCACCTTCTGCATCCCGGCAATCAATTCCGGCCGCGCCACCGCAAATCCAAATCGTATCCCGGCAAGACTGTAGGACTTGCTGAAGGTGCGAGTCACAATCATTCGACCATCGAACACATCACTGCGAACCAGTTCGCCACGATGCGGAGTATCTGCAAAGTCACCGTACGCTTCGTCCAGAACCAACACGCCATGATCCGGCAGGAGATCTTTCAGCTGCTCGCCACTCCACTTCGTGCCGGTCGGTGAGTTCGGATTGGGAACGTAGAAAATCCGCACGGACTTTCGCAGTAAGGCTGCGTCGTCTTTGTTCCACTGCCACTGACCATTGAGCTTCAGCCTGACGACATGACTTCCCTGAATCTGTGCGAGTGACTCGTACAGCACGTAGCTCGGGTACGGATAGGCGATGGTTTCATCCGCATCACAGAATGACCGAGTAATAATCGTCAGATTTTCGTCGCTGCCGTTGGCAGGAAGAATCCAGTCCGGATCAACTCCGAACAGATTCGCGGCCACTTTTCGAAATCCCGTCGCGTGCGGATCGGGATACACATTCAGCCGCCCCTCGGCCGCTCGTCGAATGGCGTCCACGACGCGAGGCGAAGGAGGATATGGATTCTCGTTGGTGTTGAGTTTTATCCAGCCGCTATCCTGAGGCTGCTCACCAGGTGCGTAACCAGCCATGCGGTCAATGGCCGGACGAAAAACAGATGTCATCGAAATTCAGATCCCGTCTCTTGGTAGTGACAACTCGAACCGTGGTCTGCTCGCAAAACAGCCAACGACCAGGGCCAGCGTTCGCCAATCGCTGGTCATCGGCATGCCGTCATCGGGATTTCAGGCTACGGCAGTCTCACCGTTTTCAGATGCTGAGGACCACCTTCGGCCTGAACAAGGATCAGTGCCGATGTTTCGTTCAGCTTGTCCATTTGAATGGTACCCTTCAGAGCGTCGACAGAATCGTAGCTCTGCCCCGCTGTACCACCTCCACGAACGGGTTCGGTCAATCCTTTGTTTTCCTTCAGTCCGGCTGTGGAAATCTTCATCACGCCACGAGCACTATTGCTCAGCAGCAGGAAATCACTGCCGTCCTTCCTGTAGGAGATCATATCCAGTGGACGATTCATGTTGCCCAGCTCCGCAACCGTCGTGGCCTTCACCTTTTCACCAGACGCTTCCAGTTCCTTTACCGGAATTCTGACCAGCGGGGTGCAGACGTATGCTCCAAGAATGCTGGGTTCGCCATCAATCATCATAGGGACAAAGGTTCGCATCGCAGATGTGTCTTCGCTCTTGCCGTGAGCGGCGTGATAGATTTCCACACCAACACCTTTGTCCGATTCAGCGAACGGGAAGTTCAGTTCGCGAACCGTTGACGGTGACGTCCTGCTGCTCAGACCGGAAACCAGCAGCTTGTTTTCGAAGAACGCGATGTCCGTGATGGAATCGTTGCGAGGATTTCGCTGACGACGACCTTCGCCAACCACTTTGTCCTCCGGAGCATCTTTCAAAGCCACCTTCGAAAACTTCACATCCTTGATTGCCAGTTGAGAAATTTTCCCGGCTCCGTCGATCTGGATGAGTGCTGGCTTCTCATCGGCAGACACCGCCAGAAATGCCGCACCGGTTCGAGGATTCACGGCGAGGTCATTGATCACGACGGTCTTCGCGTGAATCTCATTGCTGATCGCTGTGGGCAGATCGTCAATATTGATTGCGGCTTTTGATGCATCTCCTTCTGCATTCCCTGTCGCAATGGCAAAGACGGCCGCACCTCTGGCATCGCCGACAAACAAAATGTCTTCCGGTCCGAAAGCCAGGGTGGTCGCGGACTGCAGGTCAGGAGTTCCCAGCTTCAGGCCCCAGACATCGGCGGCATGAATGACCGGGGACTGAAGAAACAGTGCGGCTCCAAACGCCACGGTATTCATCCATCGAGATTGAATCATCTGCAGACTCCACAAAATGAAGGGGTCGAGGGGTTTCGGCTGCGTCTCATTATCTCCGCCGGGCTCTCGAAGGAAACCAACTCCGAAGAATTTTGTACAAACCAAAAGGTTGCGAATTACGGCTGCGATTCATGAGAAGACAAGAACATGTCTTCGTTCTCAGTTCCTTCGGCCAACAGTTCTGACGGCCACTATCCGGCCACCATCACCGGAGGCCATAGTGTCCACCAGACCAACGCAAACGGACCGGCGAACAGCGGGCTGTCCAGAAGATCCAGCAACCCCCCAAAGCCCGGCATCAGGGCGGCCGAATCCTTCTTTTGGACATCTCGCTTGATCAGTGATTCACACAGGTCGCCCACCAGTCCAATCAGACCGAACGACGCCGAGTACAACAAG
>JBKDRW010000228.1:0-3126 GCA_046341255.1 Planctomycetota bacterium
ACTTCGGCAATGCTTTACGGATGTCATTCAGAACGTCCTCATCGGGGAGACAGGACGATTCAAGCACACCCACAGCGACTCGACCATCTTCTGTCTCCGGAAATTCTCTGATCAGGTCCTCCGATCGAGCCAGCGCACGCATCGGGCCCGAGCCCATCGCAAAGTACTTTCCTGACGCGATCTTCCAGCCTGCGTACTGACTCAGCAGGCACGCGGGCACTGCATGATCCGTTCGAACATAAACCTGTGGAACAGTTGGCAGCATCGCAGAGGCCGGAACCAGTTCGACCTGTGCCATCGCGGAAAGGCAGATCCTCGCGAGCAGCAGGCCCGCTTCGAGTCCACCAGCGGTATTGACGCCAAAATCAAGAAGCGTGACTCCATTCGCGACTCGAACGCCCAGTCCAAGGACATCGGCTCGAGACTTTGAAAACGTGGTCAGGTGAGCGGCACGCTCGTTCAGGTTGCGAATGGTCATTCCTTCTGATCGCCATCCTTTCCCTGACCGTCGGCTTTTAATTCCTCTTTTGATGCATCGTCCCCCGGCTTCGGTTCGGCACCCGCCGACTTCAGTTTTTCCGTGACTCGGTCAACGACCTTCTGGTCCGATTGTCTGGCCTTCTTCTCAACAGTCAGGGCTTTCTGCCAGCTGGCCACGGCGTCCTCTTTCTTTTCAAGAGCCATTTCAACGTCACCCTGATGCTCGAGCAGCGTGGCGTCTTCATACTCCGGATCCGAGTTCGCCTTCCTGATTTGTTCAAGAGCTTCTTCGTTGCGACCGAGCTTGTGGAGCACCCATCCAAGGCTGTCGAGATACGCTGGATTGGTCGGAACTGCAGCCACAGCGATCTGAATCATCTGCAGCGCCTGTTCCAGCTTTTTACCCTGATCGGCATAGAGATAACCAAGGTCATTGTTGATCCCGGGATCCTGCGGATCGATTTCGTAGACTTCCTCCAGAACCTTCTCGCCTTTCTCCATGTCGCCGCCCTGCACATAAGCATTCGATAAGCCCATCTTGGCAGACCGCAGCATGTCGGGGCTCAGTTGTTCCGTATCAAGAATAAACTCGTACTGCTCGGCAGACTCGTTCCACTTTCGCTGCTGTGCATAGACACTGGCCAGCAACAGTCGTGACTCGTTCCGCTGCGCGGCATTTTCGGCTGACTTTTCAATGGCGCGCTCGAGAAGTCTTGCGGCCTTTGGAAGATCCCCGTCCGTCGCTTCAATCTGAGCCAGGCGACTCAGCAATTGCGGTTCATCCGGAACCATTCGCAATGCTTCTGTCAGTGCCCGTCGAGCGGCTTTCAGGTCGTCGATCGCCCCGTAGGCCAGCGAAATTCGGAAAAGCGTATTCAGACGCTCGTAAGGCGTGATCTGCGGCATCGCCAGGATCTTCTCAAACGAGCGGGCCGCCTTTTCAAATTCCTGCTGCTGAAGGGAATTCATCCCGCTTTGCTCAAGCGTTCTGACCATCAGGGTACGATCCGGATCAAGTTCAAGGGTGGCCTTCAGCAGTTGCCCTTCTTCAACCGGCATCTCGGCTTCCTTCGCAACCAGTGCACACAGGTATGTGGCATTCGCATGAAGTTCATCCGGGGCCGATTCGTACAGTTCGAGACAGGTCTTCAGAGTCTCCTTTGCGAACTCGTCGACACCTGCCAGACTTGAAACCAGCGGCATCATTTCTTCCAGTGTCATACGGGCTTTGGATGCCTTCGTCAGCGTCTGGAGAAATCCTTTGGAATTCTTCCGGGCGATCTCAACACGAGCGAGGCCGACATATGCTTCTGGCTCGCCACTCTCATCCAGGATGGCCTGAAGCTCGGTCGCCGCTTCGTCAGCCAGTCCCTTCGTCAAGAGCGTGTCGCCCAGAAACATTCTGACCAGAGTCGCATCGGCAGAATCGGTCACCAGTTCACGCAGTCGGGGCACCAGCGCATCGTTTCTCTCGGAGGCTTCATAGAGATCACGCAGAAGCATCAATGCGTCTTTGCTGCGACGTCCCGTTCCGAAATAGATGTTCAGGTTCTTTTCGCATTCGCTCTGCTTATCCTGCTGAAAGTAAGCCCGAGCAAGCAGCAGGTTGTGGTCACCCGCTTTGCCATTCTCGCGTTGCGACAATCCTTCGAATGCTTCGATGGCTTTTGCAACACGACCCGCTTCGAGCAGCACACGACCTGTTGTTTCGTAATTGGTCAGACGATCTTTCAATAGCGCAGCATGCTCTTTTTCCGTCAGACTGAATTGTTCAGGGTGTTCAATGGCTTTCAGAATCACTTCGTAGCTGTCCGCAGCATCGGAGACGTTTCGCGTCTGCAGAGAAATTGCAGCCCTGACCTGATGCGCTCGCAGATACTCGACGGACGTGGGATCGAGTCGTGTTGATGCCAGCGCGTCTCGGACGTACTGAGCTGCTTCGGGGATTCGGTTGTTGCGCGCATAGAGCACTGCCAGTTCCAGCCGAGTCTGGAAATCATCAGCGTCCAGATCAATCGCCTGCTGCGCCTTCTCGAGGCCTTCCTGCCCTTTGTTCATCCGAAACAGAACAATGGCCAGTGCTCGTAAGGGAATCGCCGACTTCGGATCGGCTTCGGCTGCTTTCTGAAATGCTTCTTCAGCGGCTTCCAGATCCCCTCGCTTCAATGCCTTCTGTCCGGACATGTACCAGGCCAGAGCATCCTTATTCGTGGGATCGATACCTTCACTTTCATCCTTGATCTGAGGAGGCTCCTGCAATCCCTCAATGGGCCCAGGTTCCTCGTCGCCCTTCTTCTCTTCGTCGCTGACCTGTTCGTCCTGAGGGTCTGGACCTGCGCATACGATCTCACCGGATAAAACGACAACGGTCATTGCCGCGATTCCAAGCCTGACAAGGCCGCTTCTGCTGCAAAGCAGGGAACGAAGTCCGGAGATCCATTCGAAGGTGAGCATTTTCATAAGAAGTCTTTGCTGAAGAGAAAACAACCCAACGCTCAATTCAAAAATGCAAACCGGCTTCCATGGCCGGATGTGGTGGAACACCATGAAGATTCGTACGACGGGCATCTGCGTTTGCGAAGAACTGTTCTGCCATCTCCATGCTCCACGAGGCCCCATCGATCCCGATGGCCGTTCGTTCTGGTC
>JBKDRW010000229.1:0-12623 GCA_046341255.1 Planctomycetota bacterium
CTTTCGTAGTCTGCGGAGATCTGACTGGCCGAAAGGATCGTGGCTGTTCCGCGGAATTCATCGATGCGACCGCTGAAAGTCCGGCTCGGTGAGATTGCATGATTTCCAATCGTCAGTTTCTGCCCTGAATCCGAGTCTGCCACACCGACAGGGATTAAGTTGGTCACAACATTGGCTGCCACTCCATTGACATAAATCCTTGGCGGCAGAGTCGGATTGGAGCTGTCAAAAGTGAGAGCCACGTGTTGCCATTGATTGAGGCTGATCGCGCCCGCCGATGTCTCCCATTCACCCTGCTGGATCGTAAACCCATGCTCGAACAATAAACTCCCATCAGGCGTCATCTGAAAAGCCCACCCGGTTCCGAGCATTCCCAACGAGAAGGTTGATGAAGCTTTGTCGGCAATTCGTCCGTAGTCATTTTGACCCCATCCTGTCGGATTGATCCATGCCGAGATCGTACCACCACCTGCAAACAGGTCATCCAGCTGCACCGAGTTGTTCATCTGACTCGAACTGCTGTTGCCGTCAAATTGCTGAGCACCAGATGAAATTCCTGCTGCCGTGGTGGACGCTGCCACAGCCCCCGTGGCAGCGGGTGATGAGTCCGTCACATTGCCGTCCATGTGCAGGACGAGGTTCTGTTCGGCCCACACCGCAGCACTGTTCTGGACGTCTGCAGCGGCCGAGTTGCCATAGTACATCCAGATGTGATCCGTGACAGAGTTGCCGTCGATCTGAGGAACCCGTACCCAGACTCGGGATGTCCCAGCGACATTCCATTCTTCGATTTCGAAGCTCAGTAAGCTTCCGTCGATGTCGACAAATCGCAGATCCTGCCCGGCGTTCTGTGTGCTGCTGTAGTCGATGTTTGCGGGCGTCAGCGTAACCAACACCACCTGATTGATCAGTGCCGGTCCGCTGGAGTTGTTCAACATGATTTTGCTTCGCGTATCCCATGCGGAATCGAACCAGCCGGATGCTGAAGTGGTGACCAGAGGTGTGTCTTCGGGTGTCTGGTAGTTGTCGGCGGTTCCGGTTGGCGACAGGTTCGCTGCATCGAGCGTCAGCGTTCCTGTGACAGTGTCCGAGCTGAATGGTGCTGCTCCTCCGACTCCTGTTGTTGTTGTGTTGAACTTTGTACCGCAACCTCCGGACGTGGCTCCTGTCTGGTCCCACATGCGATAACTGATGGAGGCATTCCCGGCGACGATGTCGGTTCCGACAAAACGCAGGAAACACGTTTCGTCAAGCAGAAGCGTCTGAGTACTGGAGACAGGAGCAACTACAGACCAATTGAGGCCGTCCGTCGAATACTGCCACGTGCCGGCTCCGGATACAGCCGCGATGGCGATGCCTTTCAGAGCATTGTTGTCAGCGTCGCTCACTCCGGTGGTCAGACTTCCCACACTGATGGCTGCAGAGGTTTGATTGGCGACAATGGTTCCCAGTGGCCTTGCCAGATCATTCACAACGGGTGCATCATTGATGCCAAGGATCGTGATCTGGACCGTTGCACTGTCGGTGTTGCCGAACGTGTCTCTGGCTGTGTACGTGAATGAGTCGGTCGCCGTTTCGTTGGCGGCAAGTGAATCAAACTGACCGTTCGGATTATACGTGTAGCTGCCGGACTGACTGACGGTGACCGCACCAATGGTCGATGCCGTGTTTGTGGCAGAAACTGTCAGCCCGGATGATACTCCTGCAACGGCCAGAAAGTTGTTCCGGACCTCGGCCGATGTCAGTTCCCTGCCGTAAAATCGAGCGATCGCCAGGTCCCCGGAAAACGCAACTCCGCCAGGCATTCCGGCGACGTTCGCAGTTCCGTCGAGCCCACCGAGAGCCGTCCCCTCATTGCTGTCTGACCATGTTGAAAACGGGAAGTCGAGATCCGTTCCCACGTAGACTCCGTTGACGAACATTTGCAGAGTCGCTGTGCCGCCGGCAAGTCTGATCGTTCCCACGAACTGAATGAAATCGCCGCCAGTCAGTTCGGAGGAAATGTCTGAAACAACCGACGCCCCGACTCCATTGGTGTACAGAGCAAATTCCAGCTGAGTTCCATTCAGACGCACCGATGTGCCGGTTCCGGGCTGGGCACTCCCGGAATCAAACAACATATATTTTGGGCCAACGGTCAACGGTCGAAACCAGAATTCAATGGTCACATCACCGTCGGTAAGATTGCCCGGGGCGAGAGACAGGGAATTCGGAATGATCAGGGCTCCGAGGTTCGTGCCATCCAGAGCCCACGAACTGAGAATGCCCGGATGGTTCGTGAAAGGGTTCAGGTTCTGTGTGACGCCGGTTCCGATCTGATAGTCGAAACCCGTGACTGCGGTTGAATCTGTCCACCGTTTATCACCATCGGTGTCCTTTGAGGCATCGAACTCAAGCACTGCCCCTGTCGTGACCGTCGTCGTCACGCGATCGTCATTATCGAGTACGCCGTTTCCGGTGACTGTTCTGGGGGCATCTTCCGTCAGGACAAGTGTCTTGTCGCGAGCAACGACCGGGCCGTTGCTGACCGTCAGGGTGAAGTCTTTTGAGAAGGCATTTCCTGCCAGGTCTGTTGCTGTGATTTTGACCGCAACTGAAGGTTCCACGCTACGATCGATACTGGCACCGGACTTCAGTATCAGAACACCGCCGACGATCTCAAATCGTGTGTCGTTGACATCGTAAGTCAGAGAATCTCCGGGAGTCGAGTCAACTCCGGAAACCTGTCCGATGGTCGCTCCTGATACCTGTCCGGGTACGACCACATTGGACAGGTTGATGTCGGTCGGAGGGGCATTGGACAAAATCGAGAGGGTCGATGCTGAAATGGATTCCGCACCGCGAGTGTCCATCACGCGAACTGCAACTGTATGCGTCCCGAGCCCGAGGCCGGCCGCCTGCAGTTGGGCTGCGGTCACGCTCAATGTCTGTCCTGTCAGGTCGGGGGTGAAATCTGCTCCGTTGTAGTTCAGATCCCATTCGTATTGCAGTGAATCACCATTCAGGTCCGAGGATCCGGAGGCTGTGAGTGTGACCGGCAACCCGACATAAGTCGTGTAGGGTCCGTTTGCTGTGGCGACCGGAGGAGCGTTCTGGACGGTGATGTAAACAAGACCGGTCGTCTGAGTGGAATTTGCTGAGGTCGAAAGGCCGGCATCAAGTTGCCCGACTTCCGCAGGCGTCAGGGATCGATCGAACAAACGCACGGAATCCAGCCCGCCGCCGAAGAAATGCACGGTCGAGAGGTCATTCCTCGCGCCAAGAACAGCGGATCCTGTCGGATTGAATGTGTTCCCGCCGCGAGTTGTATCGGAAGCCATCAGGACGCCATCGACGTAAACTCTGGTTCCATTCGCCGCACTGACGGTCAGCGTGTACGTATGCCACTGACCGTCGCCGATGAGAGTTGCTGCGTTGAAGTTCAGGGCATCTCGATTAAAAACGTCTGTCGTATCTCCGAAGGTCGTTCTCATGACATTGGCATTTGTGCCGTGTCCACTTTCGATCAGCAGGATGTTCAGGCCGTTGACGGCGGTTTCAGTCCCGTGACTGTACAGATACTGGTACGCTGTTCCCGTGTTGTCGTCGACCTTGAAGTCAAATGATAAGGTGAACTCATTGTTGTAAGTGATGTCACTCAGTTGCACGTATTGGTTGACTTCGTTGAACTTCAGTGCTGAGCCCCTCGATCCCTCGATCACTGCGGGATTGTTGTAGATCGTGCCGTCCATCGTACCGACCGAATCGACGGCGTTGCCGCTCAGGCCCCAGTAGTGGGTCGTTCCGTCCTGGCCATCTGTCAGCAGGTATGTCAGGGTATCCGAGCCGGCGAATCCGCTGTTGGGCGAGTAATGAACCTGACCGTTGGTGTCGAGAGTTGCTGATCCATTGGCCGGGGCCGTGACATCAAGCACAATGGCATTGCTCGACAGGGGACGTGAATCGTTGTCGAGAACAGGTATTGCGACCGGCGTGTTGGTTGGCGTTGTGGCAAAGTCCGCATGTGCTGTCAGGGCGTTCGCAGTGGCGGTTCCGAATTGTCGGACAAATACTCCGTCGGTGTCCGTAACTCCTTCCCCGGTCCACACGACGGCGAAATTGTCCTGATCCAGCATGACCGAGGATGCCCGGGACTGATTTCCGGTGATGGTTTGATTGATCTGAAATTCAACGCTGTTCGGCTGTCCGTTGTTCTCATACTTCCGCGCGAAGATACCGGTGCCGTTTCCATCTCCTGTCTTCTGATATGTGACAAGGAATTGCCCCGTTGGAGACATCGTGATACTTGCACTGGCGCTATCTCCGGACGAAACCTGAAACCACGTGTATCGCTGTGTGCCATCGGCGTTGAAGCCGCGGCCCGAGATACCAGGAATGGCTCCATCGGTGCGATAGACAATGGTGAAGTTGCCGGCACCGTCCATGGCCATCGCCGGCTGGCTGCATGCGTCCGCAGTCGGACTCACCTGAACGCGGGTTCCCTCCACCACTGCGGATGCACTGAATCGCTGGAAGTAGATCTTCTGGCTTTCTTCCCAGGCAACGACAAATCTGCCAGTGTCGTCCAGTGCAACCTGGGCGTCTCGTTGTGCAATGCCGACAGCGATGTTTGCCCGGAGTTCGGTTGCATCCGATGCTGTGCCGGACGATGTGAACCGCCTGAAGAAGACACCAGATGGGTCACCCGGACCATTTCCTTCCCAGGCAATCACGAAGTCACCCGACTTGTTGATCGCGATCGTTGAATTCAGCTGGTCGGCCGTTGTCGTCGTATTGACCAGAAACTCCGCGCCCAACGCAGTTCCATTTGCGGCAAATCGTCTTGCATAGATACCTCTGCCGTCTCCATCCTGTGCGTCACTGGTCCACGTGACAACAAAACCGCCGGCAGCATCCATGGCAACGCGAGCCCAGAACTGGTCACCGAGGGTGGCCTCGTTCACCCGAAATTCGCTCGACCGAGGTTGTCCGAAGGAATCAAACAGCCTCGCGAAGACGCCGTATCCGGAACCGTCCTGGTTCTGGGTACTCCAGACAATCACAGTGTTTCCGAATGCGTCACGAGCAATGGCCTGCTGGCTGCCGCGAGCCGCAGCGGAAGTCTCCTGGATGTTTGTCGTCGTCGTATTCACTTGAGTTTCGCTCGTGGCGAGGAACGCTCGATCGTATTCGTAAGCACCGATGTCGACATTGCCATCCCGCACGATGTCACGCTGGTCGGTTGCTGGAGCTCCTGCAGTAGATCCAGCATCAATGGCCGCACTGAATGGTTTCAGGGCGTGAGTCTGGGAAAATCCGCCATTCTTTGCGAGTGCCTCGATCCCTGGATCGACTCCGACAAGGTCCTGCGGAAAGATGAGTGCCCCGGTGAAATCACTGGACAGGTTGTTACCGAGCGATGTGATCGTTCCCGAGATGTTGGACTTAGTGCTGTTTGTCAGGAGATTTGAAGCGAATAAGGTATTCTGAACGGTTGATGTTCCGGACGTCACATACAGACCCGCGCCATCGATGGATGCGGTGTTCATCGCGATGGTTGCATTTTTGATCGTCGTCGCGCCACTCAGCGATAGTCCGCCACCGGATGACGTGGCCGTGTTGCCGCTGATCGTTGAGTTGATCAAGGTCAGATCGGTGCCTGAATGCGAGATTGCTCCGCCTGAAATCGCCGTGTTTGCGGACAAGGTCGTTTCTTCAATTGTTGCCTTGCCTGAGTTCCATAAGCCGCCACCATCACGGTCTGCGGTGTTCCCTGAGATCGTGACATCGATCAGCGAAACGATTCCGGAACTGGCGATCCCGCCACCGTCCTTCGTCACCGCATTTCCGGTAATGACAACGCGATTCAGCACCAGCGTCGACGGCGCGTCGACCAGAAAACCACCGCCTCGCTGACCTCCGGTGTTCACGAGACCGCCAGTGACCGTTACGTCAGACATCGTCAATGAGGAAGGGCCACGCACATGAAAGACTCCATCGATGGATCTGGCATCAATGCGAGTCAGTTCGGCTCCGGCCCCGCGAATGATGACATCCTGCTGGATGTCAAAGTCTCCTCTGGCCGCGGCGTTTTCATTTCTTCCGACGATGGTCATGGAGTAGACGCCGCTGCCAAGCACAATCTCATCCACATCGGCATCTTGATTTGCCGCAATGATCGCTTCGCGAAGCGAAATCCTGCCGTCGGCACCGCTGTTGGCCAGCAAAGCAGTCACAGAACTCAGGTTAGTCGCATCGACCACATCGGCCGTTGTGGTGACCGTAATCGTCTGGCCAGCCGGCAATTCATGCTGCCATGATTGAATGACGCGAGTGGAAAACAATGGGCCTGCCGCGACGTTCCCCGTTACATACTCCAGATCCCAGTCACCTCCAAGCGAGCTTCCGCCCGTCGTATCGGTGCTGGCCGCCACATCAGCCGCCGTGATCTGGTGTAGGCGTTCCACGAAGTTCTGTCCCGTGGATGATGCCGCAACATCGCAGCCATAAACCAGCAAATCCGCATCAGCCGTCAGATAGTTCGACCACGCTGAAAGTTCGGCAGTGTGAGTCGGCAGCGACGAAGCACTCAAACGCGTCGATCCCAGCAGGATCTCACCATCACGGCCGTGCGTCAGCAGATGGATGACAGAAACTGTTCCCAGTGACTGGAGTTTCGTTGTAATCTGAGCGAGCCCATCGTCATCAGCCGTCAGCCTCAACAATCGGACATCCCGGTTCTCAGACAGAAGCTCGGTCAGCAGCGTGTCCGCATCCCGGACACGATAGTCAATCACAATCAGCTCCGGCCCGCTCAACAGAGACGATCGCTCGGCCGTCGGATGATCCCCGAGCACGTTCTGGATGACATCCATGGCGTTTTCCGGGATCAGGGCCGAATGTTGGGCGATGGATGTCAGAAGATCATCGACAAGAGCCTCGTCTTCGAGTCCTGCAGCAATTTCAGAGCCGATGGCATCGGCCGGAAGATCATGGCCAGACTCCGGTGTAGCATCCATGATCTGCTGAGCCAGCAGGTCATCGATCTGCGTGGTGCCAGAATCGTCCGGGTTGATCGCCTCGTTCATCAAAGCGTCGATCCGGTCCAATTGCTCGTCAAGTCCCGATGTGTCTTCACCCCACTCAGATGCTTCGAATGTCAGTTCGTCAGTCGTCACCGTTTCTGACAGTGACTCCGACATTGCAGCATCGTCCGGATCAGACGTGCTCACGGAGGTGTTCGTCGCCGCGAATTCGAGTGCCTGTGATTCGTGCGCCCCTGCTTCCGTCGTTACTCCCGCAGCCTCTGCAACAATCATGACGGGCGAAGCGCTCATCAGAATGCGTTCTTCAAGTCGCCTGAGCTGCACCATGCGCGCACGGGTCGCGCTGGAACTGTCAATGGTCTCCTGTCGCAACGCATGCAGGACTTCATCGATGACAGTCTGAACCCGATCCGAGAGTTTGCGGCGACGGTGTTTCATACAGACAGACTCATAGTGAACTGGAAAGATGCCGGTTCTCAGCATTCCGATGCATTGGCATCCAGGGCCGGATCCCTTCGAAAGTGCGCAGGGTCCCGAAGTTGCGCAATGCAACCCCTGAAAACCTACATCACAGAACGAAACATTGATGATTTCCTTCCCCGATTCCTCAGATCAACAGACTGATGCAATCGTTTTCTTCCGCCCGGTCGTTACGTTGGGAACGCCGCGACGTTCGGCAATCTTTGCCGATCGGGTGGTGGAACTGTCCGATGCGTGGCAGTCTGCGCAAGACACATCGACTGTGAGCTTTCTTCCGAGAAAAGAGCGTCTGACGAATCCTGTTTCACTGCATGGACTGTGACGCTTTTGACGAATTCTCAGATGAGTCGCAGTGCGCGGGTTGTCCCGCCATTGCGTCTGAGTGAGTTTTGTTTTTCCTCACGCCAGACGACCTTCATGACCGTCCCTTCATCCAACACTCCGGAACGATCGAACGCCGGCCGGGATCAGTCTCTGATCACCTGGCTGCGTCGACGTATCGGCGGGATGAAAACCCTGTCCGTCCTTTCCGCTCTTGCGCTGGGGGGACTTGGTATCGGAGCGGTCAGTTTCCAACCGAAGCCACTGACGGCGGACCAGTTTGGTTATCCGACGGCGACAACCACGGACTCAGGACCGGTGATTGTTCCACGAGGTGCCGACGCGGGCAGTCAGAGCGTACCAAACCCTCGGGTGCAGCAGCCGCGAAACTGGTCGCCATCTGCCCGCAGCCAGCCGTCGTGGACTCCATCACGTCAGGCGAGTCTCGGACAGCCCGTCTTTGAACAACGTCACTCGCCGATTGAAAAGACGCCCGGACCTGCTGAGCCTTCTGGTTTTGTGCGGCGGGACCATGTTATTCCTGCTTCGACTGGTGCCCCCGCATCCGTCTCGCCAACACATCGCGTCCCAGCAAATGGCTCGCCTGTGTCTGCCGCACCTTTGTCAGGCAAAGCTCCGGCCGGAACGATGATGAAACCATTTGACTTCTCTCACATTCCTTATGCAGGAGGGTCGCCGCAGGACGCAGAGAAGCCGTCAACGCCGATCCCTCCTGTTCCGGAGGGAAGCTTTCACCTGCCGTCGGAAACCGGGGCTGCTCAGATGTCCCCTGGTGTTCCGCAGGCGGACTACGGAAATCCGTCAGACGTCATTGAAGAAGGTCCGCCGGCAACACAACTGTCAGATCCGAATCCGCAGGCATCGTCTGCAGATGGAGCCGCGTCCCCGGGTGCGGTGCGAATGCCGGAGTCCCGGGTCGGGGACGGTACCGGGCCGGGTCATTCAGGGCTTCGAGGTCGTCCTTTGGCAGGCGGAGTTGCTCCGGGCATGTCAGGGTTCAGGGCAAATGTCGAGTCGGACGCGCAAGGCTGGATTGGCCCCTACATGGGTCGGACGGATTCAATGCCGGTGGATGCTGAAACTGTTCCTGCTCCGCGACCTGCGGTGGAACTGCCGCCGGATTTCACGGCATGGTGGGATCCTCTTGTTCAGCAGCAGGCTGGCATCGCCCAGAGATCGCTCGCAGTGGATGTGTCAACGCTGGTGCAGATGGCACTGACGCACTCGCCTCGAGTGCAGGTCCTGCAGGCCAATCCGGAAGTGGAATATCGAGCAATTCAACAGGAAGAAGCGGCGTTTGACTGGCGCGCATTTCTTGACACGAAATATGACGACCTGAATGATCCGATTGGCAACAAGCTGACGACGGGTAATCTCTCTGGCCGTTTTGTGAATCAACAGACATCGGGAACCACCGGGATCAAGCGTCGAACGGGTTCTGGTGGAGAGCTTGAGATCGCCCAGAAGTTCGGCACTCAAAAGAATAACTCGCAATATCTCATCCCGAATCCACAGGCGACATCTCGTCTCGAACTGAGTTTCCGTCAGCCGTTGTTGAATCAGGCCGGGACGGTTTACAACCAGAGTCAGATCGTCCTCGCCCGAATCAATGCAAATTCCTCCGGAGACGAGACGCTTGAGGAACTTCAGAATCATCTTTTCAGCGTCGCTGAAGCCTACTGGAAACTTTACCGCGCTCGAGCCGAGTTCTTTCAGCGGCAGCGATTGCTGACTTCGGCCCGGGACGTCCTGTCGACGCTCGAGGCACGTAATCAGGTTGATACGATTCCCCGCCAGATTCTGCGAGCGCGGGCCGCCGTGGCGCGTGCAGAGTCACGCATGCAGCGGGCGGTCACGGATATTCGTAATGCGGAATCCGAACTGCGACTGCTCGTCAACGATCCGCAGATGCTTGACGGCGGGCCGGCAGAGTTTATGCCGACGGAATCCCCATCAACGATTGAATCTCCGGTCGGGCTGCGAGACTCTCTTCAGACGGCACTTGTGAATCGCCCGGACATTTCGCGCGCCATTCGTCAGATGCGAGCGTCCGGTGTTCGACTTGGAGTCAGCAAGAAGGATATTCTGCCCAAACTCGATTTCATTGTCAGCACGTACGTTGCCGGTCTTGACAGCCAGTATCGAACGCAGGATTCGTTTGGTAATCAGTTCTCTCAGGGAAGGCCGGGGTACACTGTCGGGATGGAGTTTGAAGTTCCGATCGGCAATCGCGCGGCGAAGGCCAAACTGGAGCAGCGTCAGTGGGAGTTGCGACGGGCCATTAACGGCTTTCGAGCGACGGTTGAAGCGTCCCTGACCGAGGTGGAAATTGCCAATCGGGAAGTCGAGACAGCCTACCGTGAGTTGCTCGGTAAATATCAGGCGATGGAAGCCGCTCGAAATGAAGTCGCTTACCTGCAGGATCGTTTTGCTGTTCTGCCAATGGTTGAAGAATCATCCATGCTCCTGCTTGAGGATCTCCTCGACGGTTACGAGCGACTGGCTGATGAAGAGGCTGCGTTTGCTTTGTCTCAGGTCAACTATGCGTTGTCGATTATTCAGTTGCGAAGAGCGACCGGCGTTCTGATGAGATCTCGGTATGATGCTCCGCAACTCGAGGCCTCGGAATCCGAATGGATGGCATCTCGAGCTGAACAGGCGGCTGCAGATGCGGACGCACTGATCATCCAGAACGACGGTGAAATCGATCGAGCTGTCTATCCGGACCAGCCTGAAACGGCCGAGACGGCCGCCACGGGGCAGGTTCATGCTCCCGTTTCATGGACACAACCGATCGGAACGAGACCCGGCGCGCGGCCGGCGCGGAAGGCCCCTGCTCGTCCGGGCATTCGAAATTCGAACAGTCCGGTTTCGGAGTCGAACGTCGGTGGCCACTCGTTTGGGTCCGATTGACGACTCTCAGAGGCAACGCCAGTATGAAGTCGGACTCTGATTCCGGCGCAACTGTCCATTATCCACTGTCATGGTTCTGGCCGTTGAGTTCAGTCCCGCTGAGATGTTCCGGTCGGAAGCGGACGTTCGGATCCGCGATTGCTGAGACCTGCCATTCCTCTGTCACGGATCGGAAGAGGGGATTCGATGATGACGTCGATGCTGAAATCCGATGGATCTGAGCAGATCGTGGGGATTGTCTGTCTGGAAGAAGCCATGCAGCGTCGAGCGGTTCTCAATGCCTGTTCAGTCTGGATGATTCGGATCGTGTGTTACCACAGATCCGAAGCGGACCGACGTGGTGTCTGACATTCGTCGCGGGAGCCGGCAGGCTCCCGAGGGTCAGGAGTTCTCTGTTCTGGTCAGATTAACGGTCGTCAGTTGAACTTCAGTAAAGAATCGAATGCTGATGTCAGGAGTTGAGACGACAATTCGGACCGATGCCACAAAGAGTTCGACGCAGGCTGCGTTCGATCGACGATTCACGTCAGTCAGCGCGGGCGCTCTGATTCCGCACATCCGTGCGCTGGCGTCTCAGCTGGAATCTGCAGCACCCGAACAGCTGCGGCAGGAAGTTCTGCTCGTGCGTCGCGAACTGGCCCGAGGACATTCAACGGGAGAACCGCACATTCTTGTGGCAGGACTTGCACTCGCGTGTGAAGCCTTGCGACGGGCACGCGGCATTCGGCTCTACGATGTTCAGCTGCTTGCTGCGATGGCCATGTCACGACGCTGCATCGCCCAGATGCAGACCGGTGAAGGCAAGACGTTTGTCGCGATGACCGCGGCGATTTACCTGTCCCTCGCGGGGCGTGGCGTGCATGTGATCACACCGAACGTCTACCTCGCGGAACGCGACCAGAAACTGGCCGAGTCTGTCGCTGCGCAACTGGGCCTGACAGTCTCTCTTCTGCCGGAGCGAGTGGAAGAGTCGAAGAAGGCTCCGATGTATGATGCGGATATCACTTACGGCACGGGCCATGAGTTTGGTTTCGATTACCTTCGTGATCAGGTGACGCTTCGCCAGCAGGCTCAGGACCGACTGGGCAGTCGATTGCTGCAGATGCTGCAGCCTGACGCATCATCGCGACGCACGACCATGCAGCGAGGATTGGCCTGTGCCATCGTGGACGAAGCGGACAGTGTTCTGATTGACGATGCGAGTTCCCCGCTGGTTCTGAGTTTTGGCTCGAATCAGCCCGCGCCGGATACGGATGCACACCTGGTTGCCAGGATGCTGGCAGCAACCCTGTGTGTTGATCAGGATTATCTGATGGATGCCTCGTCCGGCCGGATCGTTCTGACTTCAAAAGGTGTGCAGCGTTGTCATGCGGAGGATGTGGCGATTCCGGTTCGGCAGCTGGCCCGTCCCTGGACAGAGTACGTCGTTCAGGCATTACGAGCCCGCTATCTGTTTCGACGCGATGTTCATTATGTGATTCGCGAAGACGAAGTCTGCATCGTGGATGAATCGACGGGTCGCATCTTTGAGGATCGAACTTGGCAGGATGGACTGCATCAGGCGATTGAAGCCTCGTGCGGTCTGAAGATCACTGCGGAAAAGCAGTCTGTTGCTCAGATCACCCGGCAGCGATTTTTTCGTCTGTACGAGCATCTATCCGGCATGACGGGAACGGCGGTCGGTTGCGAGCAGGAGCTGCACGACGTTTACAATCTGGAGGTCGAAGAGATACCACTGCGAGTTCCTTCGCGTCGCATCCTGCTGGCGCCCCGATTTTTCTCCGGCAATGCTGCACGAGATAAAGCCATTGCCGACTCTGCCGTCCAGCTGCGTGCCGCCCGTCGCGCTGTCCTGATCGGAAC
>JBKDRW010000230.1:0-2172 GCA_046341255.1 Planctomycetota bacterium
TCGCGAGTACAAGACGGCATCCGGTATCGCGACAGGATCGTTTTGGTTGCGGCTCCAGATTTCGATCGACGATTGAGTCATGAGTTAGCCGACGAACGACCGCCATCACCCGGCACGCGCGAGAGATGTTCAATTTGAAAAACCGCCGATCGCGTGCTCGGCGTGCATGGCTTTGTTATTTGGACTTTGTGCTACGGAAGTTCGTTTGTTGTTCCCCATTTGCATTCAATCGTAGGTCTAAGCTGCAATCGAAGTTCCGAAAGATGTTTGTCACGGAATGTTGCGATCATGTAGTCATGGCCCCCGCCAGTGACGACCTTGAGACCAGAAACCCAGTGCAGTTCAAGTGTCAGTTGTTTGGATTGGTTGTGCCACCAAGTAAAGTCAAGTCGTTCGTAGCCCGGTTCAATGACGCACAGGATTCGATCGCTTCCGCGCGTTGTTTCAAATGTCAGATTGTTGTACGCCCACGGCACTCCGGGATCGAGTAGTTGTGGTTCGGTTTCGAACAGGGACAGCAGTTGCCATTCGTCAGGAAACGGTTCCATCATGTTGGTTCATTCATGAATGCCGACGACTGTCTGCAGATTCCAGTGTACGTGCTTTTGAGATTTGTCCAAATAACTTTGAATTACACGCGCCGTGTGATATTGGCAAGGAGGGGCAAGAAACACGGGCGAAAAGAGCGTTTGTTCCAATATCAAGCGGCGCGTTCAATATTTGATCTTGGACGCGCCGCAGGGATGAGGGTATCAACACGCCTGCAGGGTGTCAATTTGAACAAACCTGAATAGGGGCTGCGAGGTGTGGGATGTCTCTGAAGGAAATGGCGAGACTGGCAAATAGCAGTGGTTTGGCAAAAAAAGACGCGGAATGGTGGCCCAAGTGGATGGCGATGTACGCGCGGTCGACTCGTCAGATTGATTCGCTGCGAATCGATATTTCGCGAGAGAGTTTGATCACACTGCTTCAGCGGATTCGTGATTCCGGAAAGTCGGCATGGGTGCGGTTGCAGGTTGTTCGAGCAGTCGAGTTTTATCAGAAATCTGTTCTGCAAAGTTCGGTGCCGGACCTCAGTGACGTCCGATGCACGCTGGAGGGTCTTGCAAAAAAGGAGCGATCGGAAAAGCGACGTCCCGATGCGGAGACGGGGCGCTCTGTCGCTGTTCCCATGGATGACAAAATGCTGATTGGTCGAATCGACCCTCATGAACCCCCACTGCTGCAGGAGATTCGCACGCTGATGCGGATTCGGCATTATGCCGTTCGAACGGAACGTGCCTATGTCGGATGGATTCAGAGATTTGTTGGATCCGTTGGTGGATGGAACAACGACCTGTCTGATGTGGGTGAGATGCAGGTCAAGGAATTCCTCGGCAACCTTGCTGTCGTGGATCGAGTGGCAGCGAGTACTCAGAATCAGGCGTTCAACGCGCTGCTCTTCCTGTTTCGTGACGTGCTGAAACGTGACCTTCATTTTCTGGACGCCGAGCGTGCGAAGACGCCAGGCCGTGTTCCGGTTGTCCTGACCACGTCAGAAGTTGCGACCATTTTTCGTCACCTCAATGGTCGAGAACTGCTGTTCGCCCGAATTCTGTATGGCGGCGGTTTACGCCACTATGAGGGTTTGCGGCTGCGAGTCAAGGATGTTGATGTTGAATCGCGGCAACTGATTGTCCGTGATGGCAAGGGAGCGAAGGATCGCGTGACGGTGCTTCCTGAATCTGTGGTTGCAGATGTGCTGGCGCAGATCGAGGTTGTTCGTCGCTTGCATGATGCAGATCTGAGCGCGGGTTTCGGTTCGGTGTGGCTTCCCTATGCGTTCGCACGCAAGGCTCCCAGCGCCGCATATCGGATCGAGTGGCAGTTTCTCTTTCCGGCCTCCAGAATGTCTGTTGATCCCCTTGATGGCGCCGTTCATCGGCACCATATGCACGAAAGTGTTTTTCAGAGCGCTCTGCATCGGGCCGTCGGGCATTCCGGAATTCACAAACGAGTGACGCCTCACACGTTGCGACACAGCTTCGCCACGCATCTGCTGCAGTCAGGTGCCGATATTCGTACGGTTCAGGAATTACTTGGACATGCGGATGTCAGCACAACCATGATTTACACGCACGTGCTGCAGTCCGGGCCGCTGGGTGTGCGGAGTCCGCTGGATCGGTTGTAATC
>JBKDRW010000231.1:0-18350 GCA_046341255.1 Planctomycetota bacterium
GGGTGTCACATTCAGTTCACCGCCATTCATCTGGCATTGAATCGGAGCTGATCTCAGCAGCTGATTGTCCAGCGTCGCCCGCAGCGCGGCATTCCCAAAGCGAAGCCCGAACGCATCCGCGGATTGCCATTGAACTGTTCCGGTCCCTTTGAAACCGTGGTGCTTTTCTGTTGCCGGCAATGCCGTGCCAGATAAACTCGAGGGATCGCCTGTGAGCCTGAAGACATCCTTGCCCTGACCCGACAGAATAATCCCGGAATCGACTTGAAAGATTCGACGACTCAGAAGCTCTAGGTCGTAAGAGGTATCCGCAGTCAGATCCAGCAGCATCGCTCCATCGGAAACGGCAATTGTTCCGAAAACCTGAGAAAGCAGCCCGGGCAGCCGGATCTCACCACTGTCGATGCGGTAACGTCCTCCATCATTCTCAGCCTGCATGACAAGTCGCACGTCCGCTTCATCAATCGACAGCGATGACGAGGTTGATGTCGATGCTGTCATCGTGGAAATCGGCAGTGGGCCGCGACGGGAAACCGACTTCAATCCGGCTCGAGGAATGCTGGCGAGGTTTTCCGGAGTCAATCGAATCCCCACTTCAATTCGCTTCGATGGGGACGCGGTCAGATCCGAAACAATACGCGATCTCTCTGCCAGCCATGACGCATCATGCCATGGGGCCATCAAAGTTCTGAGCGCTGCACCGGTACCTTCGACGTGAACAGTGCCGTCAAGCATGGAAATCACGGGCTTATCTGGTCGCACGGCCAGCGCGAGGCTGGAAACGGAGATCTCAGAGGACGTCAGCTGCATGTCCGTCAGTTGAATCACATCTCTGTCGATTGCCACTCGCGACTGGAACTGAATATCGCCCCGAAGTCCCGGTTCCGGCAGATCAGAGAACTGTCTGATCTGCTGCCAAAGAGACTCCGGCTGAACCAAACCAAAGACTTTCCAGGCCTGGCCATCGGGGACGCAGTCGATGGACCCGAATCCCGCTGTCAGTCGTGCCCGATTCAGCAACGGTGAACCTTCGACAAAGTCGCCGACCGCATCAAGCTGAGTTTTTGCATCAACCTCAAGGGGAACACCAGCGCGCGTCGCTGAAAATTCAGCAATCCGAGCGGTGGCGGTCCATTGCCCACGCTCTGAGCCCTCGTTGGCGGCAGACTTGACCGCCGATGCGTCCACGCGAAAGACGAGTTTTCCACTCTGAATCGACACATCATCATGAAGAACCAGAGTCTCGCGCAGTGATGTGCCGATCGCTGCCATATCCACGGTTCCCTGCACTTCAATCTGCTGATTCGATTCCCCCGAGTTACCTTGATGACGCAACTCACCGGAACCCGTCAGGTGAGTCACGGCAGAATCGATCCGGAGATCCTGAATCAACATGCCATCGTTGGCGATCGCCACCGCTCCGGATGCATCGACGGCTCCCAGCTTCAACCATTCATGACCGGCCCACGACTGGTGCCGCACTCGAACATTTTCCCCCTGAAGCAGGATACGACCAACAACACCATCCGTCAGAGACTCGCCGGCGATTCGTGCATCGACACCACCCGAGATGGTGCCATCGCAGACGATTTCAAGCCCCATCATCGAAAGAAACGGCTGCATCAGTCGCAGGTCCACATCGACAGCGCCAAGCTGAACAGACTGGCGCCCTTTTTCATCCGCTCGAGGGTTCAGAAGAATCTGAATTCGACTGGCCCCGGCTGCTGCGTCCCCCGCCAGTTCATCAAGCGGGATCGAAGGGAAGTCACCAACCACATCGTCCAGCTCCGCGGCAAGTCGAGCCGATCGCTGAAGTCTCTTCGAACGATCCGCGACCGGATCATTTGAGCGATGAATGCTGGCCGTGAGTCGCAGCGCGGGCAGCCATCGCTCGGTATCCATCGTCGAAAACGTGCCATTGATCCTCGTCATGCGAACCGACACATCGCCTGTACCCGATGGCACAGCAACATCGTCGTCACTGTTCGCCGAGCCTGCAGTGGTCGCCGTCAAATGAGGTTCGAAAGCAATCGTCGACAGCAACGACACAAGTTGCATATCTCCGTCTTCCACAGTCACTCGAAAGGGAAACGGCGAAGTACGTTTCCCTTTCGTTGATCCGAACACCTCGACGAACGTTCGATCAAAGTTCGTTCCGTTGTCACCAGCAACGAGAGCAAGTCTCGGTGATTTCAAAACGACGCCCGTTCCTCGTCCGAGGTTGAGCGCAATTCGCCAGAGCGGTTCGCTTGTCGAGACCTTTGCAATCGAACACAGCACCGGACGTTCAATCCCTGCACCTGGTTCATCTAACGCGACCTCCGGACTCAGATCAAACACCTCCACGTGACTGACCTCGACCGGGGCCCACCAATGAAGCTTCAGCCGCTGGAATGAAATGGCCGAAGCAAGCTCAGGATGCAGCTTCTGAACAATCGCCGAAGCCATCCCGGACACCGTAACGAGGCTTGGTGCGAACACCACCACGAGGCACCCCAGAAACGTCAGTTTCATCAACCAGCGAGAACTGCGGCGAGTTGCAGGTTGTCGCTCTGGCTTCTTGCCTGAACTGCCGGATTCAGTTTCGTCGAGTGCAACTTTGACCATCGAACTGACTCTCAACTCTGGATTGCTATACTGTCCGGCAGGGAAACCTTCGCAAATCGAAGTTCTCGTCGTGGGTCTGAGCGCCGGGGACATTCGTTCTGTTCACAGACGCTGTCCTCAATCGCTCACTGCACTCTGATCGGAGCCATCCCTCCCACAGAATATCGGCGTGTTTGGCGATGGAAGGGCAGTTTCAGGCGTCAAGGTCGACCAGTCTTCCCGACCCGACCTGAACGCGGCAAAATTTGACGATTGCGGAGAGTCTGAGGATGATTCACACAAAGAGAGATTGCCCGTCATGGAGGTCAACGGGGGTCGGAGAAGCAGAAAAACCAATCCGCACTCAGTATCCGTTCGAACCCTCAACGCGTGTCGCGAAGTTCATCGACTTCTGAATCGGTTGACGTCGGAAAACGACGGCCCTTGACAGATGTCGCCGCATGGAGCAACTCCCTGCAGCGCACACTTCATTTGGCCACATGGTCGGAAGAATGGCTTGTCAGAATCAGCCCAACCAACACAAACTTCTGCGGCACCGGTCGATCCGACTATACTGTGGAGGAGGCTTTTCAGGCTGCGGGATCGACCGAACTCTGATCGAGCAGACTCATCGGCCCCCATGAACCGAGAAGATGACACCCCTGATCGCGGCAGCCAATACCAGCAGCACGATGCCCGCATCGGCATCGAATGTGACCATTCCTGCCGGATGATGGCTCACGAGGACGGTAAACACATGCCATTCAGAAATAACAGTCGTCTTATTTGAGCAGAACGAATTCCAACATGCATACGCCATCACACTCGACACCTTATTTCACATTGCGATGGAATGCGTCAGCAATGGGAACACTCTCGTTGATTGACCAGACGCTGCTGCCGCAGGTTTACTCGGAGATCGAATGCCGCACGGTGGAGCAGGTTTGGGAGGCAATCAAAGTCCTCCGCGTTCGCGGTGCGCCAGCGATCGGCGTGTCAGCTGCTTACGGAGTCATTCTGGGTGCTCAGACCCATCGTCATTCTGCGCTGACCGCATTCCATGAGCGGGTGATTGAAGTCGCCGAATACCTTGCGACCAGTCGCCCGACCGCTGTCAATCTGTTCTGGGCGCTGGATCGTATGAAAGCAGCCTCCGAGAAGCTGATGAGAACGTCTTCGACCGCTGCAGAGCTGCATGACAGACTACTCGAGGAAGCTGTTCGTATCGACAACGAGGACCGTTCGATGTGCGAGGCGATCGGATATCACGGCGCAGATCTGTTGAAGTCGGGTATGACTGTACTCACACACTGCAATGCCGGCGGACTCGCAACGGCGGGCGACGGTACGGCATTGTCCGTGATGTTTGCCGCAGCAAAGCAGGGCAAGTCAATTCATGTATTTGCCGATGAAACTCGTCCATTACTGCAAGGCGCGCGACTGACAGCGTGGGAGCTTCAAAAACGAAATATCCCGGTCACGCTCATTTGCGACAACATGGCAGCGCAGGTGATGAAGGAAGGCCGGATTCAAATGGTGATCACAGGCGCCGACCGCATCGCGGCGAATGGTGATGCAGCAAACAAAATCGGCACGTATGGGTTAGCCGTACTTGCCAGACACCACGGCATTCCGTTTTGTATCGCTGCACCATCAAGCACCTTCGATCTGTCCATTCCAGATGGATCCCGGATCCCGATCGAACAACGAGCAGCCGCCGAGATCACTCACGGATTCGGCCGACAAACCGCACCGGACGGAGTGGCTGTTTACAATCCGGCTTTCGATGTGACGCCGGCAGAGCTGATTCACGCCATCATTACGGAATCCGGAGTGATCAGTTCTCCGACAACACAAACGGTTCGCAACCATCTGGAATTGTCATGCATCGCGGCAGGAAAGGCAGAAGATCCGGCGGGTGTCAGGCGATCCTGAATGATCTCTGCAGGCATACCCCAGAAACGAGCAGCCTTGCCGCGACGTGCTGGACGCGTCAGGAGCCAATCTTACCCGGCAAAAATGGCCGGTTTGCGGGACTGAGAAGGTTGAGTGGAACGAGTATTCTTTGCGCGGTCTGCTGGTCAGTCTTGTGTCGCTCAGTCATACTCCCGATGGAGAGGACGGGTTTAGAAAAGCTCGGGCAATCTGTGTGAAGCGTGTTGCTGCAATTCGTTGCGAAGTCGAGTGCGTCAGCCCAATTGAGGACTGGAAATGTCATCTTCGGCAAGTTTACGGTATCGATGTGTTCCATTGTTTGGCCCACCGGGCGTTGGCAAAGGAACCCAGGGTGGTATTCTGGCACACATCCCAGGTTTCTTTCACCTGTCGGTTGGCGACGTCTTCAGATCCATCGACATCGGCTCGCCGAACGGGCGCGAGGTCTACAAGCACATCTCACGCGGAGAACTGGTTCCAGACGAACTGACGATCCGCATCTGGCGCAAGGCGGTGGAGGCCTATGTCGCACTGTCCTGGTTTAAGCCTCGCGAGGACCTGCTGATACTGGACGGTATGCCTCGCAATGTCCAGCAGGTCGAAATGGTGGAAGAGTATCTTGAGATCCACAAGATCATCTACCTGAAGTGTTCGGACGAGGAGGATATGATTCATCGAATCCGTCGCCGTGCAATTCGGGAAAACCGAACCGATGATGCGAACGAAGACATCATCCGTCGCCGCTTCGATGTTTACCGCGAAGTCACAGCTCCAGTACTCGAAAAATACGACCGATCGGTCATCCATGAGGTCGATGCCAACGGATCGCCTGCTGAAGTTCTGCACTCCATTCTTGACTGCCTGATTCCTGTGCAGAATGAACTGTTTGCTGCGAATCAGCGTGAAGAGGGTGGAGAGTAGATTGCTCGGAAGCGACCTCGCCAACCGGCGGTCAGATTCCGGACGTTCTTGTTGCCGCATTCCGGGCAGAGTTGAGTGCGAACTGGGCCTCACCCGGACTGGACGCTGTTTCCGTTGAGCCTGAACTTGCGCCCTCGGTGCATTTCAGGAAATGCGTCGCCAGACTGTTCGTGCGATTTGCCGCGGACTGATCACGGTTGCTAATCTCCACCCAACACGATTCGCCCGGGATACTTCACCTGCGAACTCGAAGGATTTCGGTTTCATGCGGTCCAATACTCACAGGGATGAAAGTATGCGTCACGTCGTCTGCCTGATTCTGGGGGGAGGCAAAGGAACCCGATTGCTGCCGCTGACGGAGTACCGATCCAAGCCGGCGGTTCCGCTGGGAGGCAAGTATCGGCTGATTGATGTACCGATTTCAAACTGCATCAACAGCGACATCAATCGTATGTACGTGCTGACTCAGTTCAATTCCGTGAGTCTTCACCGTCACATCCGCCAGACATACAACTTCGATCTGTTCCATAACGGTTTTGTGGAGATTCTGGCCGCTCAGCAGACACTCGATGGAGCCGACTGGTACCAGGGCACAGCCGACGCAGTCCGTAAGCAGGTTCGCTTCCTGAAAGAGTACGGCATCAAGTATGTGCTGATTCTTTCGGGCGACCAGTTGTATCGCATGAACTTCAAGGAGATGCTTGCCACTCATGTCAACGCGAACGCCGATGTGACAATTTCAACGGTACCGGTTTATGCGGATGCAGCTCGATCGTTCGGAATTATGCAGCTTGATGATACCGGCAAGGTGACCGGCTTCGTTGAGAAACCCAAGGACGACGCGTCGCTGGCCAAAGTGCGAACGCCTGCCGACTGGATCAATGCGAAAGGCATTGAATCCCGCGGTCGCGAGTATCTCGCCAGTATGGGGATCTATCTTTGGAACCGAGACCTGCTGGTTGATCTTCTGGAGAGTACCGATCACGAAGACTTCGGCAAAGACATTTTTCCGATGGCCATTCGTCATCACCACGTGCAGACTCATCTGTTCGACGGTTACTGGGAAGATATCGGAACGATCAAGGCATTCTTCGATGCGAACCTGGCTCTGACAGACACAAATCCGCCATTTCAATTTGCCGATCGACGGGCACCGATTTTTACCCGACCGAGATTTCTGCCATCGACTCGTATGGGTTCCTGCAGCGTTCGCGACAGCCTGATTGCCGACGGCTGCTTCATCGGCAACTCCACGTTGATCGATCATTGCTTTATCGGCATGCGAACTCACATCGGTCGAATCGTCACCATGCGCAACGTGGTGGCGATGGGTGCGGACTTCTATCCGACAACGGACGACCACCTGTATTCGATGGGCGAATCAACGCCAGTCTGGGGAATCGGTGACGGCGCCTTCATTGACGGTGCACTTCTCGATAAAAACGTCTGCATCGGTCGCAATGCAAAGATCGTTGCGAGCGATGCTCCGTCACCGGACTGCGACTGTGGAGAAGTGGTCGTGCGAGATGGTATCGCCGTGGTCCGAAAAAACGCGAGAATTCCCGATGGCTGGCGATTTCCGGACAAACTCTGATTGAGGACCTCTCTGTGAGCGGGATACGGCAAGCGTCGCAGGGAATACCTGCCTGACCACGACGTTTCTTCCGTTCCCGGTGAGAAACGGTGTCCGAAGGCCGACTGACAAAGAAGGATCGTTCCGTGGTTCACAGCCATCAATACTCTGAGCGGGATGCGTGACACGTTCCGGCATGTGGATCATCCATTTGACAGTCGAACGCGTTGACAACTTTCGCTGGACCGCTCGCGATGTCACAGGATTCGAATTGGCTGTTCACTTCCGCACACCGGAATAATCAGCCACAGATGAGGAGATCACGATGCTGAGAAATCCTCAGGTCTCATGGGCTGCGATCGAGTCACTCTGTCGGTCGATGGGACGAATGCTGGAAGCGGGCGTCGATATTCGGAAGTCGATCCGCACATCAGGGAAGCAATCTTCCGATAATCGACTGCCTCGTGAGCTCGAGCAGGTCTCCCAGAGGATTGCATCCGGCAGAACGCTGTCTGAAGCATTTCAGATGAGTGATCCTTTTTTTCCGGCGTTGTTCATCGACCTCGTCCATGTTGGCGAGCAAACCGGGAACCTTCCGGAAGTCTTTCATGCCCTCTCGAGATACTACCATTCGCGAATCCGACAAGTCCGGGAGTTTCGTGAAGGCATTGCCTGGCCTGCCATTCAACTTGTCGCTGCAATCTGCATCATCGGCCTGCTGATTTTCATTCTCGGATTGCTCCCCCCCCAACAGGATGGCAAACCGTTTGATGTGACAGGAATCGGATTATACGGCTCTACAGGAGCATTGATCTGGTTTGGGGGCTGGACGGCGATTGCGTTCAGTGGCTTTGTGATCGGAAAGCTGCTGCGGAACAATACCAGCTGGCAGGTGATGCTTCATCCGATGATTCTCGGTGTTCCTGTCATTGGCCATTGCATGCGATCGTTCGCGACAGCACGGTTCTCGTGGTGCTTTGCTCTGACCCAGCAGGCCGGGATGTCAATCAAGCCGTCGCTCGAATGCAGCCTCAAAGCCACCGGCAATGGCGCATTCATGATGGCTCAGCCAGTCATCTGGGAAGCTTTGGCTGCGGGCGAATCCATCACCGATGCCCTGACGGCCTCAAAATTGTTTTCCACTGAGTATCTGCAGTTTGTTGCGACTGCGGAAGAGACAGGAACAGTACCGGAGCAGCTCGACCGAATGAGTCATTTGTTTGAAGAGGATGCTCATCGTGCGATGAGGCGAATGACTGCGATCATGAGCGGCACCGTCTGGTTCACGGTTGCCGGCATTGTAATCTTCTTCATTTTCCGACTTGCGATGATCTATGTCGGAGTGCTGAACGATGCTGTCAAGATGGCGTTATGATCTCCATCGACAGGTGAGATAACCTCGACGGGGGCAACCAGCAACCCTTTCGATCAGAGTTTCTCCCGGGGTCGCAGACAGGCAAACAGATTGCATGGATGACCAGAACTTCAATCCTTACGCACCTCCGTCGATCAACATGGTCGACGTCTCTCAGAAGGCGTTGGGCAGCGGTGAATACCGAATCGAAAAGAAGACGCTCATCATTCGCGAGCCCTGCCGGTTGCCTCGCGTCTGTTTATGGACTGGTGAACTGTCTGACCTGATCGACTGCGAGTTCCAGGTCCGAGTCATGCCTCGCTGGTGGGGTTTTGTCATGCCAATCCTGATATTCGGCCAGCAGATTGTTGTCGTTCCGCTGATGCCGTTTTTGATGACAAGACTGAACTCCCCGGCCTCTGGAGTTTCTCCCGTCATCATCGGTCTCGTGATCGGAATTATTCCGGGATTTCTGATCTTCCTGACGCTTGCGGTGGCCCGAACTGCAGGCAGACAGGTCCGGGTCCATGGCTGGTATTCGCGCAGGAGCTTCCATGAACGGCAGGGAACTTCCCGAAGAATCGTGCTGGGGGTTGCGATTGCGGTGACAGCGACCCTTGGCTCAATCGGATATCTGACAGGTATCCCGTGGGTTTTTATGATTGCCGTGTTGCTTCCAATGATTGTGGGACTGATCATCGGCCTTCGCACTCGAACCCCCTCGCCTCGCGTCTTTGGTTCTTTGACGAAGGATGAGGAGATTGTGATTTCCGGCTTCCGTCCTGAATTTCTGCGAGCATTGCAAAAGCTGAAAACCATGTCCTCTCCGGGCGTGGATCACGAAATCTGATGGTACCAGCCATGGAATCGACGATCCCGCCGAACAGAATCCTCTCTCACAGGGACATCGTCTTTGCGTCTGGATGCAAGGTCGATGAGAAGCCAAAATCCGGAGGATACACATTGTCAGCAAAGCGCTGGACATGTGATTGCATGCGACTCATCACCGTCACATGCCCATGCGTTGACGGAGCCGTGGCAAATGAAGATTCCGAGGTGGATGCATGTATGGAACCGAAAGAGGCCCCCATACGAAAAACAGACCTGAAGAACACCGGACCGCTCACTTTTGAACAGTGAGTCCCGGAAACGATTGGCTGTCAGCCGCGGTTTCTCAGACAGAATTGCTGTTTCTAGTAATCAACGACCAGGATCACAAACCTTACTGTTTCTGAACCGACATTCGGAATGTCGTTCTCGACCAAATCTTCAGCCGTGTTCGTCGTTCCAGGCGCTGGACTTGCCGCAAAGCGCCGGAGTCTGCAGACTTCATCGGCGCGACACAGAGAGAATCGGACGGGTTTGTCTGCGAGCCGGAAATCTGGTCTTCCTTCAATTCATACAGTGAGATTCATAATGCCCCGCCTGCTGCTTCAAAGTGTGATGATTCTCATCTCGCTCGCCTGTACTCCGCTGAAGGCGCAGGTGCTCGATAAACAGGCTCACCTCGATCGTCAGACTTTCTGGGACAATCGCGACTGGGATTGGTACAAGCAGAACATCCCGTTCTTCGAATGCCCCGATGAATCGCTGACGACGACGTACTACTATCGCTGGGAGCTGCTGACAAAGCACCTGACTTATGGATCTCCGAACAGCGGCTATTCATTCACCGAGTTCATCGATCGCCCATTCTGGTCGGGAGCCTACGGTGCCATCAGTTGTCCAGCGGGACATCAGTTGTATGAAGCACGCTGGCTGCGGTCGCCAGTCATCGCGAATGACTACTCAAAATACTGGTTGAGAACTCCCGGAGCTCAGCCAAGGAACTACAGCACATGGCTGGCCGATTCCGTGCTGGCCGTCGATGCAGTTCATCCGAATGAGGCGTTCCTGTTCGATCTGCTGCCCGATCTTGTGAAGAACTACGAAGGCTGGGAGGCTCGTCATTTTGTGCCCGAGGTCGGATTGTTCTGGCAGACGGGTCACGATGACGGGATGGAATTCAACATTAACAGCCGTCAGACCAAAGACATCCTCCGCGGCGCGCCCAGTTATCGGCCGAGCTTCAATGCCTATATGTGGGCCGATGCGATTGCGATTGCCAGCATTGCTCGCCGCCATGGAAAGAATGAGATCGCAGCGCAGTATGAGGTGAAGGCCGATGCCCTCAGAAAAACGATGCAGGAAAAGCTCTGGGATTCTCGCCGCGGCTTCTTCTTGCCAATGTACCGAGACGATGAAGAACGCGATGGGCATCTGATCCGAAAGCTGACACTGACTTACGAAACAGGACAATTCGCGGGTAGTGATCACGGAAGAGAACTGATCGGCTACGTTCCGTGGCAGTTCAACATGCTCGACAAGGACAAAGGCTACGAACTGGCATGGAAGTATCTCACCGATCCTGCCTGCTTCGCGGCCGAGTATGGCCCAACCACGGTCGAACGGCATGATCCGATGTTCCTTCTGCAGAAATCCTGCTGCTGGTGGAGCGGACAGTCATGGCCCTACGCGACGACACAGACACTAAAGGCTCTCGCCAATATTCTTCAGGACGACGCTTATCTGTCCGGAAAAATGAAGCTGCCGGTCAAGACCTCCGACTACGTCAAACTGCTGCAGACGTTTTCCAGATCGCATCGCAAAGACGGACGTCCGTATCTGGCTGAGGCTCTGCATCCGGATACCGGATCATTCGAAGGCCACGACGGTTACAACCATTCCGAACACTACTTCCACTCAGGATTCTGCGATCTGGTGATTACAGGACTTGTCGGACTTCAGCCAGGCCCTTCGTCGGAGCTGAAAATCATCCCGCTGGCGCCCGCCGAATGGGATTACTTTGCACTCGATGATGTCATGTACCACGGACATCGTATCAGCATCGTATGGGACCGCACGGGAAATCGTTACAAGAAGGGCACGGGCCTGTTGGTATTTGCAGAGAGCAAACTGATTCACACGGAGCTCACTCTGAAGCCGATCGAAGTCACGCTGCCGGCATCGTCAGCGCTCAAGCCGGTTGACGCGTCACAACCTGCAGCCGTCAACTTCGCGGTCAACAACGATGGCGACTACTATCCTCGCATCACGACTTCCTTCAATCAGTCCGGCACGTCACCATCAAAGCTGATCGATGGCAACTACTGGTACCACGAACATCCGCCAAATCGCTGGACGTCGCTTGGTTCGCCCCATGAATCAGACTGGATCGAGATCGATCTTGGCATGGATCGTCCGGTTGAATCTATCAAGCTGTATTTCCTCGATGACGGCCCGCACTTGCGACCGCCGCAGAGTTATTCCATGATGATGAACGTCAACGGCCAGTGGACCGCATTGCCGGCCGCGGTCATGTCTCATGAAACACCGACCGGACGAACGGCCAACACCATCACGTTGAAGTCGCCCGTATCCCTGAGAAAGCTGAAACTCAGTCTGACCCATGCTGAGGGATCCAAGTCAGGCTTGACGGAGATCGAAGTCTGGGGCGATGCAATTCGTCCCGTGAAGTCCGTAAGAGCTCCGGAAGGCAATCTGGCCTATCGCGAGGAAGGTACTGAGTTTCCGAAGGTCACCGCCTCGCATACGTCTCGGTTCGACAATGTCAATCTGGCGAACGACGGCCGTATCGTCTACTCGCCTGTGCCGAACAATCGCTGGACCAGTTACGAATCACCGAACGAAACAGACTGGCTCGAAGTGAATTTCGGAGCAAAGAAGACCGTAGGTCGAGTCATCCTGCACATCTTCGACGACGGCGGCGGCGTGCAGGCACCGAAGTCGATGCAGGTTCAATGGCTTCAGAACGACCTATGGATCGACGTCGCCAACGCATCGCCTGATCCCATTCAACCCTCAGGTGGCAACGCCAATGTGATCTCTTTCGAACCTGTGTCGACTGAAAAACTACGAGTCGTCTTTACTCACAAGTCACCGGCCCGCAGCGGCGTGACGGAAATTGAGGCTTGGGAAAAGTAGAATTGGAAGTCCATTCCTGATTCCGAGGCTCGGCTCTCGAATGTGTTTCAACGTGCGGTCAGTTGGCGGCTCTGTGGGTCCGGTTTGAGGCGTTTTTCAATCTCACGAAATCGTTGTTCCTCTGAACTGTCAAATGGGCCCGATCCCGATATTACGCCTGATTCGAAGTCGCAGAGACACAGATAATGCTCAAAAACCTCTGGATCTATGATCCCAGCGAAACGTCCCGTCGAATCAAGCCGTACAGTAAATTTCTGAGCAGGCTGGAATGTCCCGGGAAGAACTATCTCGCAGTTTCCGCTCCTGGGGGAGGAGACAACAACTCGGACGCTGTGCGTTGTGTCTCTGTCAAATTCCTTGTCTCTCTTCTGGAATACCAGAATCGTACGGCTGTTTCCGCAATCGAATACAAACTCGTTCTCTCCTTCAAGCCATTTCAAGCAACCAATGCAGCCGCCGACCATCATGCACAGAGTCATTACTAAACAGCCACCAGGCGATCGCAGAAACGGAATCAGTTCAAACTCTGTGCGATCCGTCCTGAACTTCCTGTTTAAGAACCGTTCGTCAGTCGTATGATCTTTCATTCGAGTGCTCCAGCCCTGTCATGAATGTTCGTGAATGTGACTTGTTTCCGAGCAGAACCACAATGTGAGGTCAGGCCTCGAGACATCCATCAGTGCAAAACCGGTTCAACACGAAACGTGGTGCGAGAGCGAAGCCATAAGTAGTTCGAGGAGTCAAGCGGAAGGCAGCTGGTGATCGCCAACAGGCGCACCCACGGTGATTGAGCAGACGCTCATCTCATCTTGAGGGATCACGGGGATTCGGGCTTTCACGCCCCGTTTTAGTATGCAATTGCGGGATTCAACTCAAACCGATGGACGCGATCCGCCGACCACCGGCTGCCTTTTCCAAATCGCTCCGTGATACATCCCCACACCTCCTGTGTATGCTGAAACAGAGCGAGCACAGCTCCCATACCAAATCACGAACTCCATTTCGCAATGAACCGCAAGAATGTCTTGATTTGTGATGCAAGACGGCGATGTACCTGCATTCCATTTGTTTCACGCAACGAACTGAACATATCCGCACAAGAAGCTCCCTTGAGTCTGGGCACGTGGACTTCGCTTTTCCTCAAGTCATCGTTGCATCACAATTCTTTCTGGAAACATGACCGTTCGACTCTATTTTGACATCAGGTCATTATGCTAAGCCCAGCTGAATCCATTGGTCTGTCCGGAACGACGCTTGATAACCGAGTGCGCAAGGCGGTGCATCGAGTGGGTGATGGGGCGCTGGCGAGGATTGCGGATCGGCTGAAGACAGATGCGTTGACCAATGCCGTGGTCTACGAACGGGACGGAGTTGAAGAAGCAGTGCGGATCATGCTGCGGCCACTGCTGGTGATGCCGGAGCAATTGAGTTACGTCGAAAACGTTTGCCTGAAACTCACTGAAGCACTCAAGCGACTACCCGGCCTGTATTTTCAGGACGAACAGGTTCGATCGATTCTGGCCATCGGTCCTGAAGAAGACACATGGCTTCGCGATACGTGGACGCCTCAGCATCAGCAACACAATTCGATCTACGGACGTCTCGACGCGGTCTGCGACTTCACTTCTGCCGGCTGGCAGGAATCATTGTTGTTTCTCGAGCCGAATCTCTCGGGAGTCGGCGGCATCCACTACGCACCGCTGGCCGAACAACTGGTCATGCGGGACGTTGTGCCAACGCTTCAGGCGCAGGATCCTGAACTGGACATTCAGCTGCCGCGTGATCAGCGAGAGCTGTTCATTCAGGTTTTAATCGATCATGCGCGAGCGATTGGTCGAGACACCTGCCGTCTGTGCTTTGTGGAGCCCAAGTATTCTCATGATGGACCGAACGAACAATCACTTCTGAAACAGCATCTGGCAGAGCGACATGGGCTGACAATCGTCCATGCAGATCCAACCGAACTGCGTGTCGAAAATGACGAGGTCTATTATGAGGACGTAGCAATCGATGTGGCGTATCGCGACTACGAAATCCGCGACCTCGTCGCTCTGGAGAAAGAGATTGGTCGACCTCTGGACGCGATGCGTCTGCTGTTTCGTCAGAACCGAGTCGTCTCGTCGGTGGTTGGTGACTTCGATCACAAGAGTTGCTGGGAACTGATGACCGATGAAACGATCGCCTCGCGGCTGTTCACGCCCGAAGAGCGTCGGCTGTTTCGTCGACACGTGCTGTGGACTCGCATCGTTGGTGATCGTCGCACGATGTTGCCGCATGGCAAAGAGGGCAGTCTTCTGGATTATGCTCGCAACAATCGCGAACGACTCGTGCTGAAGCCGAATCGCGGTTACGGCGGCAAAGGCGTGACTCTTGGTGCAGCAACTGAGCCGGCGGAATGGGATCAGCTTCTGGACGAGACGGCTCAGTTCTATCGTCATCCGGAGAGGTCGTGGGTTCTGCAATCGATCGCGCGGCTGCCGGTGCATGAATTCCCCGTGGTTGGACCAAGCGGGACGGTCTTTGAAGAACCGTTCTATGCGGTCATGGGATTTGCCGCCACGGAGAACGGGCTCGGCACGATGTGTCGCGTGTCGCAAAAGCAGGTCGTGAATGTGGCTCAGCACGGCGGACTCGCAGCGGTCTTGATCGCTCGTCCGCCGCAGGATTTGCGAATGCCGCGTCGATCACCTGTACCGTCTGACGGAGCTGAGCAGACGCTGCGTCGCCGCATTTCCGAGCTGCTTCATCTGGACCAGACGATCAGTCTGCTCAGTTGGGACGAAGAGACCAAAATGCCATCTATGGGGCGGGTCCAGCGAGGCGAGCAACTGGCGACTCTGGAAGGCATTCGCCATGCCATGCTGACGGCTGACGATCTTGGCGATCTCATTGAACAAGTTGCCGCGCAACAGAATGATGATGATCGCTGGCAGTGTGAACTGAACCTGCTGCGTCGACTGCGTCGGCGATCGCTGATGGTACCGGAAGAACTGGTCCGTGAACTGGCACGAGCACGCTCCAGATCTCTCGGCGCCTGGGAGGATGCCTATGCAGCCAACAACTATCGGCTGTTTCAGGACTCCTTTGAACAACTTCTGAAGCTTGTCCGAGAACAAGCAATGGAGCTCGCGCGAGGGGGTGATCCGTACGACGCGATCCTCGACGAATTTGAACCGGGGATGACTCGCTCACGCCTTGATCCTGTGCTCGCAGATCTGAAAACAAGGCTGGTACCTTTGGTCGATCGCTGGGCGGAGCCGGTGAATTCCGCTGCAGACCTGCTGAAAACCCGGCGATTTTGCGAATTGACTCAGTGGGATCTTTGTCGCCGGGTATTGAAAACCATTGGCTTCGATTTCGAACGGGGTCGACTGGACCGTTCAACTCATCCATTCACCGCTCAGATGGGGATTCACGATATCCGTTTGACGAATCGTGTTCGTGAAGATGACCTGCCCAGTGCGGTCCTCACCATTCTGCACGAGGGCGGCCACGGGCTTTACGATCAGGGGTTCATGCCGACCGACCGCGACTCGTTTCTCGGCGAAGCCCCCAGTATGGGAGTGCATGAGTCGCAATCACGACTGTGGGAAAATCACATCGGTCGCAGCCGTTCCTTTTGGGAACGGTGGATGCCGACAATTTCAGCCCTTTTTCCGGAGGCTTCGGGCGGTTTGCACGCGGAACACTTTTATCGCTCAGTCAATTGTGTTCAGAAGAGCCTGATTCGAGTCAACGCGGATGAAGTCTCTTACCATCTTCACATTCTCCTGCGATACGAACTGGAACTGGCCTTAATATCCGGAGAACTCTCCGTCGCGGAGCTTCCATCGGCGTGGAATGATCGGATGGATCATCTGACTGGTGTGAAAATCTCATCAGATCGCGACGGAGTCCTGCAGGATTCTCATTGGGCCGCAGGAATGTTCGGCTACTTTCCTTCGTATACAATAGGCAGCCTCTATGCAGCCCAGCTTGCAGAGGCTTACCAGACTCAGCACGGACTGTCAGGGGAACTGGATGGCGATGAATTTGAGCACCTTTTGGCGTGGCTAAGATCCAATGTGCATCAGGTCGGTCACCGCATGGGCGCTGAAGATATCATCCGAAAGGTTACAGGATCGGGAATTCATGCAGACGCATTCTTTCGCCATATTGAGAGAAAGCATGGTTCGTTGAAACCTATGTGATCGAAGTCACGGTGTGTCGATGGATGAATCAACGAGAATCATTCGCTCTTTACGCAATCCGAGTCTCTGGCCGGATGCTCCTGGTCATGTGGACCTGATTGAAACTCACATTTCGTGGGTTCTGGTCACTCGCGAGTTTGCGTGGAAGATTCGAAAACCGGTATCGTTCGGATTCATCGATTTCTCGACCCTTGAACTTCGACTTCGGTACGCCGAAGAAGAGTTGCGGCTGAACCGCCGCACGTCACCGCACCTGTATCTGGGCATCGTGCCAATCACCGGGACCAGAAACGCACCGGTCATCGGTGGCGAAGGGCCTGTGATCGAATACGCGGTTCAAATGCGTCGTTTTGAACAGGACCAACTGCTGCTGCGAGTTGCAGATGCAGGAGCGATTGGTTCTGATGCAATCATACGGCTTGCTGAGACGCTCGCCGCTATGCATCAGCACGTTGAAACTGCTCACGGTTCCTCGTGTTTCGGCACTCTCGAGGCCGTCAGCCACGATGCACTCGATAATTTCAACGCACTGGCCTCCCTCCTGCCTTCAGACGATCCGGACATGCCTGTTCTGAAGAAACTGCAGGCATGGACTGTCGCCGAACTGGAAAGACTCGCACCAGTGATTGAACAGCGACATCAATCCGGAATGGTCCGTGAATGTCACGGGGATCTGCACCTCGGAAATATCGTGATGATCGACGATCGTCCGACCCTGTTTGATTGCCTTGAGTTCAATGAACAGTTTCGATGGATCGACGTGATGAACGAGATCGCATTTCTCATCATGGATCTTGAAGAACATCGACAGCATTCGGGGAGTCGCATTCTTCTCAATCGTTATCTGGAAATCACCGGCGACTACCATGGTCTGAAACTTCTGCAATTTTACATCGTTTACCGAGCCATGGTTCGGGCCAAGGTGGATCTGCTTCGCTGTCGGCAATCAGAAGATGAAGTCATGTCCCGTCGAATGACGCTTGAGTCGTCCGATTACCTGCACCTGGCAGCGAGGAATGCGATACGATCACAGCCAATTCTGATCATTATGCATGGAGTCTCCGGAAGCGGGAAAAGCTACGTTTCATCACGACTGCTTGCAAAGGCTCCCTGCGTTCGCATTCGATCAGATATTGAACGCAAACGCCTGAGTGGGCTTGGAGAAACCCAGCGAAGCGACGGTGAAGTTAATCGGCAACTCTATTCTGTATCTCGATCAGCTCAGACATATCAGCGATTATTGAATCTTGCCGAATTGATTCTGGATGCCGGGCACTCTGTGGTGGTTGATGCCGTCTTTATGTCGCACGAGCATCGGGAGCCATTCCAACAACTGGCGGAACGCCTCGGTGCGCCTTTCCTGATTCTCGCCTGCGAAGCCCCGGCGGATATCCTGCGATCGCGTGTATATGCGAGACAGGCAGCAAATCTCGATCCATCAGACGCCGATGTCTCAGTACTTGAAAAACAACTCTCAGTGAATCGCGACCTCGAACTGGAGTGTGAGTCTCACCTGATTCGAATCAACACAGCATCTGAATCTGCCATCGATGATGCTCTTCGAAACGTTTGTCAGCTGCTCGGCTGATCAGAAAAAACCAATCTGAAGTCAGCGAGGTGTTTTTCGTGATAACTGCAGGTAAACTCCACTCGAGTTTTTTCCATCACCACAAACTTTCGCACAAAGAGGATCCCCTTGGACGCAAAATCTGCGATCAGGGAGGCTTTCCTTCTGAGCAATCTGGTCTTAAATTCATACATTGGCTATATATCCGACGAAGAACTTTTAAAACGACCGGGGAAGGGA
>JBKDRW010000232.1:0-7089 GCA_046341255.1 Planctomycetota bacterium
CGCTGGTTGAGCTGGATTCATCAATTGATGCCAAATACTCACTGTCTGACGAAGGAAAGCTCCTTGTGATCGGCGATCAGCCTGACAAACCCGTGCTGGCAAGGCATGAGTTGGGTCGAGTTGTCATTCTTCCCGCCGGACCTGATCTCGAGGCCTGGTTCTCGATGCCTGAGCAAACGAAAAGGCTGGGTCAGATCGTTGGCTTTCTATGGAAGGTGCTGTCTGACAGCCGCGTGCACTCCGGTGAACTCTGGGGAAAGTCGATGGACTTTTCTGTGGTGATGCAAAGACTCCGTCAAATCAGTTTTTCCCCGGAGGAAGACAGTTCCGGCGTTTACCTTACAAAAGACCAGGAGATTGTCACCGCGGAACGAAATGGCTGGATCATTCGAAAGTCAAACAATCGGGCCTACGTGAACCTTGAACTTTTCGGCGACAGAACTGAGTTTCATTCACTGGCCCCTCGAAACGAAGCTCTGCTGCAGACCGCGGAAACTGCACTTCTGCCTGACGACATTGAAATGGTTCCGACGTGGGTTTTCGGACTCATCCTGACCGCCTATGTTCTGACGATCGGTCCCGTGGATTATTTTGTTCTGGGACGGTTTCGGCTCCGAAAGCTGACGTGGATTCTGTTTCCTGTCGTGACTTTGTTTTATACGGCATTCACAGTCTTTGTCGCGTGGGCGTACATGGCCAGTGACGATACCGGAGGAACGTTAACCATCACGGACCTCGGGACGCAGGGCAGACCTCTCCGCCAAACGACACTTGAAACGTTTTATTTTGGATCGAGTCTTTCGGTGGAGAGAGACCTCAGAAACTCGCTGATTGTGCAGGGCGAGCAGATTCGCGGCGATCATGCATTCGCAGACCCGAATGCCGAGCCGCCAAAAATCCCATTTCATAGCCCGCCGGCCTGCGAGGGGAATTCGCCGCAGAATTACCGATTCACACAAAGCGTTGAGCAATGGTCACCGCTGACCATTCGAAGTTTATCTCTGGAACCTGAGAACGTCCTTGTGCCGGAGATGAACTGGGATGACAGTTCGCTTGTGACCACCTCGGATGGAATCGCTCGTTTACAGACAGACCTGCGGCGACTGGCAGATCCGGCAAAAGGTCGTCACGTCGCAGCGGCCATCTATCACAGGGACTTTCGAAAAACTGTGATCAACGTCCCTGAGACAGAGCGCCAGCTGGTGCAGATCTTTGACGAAAATGGCAATCGTCGCCAGGTCTATCAGTCAGCAGCAGACGCGCTTTTCGAAGCTCTGCCAGTGAGTGGCAGAGATCCAAAAGTGAGCGAATATCTGTATCAACGCTATATCATGCCCGGTTTCTTTCGTCTTGTGTCGCATACATCCCCGACCGGATGCGCGACTCTTGAAGATCTCAATATTCTCGACCCGACGGATCATCGTCAGCACATGCTTGTTGTTCTGATCGCGGAGGGAGAAAACATGCAAGTGTTTCGGAAATTGTATTTCGCTGACTGAATGACATGTCCGGCCGTCGGACTGCTGGCCTCGACTTTCGACCTGCAAGTTCAAGAACGAGTTCTGCTATGGCTTCCGAACCGAATCAAGTTGTTTCTGAAACGGAAACAGCGTCGACGCAGACTCCTCGCCAGGCATCAGCGATTCTGGTTCGCGATCTCCGCGTCAGTTATGGAAGGTTTGATGCGGTCCGAGGCATTTCACTCGACATACCTCAGGGCGAAGTCTTTGGTTTTATCGGACCCAATGGTGCCGGAAAGTCATCCACATTTCGCGTCCTTGCAACGCTCCAGCCAAAGTTTCGCGGAATGGCACTGGTGTGCGGCCTTGATGTGCTGAGCCAGGCCCAGAAGGTGCGGGATGTGATGGGGTTTGTGCCCGATTTCTTCGGTGTTTATGAAGATCTGACGGCAATCGAGTACCTGCATTTCTTTGCCGCAGCATACAAGATCCCGGTCTCGAGACGAAAAGGTACGATTGATGATGTGCTGACTTTGACCGACATGGCACATAAAGCGGATTCGCCGGTCGACGGTCTGTCCCGCGGAATGAAGCAGCGTCTGGCCCTGGCGCGGGTTCTGCTGCATGACCCGAAGGTTTTGCTGCTCGACGAACCCTCCAGCGGCCTTGATCCTCGTGCCAGAATCGAGATGCGAGAACTGCTGAAGGCGCTGAGAGAGATGGGCAAAACCATTGTGATCAGCAGCCATATTCTGTCGGAACTGAGCCAGTTGTGTACCCGGATCGGCATCATTGAACTAGGTCAGATGGTCGCTCAGGGTTCGGTGAACGACATTTATCGACAGTTGCAGCTCAAGCGTGTGATCCATGTTCGTATCGAGAGCCCGGCGTCAGATCTGCTGAATCGCGTGAGTCGCATACCGGGCGTCGATTCTGTGGAGCAACAGGTTGATCGCTGGGCGATCCGACTGCACGAAGATCAGTTGTCCATCGCAGATCTGCATCAGGCTCTGGTGGAGGAAAAAGCTCGACTGACCATGTTTCAGGCTGAGGCAATGGACATGGAAACTGCCTTTATGAAGCTGACGGAGGGGAAGACGGTATGAGACTGCTTCCCGAGCTGCCGTTGCTCAGGCGGGAACTCATTGAGCAGGCCAATCGGCGACGAACGTACATTCTGCGGTTCATCGGTGCCATCGCCATTCTTTCATTGGTCCTGCTCCGCTTCAGTTCCAGCCTGACATCCCCGTTCGCAGGAATCCAGGCCAGGACACCGAATCCGTTTCAGGGATCCGGAGGACGCATATTCCGCGAATTGATTCCGATTCTGTTTCGATTCGTTGAGCTCCTGATGCCAGCACTGATCTGCGGATCGATTGCCATGGAAAAGGAGCGAAATACGCTGGGAACGCTGTTCGTCACACGTTTGTCTCCGATGACGATCGTTTTTGAAAAGCTCGCCAGTCGACTGATTCCAATGTTCTCTTTCCTGTTGTTGACCTTTCCGGTCATGGCATTCGTCTATTCGCTGGGCGGCGTTGATACGGATCTCCTCGTCGCCACGATGTGGCTGCTGTTTGTCGAAAGCATTTTATTTGCATCGATCGGGCTGATGTGCAGTTCATTCTTTTCGACCACAGTCACGGCGTTTATCTGGGCCTACGTGTTTACGGGGCTGCTGATCGTCATTTCATCCCTGATTCCGGGGCTGACGGGTTACTGGATCTGGACGTCGCAGTTTCAGCAGGCTCCGATGATCGTCTTTGGCGCTGCCCCATCGTGGTTCACGCCACCCCAGTTTATGGCGGATGCAACATTGTCGTCAGCCAGCAAAATGTTTCGACTGTTCATCATTTCGCTCCCCATTCTGCTGTTCTCGGGAGCCTGCATTCTACTCACGCGACTGTTCCTGTATCGTCGAGCATTTGTTTCCTCATCATCTATTCTGCTTCGGCTTTTTAAAGCCGTCGATGCGTTCTTCACAAGGCTGAATGATCGCACGACGGGTGGTGTGGTGATCGTAAAGGATCATAACTCACTTCCCGCCTTTGACCCGGTGGCATGGCGAGAACGCAGCAAAAAATCGCTGGGTAAAGCTCGATACCTGTTTCGAATTCTGCTGGTGCTGGAAGGTCCGGCATTGTTCATCTGCGTCACTGCTGCTTCGACCGGGCAGGGTATCGAGCCCTTACGCGCGATTCTGACGTTGATGTGGTGCATCGCAGCCATCATCCTGATCGTCAAATCCTCAACGATGATCTCGTCGGAACGAACTCGCGAAACCCTCGACGCTCTGCTGTCAACGCCGCTGACAGGTCGAGAAATCCTTCAGCAGAAGATCGACGGCATTCGTCGCCTGATGATTGTCCTGAGTGTGCCGATCTTCAGTATTCATTTCACTCTTTGGCTGATGCATGTTGATGGAACGACGTTCTTTCGAAACCTGCTCAGCTTTCTGAATCTTCCAGCCACTGTCGCTGCCATTCTTTATCCTGTGTTCTGTGCTGCAACGACTTACTTCCTGATGCATCTGATCTGCTGGACATCCGCATACCTTGGATTGCGAGCCGCCTCACAGGCTCGCTCCGTGACTCGAGCCATTGTTGTCATGGGGAGCTTCTGCGCGATCATCCTCAGCCTGAGCGCTTTTTCGTATCGTGAAACATCAGGATTTGTGCTGCTGCCGGTGAATCTGCTTCGCCCCGAGCTCAGCGTGCTGTCCAATGAACAATTGCTGATGACGCTGAATCCCGGTATGTCGGGCTTTCGACGACGTGAGTTCTTCTTTCCGCCTCCGAACGCGCTCGTCGGAGGTTCACAGAGCAACACCGACTATTACTACTCCGGTAATCCGTACTCATCGAACAGACTTTCGATGGGACAGGCGGAAGCCATGTGCCTGCTGTCACTCGCGTTTCTGGCGGGTTTCACGTTTTTTGCCAGATACTGGACACTTCACCGAGCGTCGCATCTGCTCGGACGAAACGATATCACGAGCGAAGATGGTTTTTTCCGACGACGCGACGGAACTTCGAGCGAACTCCTTCAGGAGTCAAAGGGATCGCTCGCATGAAACATCGAACGACGACCGAATTCGCTTCACGACGACGATTTGCCATGCTTCAGGCGTTCCTGTCGGCAATCTTCGCGATGATTGCCTCTACGCCGTGTCCGGCACAGGAAGGGCCGAAGCTTCGAATTGCTGATGTGATCTGGGGATTCGATGATCGAGTGATCCAGGGACAGTTTGTTCCAGTTTCGATCCTCGTCGATAATCTGTCCGGTGAAACCTTCGAGGGAAAGCTGACGCTGAACTGTGTTCAGGGCATGCTGAATGAGGTCGGCGGAGACCTTGAGAAGGAATTCTTCATCAGCGGAACTTCGCGACAATGGGTTCAGTTCTATCCGCACATTTCGGACAGTGCCGCCACATGGAATCTGACACTCAAGACATCTGATCAGGAGATCCGGTTTGATCCCATTCCCAAGTCTCGTCGACTCTTTGAGCCAGAATTCAATAACAAGTTCGTCCGCAAACCGGAACGGATGACCGCCGTCATTCTGGACTCATCCGCGAAGATCAGCCGCATTCCCACTTCCATCAAGCACATGCCTGAGGAAATCTTTCCTCCGTACGCGACGGCAACTCATGGCTTATATGCCATGTTTCTCGACCATCATCCGGACTGGGACGTTCCTCGTCAGGAGGCCTGCATGGGATGGCTGCGTCGTGGCGGTCGTCTGCATCTGCTGAAGGACAGCAATAATCAGCAGATTCGTTTTTCCGGCGCGATGGCTCCTCTCAACGAACCCAACCCGGAGTTTCGGGTCGGCCACGGAATGGTGACCCGTCACGATTATCAGCGGGAAAATCTCCCGGATGCCGTCGCCAATCAGATCCTGACCCAGCAGTTGCCCGATCCCGACCAGGAGGAAACAGCTGAGGAACTTGCCGCAGCACGCCAGTTTCGTGCATCGGCCCTGGCTCCTTCCGCGGCTGAATTTTTCGAAGGCCTGAGATCGCTGACAGCGTCTGAACACAACTGGTTCCTTCTGACGCTGCTGGCCCTGATGTATGTCGGGGTGCTGTTTCCGGGATCGTGGATCCTTTCAAAGCAACCCAGGCTGCCGTTCTACACGACGTATGCGGCGATCGGGGCCGGGGTCTTGCTGTTCAGTCTCATTTTCCTCTTTTTCGGTCGACGCGGTTACGGCGAATCCACAGCGATGAATTCGTTGATGGTGGCACGTCATGAAGGGGATGGTCGGTGGGACGTGAGGGGAATGAGTCAGGTCTTTGTCACAACGGCCAATACTTACTCCGTCGAGGACAACGGACATGAAACATTGCTGGCGTCCGGTTCGGATTTTGAGCGGGTCTCTGGTACGTTTGTCTCTGGAAACAGTGCGAAATTCACCGGTCTGCTGCCACCGTTTTCCGGTCAGCCAATCCTGTCGCAGCGGCGAGTGGAGATTGACGACTGGGAACTCCGCATTACGGATTTTTCGCAGAGCAGCAGTCAGCTGACGAAGTTGACGATCGAAACGAGCAGACATTTCCCATCCGGCTCTCAGGTTACGTGTCGAATTCTGCACGGACGGATACTCCATTCCGCTGCGTACGATTCTTCGAAACGGCTCCTGACACTGGGAAGCATGGCTCAGAAACTGAGATCCTTCGACACGCGGAGTCAATCCGATGCGACCAAGGCGTGGAACTGGGGTTCCGGCACACCGCCGATGAATTCTGTTCCGGATACTCAGCCGCTTGAGGATCCACGACTTGAGTTATTTCGTCAGGCTGAATCTGATCTTCTGGTGAAAAGTCTGCAGGATGACTTCGTGGACGATCTCGACCGCTATGAAATGCCACCGGGAGAGATTCGGTTGCTTGTTTATGCTCCCATCCCGACCTCGATGGATCTTCCCTTCAGTGCCGAGGCAAAGCGGGACGGACGAGTTCTGTTTGTTCGCCCCATGCGTCTGGAACTGACCGATTCAGCGCAGACGGCCAGGCCCATTGAGTGACTCTCAGCAACCCAGCAAGTACCAATTTTCTGATTTCCTGTCCTCGTTCGGAATGCAGTTCGCTTATGCCTCCCATCACGAACCAGACAGTGCCGGCCATCTCCGTCAGCAATCTGTCGCATTCTTTCAAGGGTCATCACGCACTGAGCCAGATATCATTCTGCGTCATGCCGCAGACACTGCACGGTTTCGTGGGTCCAAACGGAGCGGGCAAGACGACGACACTGAAGGCCATCTGCACCCTCCTGCAACCCAGCTGGGGAGAAATTTCGGTCTTTGGGATCAATGTCCGGAGCGACCCCATGGCGGTCCGACGACGCATCGGGTTCATGCCGGATCATTTCAGCATGTACCGTTCAATGACGGTGTTTGAATATCTGGATTTTTTCGCCGCCGCCTACGGTCTGCCCGTTGGTCAGCGCGACCAGGTCATCACGGATGTTCTGACGCTGACCGATATGGATGGTCGCCGAAACGATCTGATCAGCAGTCTGTCCCGCGGAATGCAGCAACGTGTGAGTTTGTCACGAGTGCTGGTCCATGATCCCGATCTGCTGCTGCTCGATGAACCGGCCAGCGGTCTCGACCCTCGTGCGAGAAT
>JBKDRW010000233.1:0-17137 GCA_046341255.1 Planctomycetota bacterium
GCATTCCACAGATTGATACACCCCAAAGGAGTCTGCTTGAGTTGTCCTCAAGCAGACTCCTTTTGTTTAGACGTGGAAGATGACATTGTCTGGAACGAAGTGGCTTCTCGAGGACTTGACGGCGATTCAACGCCTATTGAAAAGCCTGGTTTACCTGTGTTTCGTAAGGGTCACGTAGCGCGTTGGCTGGGCAATTGATGGTGACGGTCGTCGGCCGACATTGATTTGTGACACCTGAAATGCTTTGCTGTTTGCTTCCATCCTGAAAGCCGCTGCAGGAGGTGGAGCAAGCGATTCTCCGAACGGGAAGGTCGGTAATCGACTCGATTTGGCGTCAGAGATTTTGCAGCAAGCATTCTGATGGCTGTTGACCTGATGACCAGACATCCGCGTCTCAGCCACACCGGCAGCCGGTCCATCAACATGCGGAAGTGAACGGGTCAACTGCGATGAAGGATGACCTGGAGACGGACTCCAGCCTTCGTATGTGTGAACGGATGACACAGTGTCGCCATTTCGAATCCTGCATTTCCCGCCGGAGCACACTTCGTCCGGTCAAAAGCCATCGATTGTGCGCCTCATGAAGGGAATCTCGCACCAGCTCCGCGAGGAAACTTCTGAAAAAGTCATTGCCCGCGATTTTCGCATCCTGTACCAATTCCTGAGTGCAAGTCGATCGGCAGGACACAGCGGCCCCGGAAAAGCCGTATCAAGTTCGTTCTCATAATCAAAACCGGTCACAGGATTCCGGATCCCGGACATTTCCTCCGGAACCCAGTTCAGCCACGTCGTGTCCGCACGATTACAAACCACTGACCAGCGGACGCGTTCTGCGTCGCCCGTTCAGACTCCTTTCTCGACATTCGTCATTCTCATGATCACGCAGGCTCGCACCGTTCCGCGCCGGAAGACGCTCAGGCGGAATCTGAAGGCGATGAACGCGGACGGTTTCTCGTTCAGCGTCATGGTCGGCATTGCCGAAACCTATCTTCCTGCATTTGTGCTGGCAAGAGGCCTTGGCGATCTGAACGCCGCATTGATCGCCACACTGCCCGTATTACTGGGCAGCATCGTCCAGCTGTTCGCGCCGTTTGCCTTGAAACGACTGGGGTCGTATCGACGATTCGTCGTCACCACGGCCTCGATTCAGGCCTGCAGTATGCTCATGTTAATGAGTATGGCATTTGTCCAGGACCTTCCTGCCTGGGCCGTGTTTGTTCCGGCAACTCTTTACTGGGCTGCCGGACTAGCGACAGGACCGGCGTGGAACACATGGGCCGAGCAACTGGTGCCCCAGAGGATTCGCAGCGGGTTCTTTGCTCGCCGCAGCCGCCTGTGTCATGTCGGGGTGCTTGCGGGATTGATTTCCGGAGGCCTGCTTCTTCGCTGGTCGGTTTCCCGCGATCTGACTGTTGCGGTCTTCTCAATTTTGTTCGGTGTCGGGGCGATCGGACGCTTTGTCTCTGCGTGCATGCTGGCTCGACAGACGGAGATTCGAGTCGCCTCAATGCCTCGCGGAACGGGCGCCGAAGAACTTGGAGTGGATCGAATCGCCCCTCGCGAACGTCTGGCCGCTGTGCTGCAGACCATTCGCCATCCCGGTGCTGCTGGCCGCCTGGTACTGTACCTGATGGCCGTTCAGACGGCCGTGCATATTTCCGGACCGTATTTCAATCCGTTCATGCTGAAAATTCTGAAGCTGACATGGGTGGAATATATGGGCCTGTTGTCGATGGCGTTCATCGGCAAGATGCTTTCGCTGCCTTGGGCTGGACGTTTTGCCAATCGTTTCGGTGCTGATCGTCTGTTGTGGGTCGGCAGCGTTGGAATTATGCCCATCAGTGCATTGTGGTATGTGTCGACGAACTGCTGGTTTCTGGCCTGCGTGCAATTGCTCAGCGGATTGGTGTGGGGCTGTTATGAACTGGCCATGCTGCTGCAATTCTTTCGCCAGATTCCTGGTGAGAAACGTGTGGCTGTCCTGACAGTCTACAACCTTGGCAATTCGCTCGCGATGGTCCTTGGTACCTTGATCGGGGCATGGATCGTGAATTCGCTGGGCCGCAACTACGAAGCCTATATGATGGTGTTTGTCGGGTCGGCCGGCTGTCGACTGGTTTCATTGATTGGTCTTCCCGGGCGTCGTCACGCTGTCCGAACGACCCGAAGTACTGTGAAAGGCTGGATTGCTTCGGCCGCTCCGAAACGCAAAGCGGTCAATGCGATCCCCGATGCGAATTCCGGCTTCGTTCTGGAGGGCGAGGCGGAGCCTCAGCCTATGATGGCCCTGTCGGATACCCTGATCTTCGACATGCCTCCCGACGCTGTGCGAATTGATCAGGCACACGCGACGCCGGCGTCCGACGCTTCGGTCGTGTTTGTTTCCTCAGTCACGGGTGACTCGTCCGTCTGTCGAAGCGGTGAAAGCGGCAGCAGCGTAAGCCGTCGCCGCGAAATCCCCGGTGCAAATCGAATCAACAACCGCCCGGTGATCGCTCGTACCGAGCCGGCAGCTGGAGATCCATGACATGGACACGCGCCTGCAGTTCGAAGCGTTGAAGCAGCCTGATAATACGACCTGCGGTCCCACATGTCTCCATGCGGTTTATAGTTACCACGGCGATCACATCCCGCTGACTCAGGTGATTCAGGAAACTCAGGCTTTCGAAGGTGGAGGAACGCTGGCCGTCATGCTTGGCTGCCATGCGCTTCGTCGAGGCTACGACGTTCGCATTTTTACATTCAATCTGCAGGTGTTTGATCCATCGTGGTTCAACGACGAAGGACATCTGCGTGAAGAACTCGATCTGGAAGAAAAGCTTCGCGCGCAGATTCAGGCAAAGCCCAAGGAAAAACTGCGACTGGCCTGTGAAAGTTATATCGAATTTCTGAAGCTTGGCGGAAAGCTTCGCATGGAAGATCTGAACGGTAATCTGATTCGCCGTTATCTGAAACAGTCGATTCCCGTACTGACGGGATTAAGTTCCACGTATCTTTATCGCGAGCGGAGAGAGATTCAGGCAACCTGCACTGCGGATGATGTCGCTGGTCTTCCCAGTGGGCATTTTGTGGTTCTGTGTGGATACGACTCCGTCGAACGATCGGTGCTTGTCGCCGATCCATTTTATCCCAATCCACTGTCGACCAACTTCAAGTACGAAGTGTCACTCGATCGCGTCGTGTGCTCGATTCTGCTCGGCATTCTCACATACGATGCCAACCTGCTGATCGTTCGGCCCAGCCAACCGGCATAGGCCAGCCCCAGACGAAAAGAACGGAGCGGTGCCGGATTTCGTCAGGATCCGGCCGCCACCTGCGATCCCCGAATTCTGACGAATTCGGCTACATCTCATGCACTCTGAAACGCCATCACATCCACGCATTCTGGGATCACGACGATGGCTGGTGTTGATGGCTGTCGTTGTGATTGCCGGTGTCGGATTTTACTTCCGCGACGATTTCAGCCTGGTGTCGCTCGCTCAACAGGAGAAGCATCTGCGATCGTGGACAACTGGGCATCCGGCGATCTCGTCGGCTGCCGCGTTTGCGATCTATGTCGCCGTGACCGGGTTTTCCATCCCGGGCGCGTCGGCCATGACCCTGCTGGTCGGATGGCTGTTCGGGTTCTGGAAGGGGTTGCTGATCGTAAGCTTCGCGTCAACGACAGGCGCCACGCTGGCATGCGGACTGAGCCGTTATCTGTTCCGTGATTCGATTCGGCAGTACTTTGGTCCGCGGCTGGAGCCGACGCAGGAAGCGTTTCGCAAAGATGGACCATTCTATCTGCTGACGCTGCGTCTGATCCCCGCCGTGCCGTTTTTTGTTGTCAACGCGGTGATGGGGCTGACTGCCATTCGACTCACCACATTCTGGTGGGTCAGTCAGCTTGGAATGCTGCCTGGAACGGCGGTTTATGTCTACGCTGGTTCCGCGGTCCCGAAACTGCAGGATCTGGCCGCCAACGGTGTACTGGCCATTTTGTCACCAACACAATTGACTCGGATTGTGATCGCTTTCTGCCTGCTGGGGCTTCTCCCGCTCATGATCCGCGCGGCGAGCCGACGGTTTTCGAGAACAGCCGATGATGCTCGCTTGGCGAAGTGAGCCTTGATTCAGAATTGCAGTGGAACGCAGAAAAGACAGAGACGACGGAATCCCGACTCGAAGATCATTCGCGTTCCTGAGTGTCTGTTGGCAGCCTCGAATCAACTTCGGCCTTGTTCTGGCGATTTCGCCATGAACCCTTTTCCAGGCATCTTTATTCGCTGTCCCGCTGTTCGAACAGATCAATCGGACGATACAACATCGCGTGCGCTGTGCGATTCCAACTGATCTGAAGGCTTCATCAAAGCCTTCAATGCACCGCAAAGGGTCCGACGTTATTCGGAAGGCCATCAAAGGACCACGCCGTGTCACTGTTTCAACCATTCGACATTCACAACCAGACACTCGAAACGGCAGTGAAGCCGCGCACATGGAAGAACCCGATTCCGAATGGTCGCTACAATCTTGTTGTCATCGGCGCTGGAACTGCCGGACTTGTCACCGCAGCCGGTGCGGCGGGCCTCGGCGCGAAAGTCGCGTTGATTGAACGCGGCGCAATGGGAGGCGACTGCCTGAACTTCGGATGCGTGCCGTCGAAAGCCCTGCTGAGTGCAGCCCGATGCGCGGCTGAGGTTCACCACGCCGGGAACTTCGGGGTCCGCGTGCCAGCCGGAACGATCATCGATTTTGCGAGCGTGATGGAGCGGGTTCGACGTCTGCGAGCACGCATCAGTCCCAATGATTCGGCCGAGCGTTTTCGGAGTCTGGGCGTCGATGTGTTTTTTGGTCATGGACGGTTCGTCGACACCGGCGCGATCGATGTTGAAGGCACGCGGCTTTTGTTTAAAAAAGCTGTGATCGCCACCGGAACCCGCGCGGCGATCCCCGGCATTCCGGGACTTCAGTCCGTTCCATACCTGACCAACGAATCTTTGTTTTCTCTGATCGAACAACCCCGGTCCATGGCGATCATCGGAGCGGGACCCATCGGCTGCGAGATGGCTCAGGCCTTCGCGAGGCTCGGCACAAATGTCCTGCTGTTTGAATCCCCCAACGGAGTGCTGACCCGCGATGATCGCGAAGCCGCTTCCATCGTTCGGGCATCACTGGAGCGTGACGGTGTAAGACTCATCCGAGCAGGTAACTCGCTGCAGATCCGCGCCAGCAACGTATCCTCGAGCGCGGCTGAGGTGAGCTTTCAGACGCCCGCAGGGCTTGTGTCCGACCACGTGGACCGCATTCTGGTTTGTACCGGTCGAACGCCAAATGTTGAATCTCTGAACCTGAACGCGGTCAACGTGCAGACTCATGAAATGGGAGTGGTCGTCAACGATTTTCTGCAGACCAGCAATCGCAACATCTACGCCGCTGGCGACGTTTGCTCGTCGTTCCGGTTCACACACGCCGCAGACTTCATGGCCCGTACAGTGATTCAGAATACGCTTTTCTTCGGGCGCGCACGAATGAGCCGGCTGGTCATTCCATGGTGCACCTACACGGCGCCGGAACTGGCGCAGGTGGGACTCACGGAAACTCATGCTGCAGAGCAGGGGGTCGCCTTTGATGTCTGGAGGCAATCACTGCATGATCTCGATCGGGCCATTCTGGACGGTCGTGATCAGGGCTTTGTCAAAGTCCTCACGGCTCGTGGCACAGATCGCATCCTTGGCGCGACAATTGTTGGCCCGCATGCGGGCGATCTGATCTCAGAAGTGACACTCGCCATTTCTCAACGCACAGGCCTGCGGAAACTCGCCAGCACCATTCATCCATATCCCACACTCGCCGACGCCATTCGAAGACTCGGAGATCAGTACAATCGAACTCGGCTTACACCGCTTGTCAGACGTTTGTTCAACACGTGGCTGAACTGGACTCGCTGATGCCCCGCATCGCAGTCCGAAGACTCCGTCGGATGAAACGGTTGCTCGATCTGTCATCCGATCGGGGACTTTCCGGCAACACGCGGAGCCTTGCTCGCAACGTCTCTATCGCTGCCTGTGCATCATTCAGATGCAGCAGTCGGCAGTCGGTGAAATCCTCGAAACAGGAAACGCGCGGAACAGGACGTTTCGACCCGAAACTGTCGGCCGACGGAGTGTCACCTTCATGAAACAGCGGCATGGATGATCATCTCCACACGGCAGTTGCCGGAGAGTCCCGTCTGCACACACGCGCGGATCGGGGCGTGGCCGCGAGGGACCCATGCGTCCCACTGTTCGTTGAGTGTCCCCGCATCACCAAGGTCTGCCAGATAGATCAGGATCTCCAGCAGTGACTGACGATCCGATCCGATCTGTTCCAGCGTCGAATCAATCTGCTGCAGAATCTGGCCGATCTGGCTTCTGGTATCACCCGCCATGTCCGTCGCCACCTCCACCCATCGCGCGATGCCATGGTGAATGACGATGTCTGACCATCGGAATGAGTCACCGATTCGCTGAATGTGGTCCGGAGTCATGGGAATTCGTACCTGAAACACTCGAAGAGCAGAAGTCGACAGCCATCCTGCCAGACTACCAGTGCTCGACGGGCCCATTTGGAACCTTGATCAATGCTGTTGGTATCACGCTGTGCCGTTCGCCCGGGCGTCGCCGAATCTGTTCCACGATCGAAGCAAACTCCGCAAACGATTCGAATCGCCGCAGACGATCCTCAAGATCTTCGGGGATGCCGAGCGTTGCTCCATACCACGCCGCAAACTTGCGAAACAGAACGCAGGCGTATTCCTGATGCTGCTGGGCCATCAGTGAAAAGTGCGACACCAGGAAGTCGATCTTCTCGTCGGGAGTCGGATCATATGGCACCGCCTGACCCGACAGATGATTCTGAATTCGTCGGAAGATCCATGGGTCCAGCATCGCGCCACGACCAATCGCAACCGCCGCACAGCCGGTTTCACGAATCATCGACAGAGCATCCTCGGGCGACCGCACATCGCCATTGGCAATGATCGGCATCGACCTCGAGGCCTGCACAGTCTGACGGATACCGTCGCGATTGACCAGACCACGGAAACCCTGCGAGCGTGTTCTCCCATGAACCGTCACGGCGGCGACCCCTATGTTTTCCAGCGCCGCAACCAGCTCGGGAGCTGTGATCGCGGAAGGATCCCAGCCGAGTCGCATCTTGACCGTCACGGGCAGGTCTGAAGCCTCAATCACCTTCGCCACCATCGCCACCGCGCCGTCGACGTTGCACATCAGCCTCGCGCCGCCACCGGAGCCATTCACTTTGGCCATCGGACAACCCATATTGATATCGATTGCCTCGTAGCCTCGATCCTTCAGCCATCGCGCCGCCTTAATCAGGTCTCGGATTTCACCGCCAAAAATCTGAACTGTCAACGGCCGATCTTCGTCGCTCGTCTCAACCAACTCCATCGACTTCGGGCGCTCCGACCACAACATCGATGCCAGCACAAGATCGGTTGTTGCAAGTCCCAGTCCGCCCAGTCGTCGCAGAGAGACTCGGAATGCATGATGTGTATAGCCCGCGAGCGGCGCGAGGAAGAATCGAGTGGTCAACGTGCGTGGACCGATCGTGATCGGTGAAGACGCTTTGGCAATCAGATCTTCCGGCGTTAAGGTGGCAGGATACTCGAAGGACGCGTTCTGAATCATGACGCTCGTTTCCATCCGAGCGTCCGCAGGCTGTCGGCGACTTCGAGGACAGGCAGGCCAATGATATTTGTCAGGCTGCCATTGACCGATGTGACAAACGCTGCCGCGTGTCCCTGGATCCCGTAGCCACCAGCCTTGCCAGTCGATTCACCTGTCGCGATGTAAGCTTCCAGCATTTCGTCGGTGACCTTGCCGAACGTCACTTGTGATCTGACAATGGTTTCGATCATTGAATCGCCGTGTGATACCATCAGACCCGTCCAGACGTCATGACTTCTCCCGGACAATCGTTCGCGGAACCACGTGCGGACGTCGTCCTCCCAGCGAAGGGGATCCGGCTGACCCAGAACCTTGCGACAGCCCTCAGGGTTGCCCGCGATGACAATCGTATCGGCCGCCACAATATAAATCGACGTCTTCGCGATGGCCTCTGCACCTTCGTTCAGCTGAGCCAGCACATCTCGATGCTTCATGCGGACAATCTCGCTGAGCCGCGCTGAAATCTCAGCATCGGTGGTCAGCCCTTCAAAGCCCGGCTCGGACGACGACAGTGGTGGTCGGACCACAATCTGCTCGGGCGCAGCCAGAAGGCTCAGCAACTGACGCCGCCGCGGGGATCGCGAACCCAGAAGGATGGTGGCCTGATTCATGAGCATCCCTTTGAGCGGGAGGTTGAAATCATTGTACGCTGACTGGGAGTAAGGAAGGAAGGACACAAGTCCGGCAGATTGTATGTCATCTGCATGATGGCGATCGGAGATGTGAGGCTGCTGGTGTCACAACGTCACCCTTCTTTCGACATACGGAACGTTCCTCTGGGCTCTGACCACGTCAAAACGCATCGATCGTTTCGGCTTTGTGACGACGATGGAGTCCGAGTGATGGGTTGCCAATCAACTGCTGCTCCATGATCCGAACCGCCGGTGACCATCTCTCCGCCGGGGAAACGCATCGTGAGCGGACGGAATTGTCATCCCTCCGCGCGCAGACCGCAATGCTGATCGTTTCCAAAGCGAGTTCGAGACAGAAACTCCACATCGACCACCGGTGATTTGCCGGTCACAAGATCCGCACAGACTTCCCCAAGCACTGAGGTAAACTTGAAACCATGCCCGGAAAAACCCGCTGCGACGACCAGCGGCATCGTCGGATGTGCGTCGAGCAGGAAGTGGCCATCCGCGCTCATTGAGTACATACACACGGTCGACGCCGCCGGCCGCGGACTCAGGCCATGCATGAACTGATCCACAAACCGGTCCGTGCCTGAGTGATCACATTCCCTGATGATCCGATCAACCTTCAGCGGGTCAGCAACCGTAGTTCCACCCGTGTGTTCGGCAACTTTGGCGAATCGTCCATCAACACTGGGGACGCCATAAAACTGCCCGTGCGGCGCATCCACCAGAAACACCGGGGCGGCCGGGCTGAACCACTGCGGAGATGTCATGGGATACCAGAACAGCACCTTTCGCAGCACCGTGATGAGTGAGGCATACTCCGGAAGCAATTGCCCGGTCCAGGCACCTGCTGTGATGACCGCGGCGGCAGCGGAGTATCGACCACGGTCGGTCTGAATCTGAATCCCGCGATGACTGTCAATCCGCTCAACGGTTTCATCACATCGCAACTGAGCACCGGACTTCCCGGCCAGTCTGAGATTCGCCGCCAGACACCGTTCGGCTCGAAGATATCCGGCAGTGGATTCGACGACCACTCGATGAGACTCCGCCAGTCGAAACATCGGATACCTTCGCATGGCTTCAGCAGGATTCAGCTCCTCGACGGGAAGCTGATGCATCCGTGCCGACTTCAAAGCTCCGGTAATGATGTCTGAAGTGACGGGGCCCGACATCAGCAGATCTCGTTGTTCGATCAGCGGTTCGCCGACTTCCGCAGCCAGTTCATGCCACAGATCCCATGCCCGATGCAGCAACGGTACATAATCCGGATGTTCAAAATAGGCCTTCCGTATGACACGAGTTTCCCCGTGCGAGCTTCCGCGCCCATGCGGCGGTGCGAATCGATCGATACCAATCACGCGCAACCCTCGCCGCGCCAGATGGTTCATCACCGATGAACCGAAACCTCCGCAGCCGATCACGATGATGTCGCAGGTCTGTACCGTCATAGGAGTGCCATCGCCGGAATCACAAAGTTGGTCAGAGGCCGAGAATCCAGTCCCAGACCCGGATCATAACTCTCTGCCGTTTGAAACTCCTGTCGACTGTCAGTGACGCAGGGGATCTGTTACGATTTTTCCTCCGGGAAACCTTCCGCAGGTTCTCGACTATCGAGGAATCACCATTCTGGTTGCGGACATACCAGTCCGAAGGCATCATCTGAAGGTCCATCCGTCGTTTCGCAGAGTAGCTTCGTCGTGACAGGAAATCGCAAAGTTGCAGTCTTTCGGTGGATCGCGCTGTTAAGCGTCGTGCCCGTCGGATGCATTGCGTTGTACCTGCTGCGTGACGAGTTCAGTCTGCAGAGACTGGCGCAGCACGATGCCACGGTGCGACAGTTCTGCGATGATCACCTGATCATGATGGGTCTGGCTGCATTTTTCGGGTACGTCGTCGCGACCAGCCTCAGCGTGCCGGCCGCAGCACTCATCGCTGTCGCACTGGGCTGGATGTTCGGATTTTCCCTGGCTATGGTCATCGTCAGTGTGGGTTCCACATTGGGTGCGACCTGCGCGTTTTTAACGAGCCGCTGGCTTCTGCGTGACGCGGTCCGCATTCGATTCCGCGAACCATTGCGAGAAATAGAGGCCGCGCTCGAGCGTGACGGTGCATTTTATCTGTTTTTGCTGCGACTGATCCCCATCATTCCGTTTTGTGTCATCAATATTGTGATGGGACTGACTCCGATTCGCCTTCGAACCTTCTGGTGGGTCAGCCAGCTGGGCATGCTTCCCGGCAGCGTGCTCTTTGTCGCCGCAGGAGCATCCGTCCCGACTCTTCGGATTCTGTTCGACCAGGGCATCACTGGTATCCTGACCCTGAAAGTGCTGACTGTCTTTTCCATTCTCGGAATGATGCCGCTTCTCGCGCGTTCCATGTATGTCGCACGTCGAGCAGTGCGGCGGTCGCGCGGGACGATGGCACCCGATGTTCGATCCACCGTGCTTTGACCTGAAATCTATTACAAACGATCACTCGCAACTCTCGAGATGGCGATCGATCTTCGGGGAACTGCTTCGCTCATGAAACTCATGTCTGTCTGCTCTGGTGTCCTGATGCTCTTCTCGACAGCATTCGTGCAGGCGCAGTCAGCCAGCGAGGCTGACATGCGGCTGAACTCGTTCTTCAGAAATCATCTGGAGGAATCTTTCCGGATGCGACCTCTGGAGGCCACCATGCTGGGTGATCATCGATTTGATCATCTGCTGGATGACATTTCGCCGGAAGCTCGGTACAAATGGCTGGAGCATTCTCGTTCGCAGCTGAACAAGCTGCAGAAGGAGATTTCGTACGATACGCTCAGCCGCAGCGGGCAGATTGATTTTGAGATTTTTCGGGACGATCTGATCCGCAGCATCTGGCTTGCGGAGAACACCCGGCCTTTTGAAGAAGATCCGCGGGTTTATGGCAACTACATGACCGACAGCGTCTATGTCCTGCTCACGCAGTCGACACTGCCCAGAGAGACGAACATCACAAACGCCATTGCCCGGATTCGTGAGGTTCCCCGAATCGTCAAATCTGCCCGCGAAACACTGCGAGACTCGCCGCCCTCTATTCTTGAAACCGCCATCCTGCAGAACAACGGCGCAATCGGGTTTTATGAAAACGGCATCTTTGATCTGATCGGTGATTCACCACAACGAGAGCTCCTTGAACAAGTGACCGTTCCTGCAGTCGCCGCACTCAAAGAACATCAACTGTTCCTTGAAGACAGCCGCAGGTTGAGGGCCAACGGCGAATGGCGACTGGGCAAGGAGCTGTTTGCTCAGAAACTGGAACTGGTGCTGAGCGCCGGACTGTCCGCCGATCAGGTGCTGGCAGAAGCAGAGGCCGAGTTTCTGAGGGTTCAGCGTGAGATGTACGTAGTCTCGCGTCAGCTTTGGAGCTCCTACTTTCCGGACAAAGTGTTGCCTCCGGACGATGAAACAGGACGACGTGAAGCGATTGCAAGGGTCACCCAGGCTGTGTCTCAGGAGCATGGTCGTCCGGAAACTCTGATTGCCGATGCTCGGGCAACGGTTGGCAGTATCCAGGATTTCATTCGATCGAGGGATATTCTGCGTCTGCCGGATCCGGATCGATGTCAGGTTATTGAAATGCCTGAGTTCCGCCGCGGTAATTCACTGGCGTATCTGGAGTCTGCTTTGCCCCTGGATCCGCTGGGAGTGAGCTCGTACGCCGTCAGCCCGCCACCATCCACATGGGGCGAAGAACGCGTGCGAAGCTTTCTCGAAGAGTACAACCAGCACATGCTTCAGGTGTTGACGATTCATGAGGCTTATCCGGGCCATTATGTGCAGCTGGAATACTCCAACCGCTGCCCGTCCTTAATTCGTAAAGTTCTGCAGTCTGGTGTCTTCATCGAAGGCTGGGCCGTTTACACGGAACAAATGATGCTTGATCAGGGCTACGGAAACGGCAGCCTGCAATTGCGCCTGAATCAGCTGAAGTTTTATCTGCGAGCAGTCGCCAACGCGATTCTGGATCACAAGATGCATTGTACCCTGATGACGGATGAAGAAGCCTATACCTTTCTCACTGAGGGGGCATATCAATCTGAAGGCGAAGCGAGACTGAAGATTGTCCGAGCCAAGCAGAGCTCCACGCAGCTCAGCACGTATTTCGTAGGCCGAATGGCCCATTACCGGCTTCGTCAGGAGATCCAGCGTGAACTTGGTGACAGGTTTGAACTGGGCCGATTCCACGAGGCTGTGCTTGATCACGGTTCTGTCCCCATGAAGTATCTGCCGGAACTCGTCAGAACGCGGTTGCAGAAAGAGCGATGATCTGTCGCACGGCTGATCTTTCTGACCTGCTGGGTCGAAGGAATTTGCCGCAATCCTGTTGGCTGTCTCTGACCGACAGGCGTAGGGCTGACAACCCCGATCCCGTGGAATTCAGATTGTCAGGCACTGACTGCTGCTGATACTGCCGAGGAACATCCGAATCGGCCGGTCATCCGCACCACGTTTTGCTCAAGGTCCGGAATCAGGTGCAGGTTTTGTTTTAATCCCGAATGCGACCCGTTGACGGAGAGCCGCGTTGCCGTAATGCAACCGACCGCCGCTCAGGAAGGTTGCCCGGGCTGTTCGCTGAACGCACAGACGCAAACGACTTTTTCCGAGGGAGTTCCAGAACATGACAATCCTGTATACCACGCCAGCACCACCCTACTATGCAGTCATCTTCACAAGCGTGCTGGCAAAGAACGTCGACGGCTACATTGAAATGGCTGAGCGAATGGAAGCCCTCGCGCGAAAACAAGCGGGATTTCTTGGCATCGACTCTGCTCGATCCGATGTGGGAATCACCGTGTCCTATTGGCAATCACTGGAAGACATAGACCGCTGGAAGGCCAATGCAGCCCACCTCGTGGCTCAGGATCAGGGGCGTCGGCAATGGTATCAATCATTTGCTACGCGAGTCGCCCGAGTCGAACGAGACAATTTCTTTGCGTTGGACGATTCCGCCAACTCAACAGACCGTTGATCCATCCGGCTCTGCCAATAGACACTGATGGCACGCGTGTTTCAGCAGGAGCCCGGCTTTCGGACAAACCCGCTCCTGCAATGCACGGGCTCAAGTCGCCTTTCGACCGATGCCGAATCCCGGCCACATCGATGGCTGAAGCAGAAGGAGCCCCATCAGTAAGAGCACGGCTCCTGCCACTGCAGGTGCCAGATGCCAGATGTCTGTGTAGCCTATCGCCGGATGCACGAAAACCGCTGTTGTCCAGCCCGCGAAACCTGCCAATGCCAGCGCCTGCCACAGCGCACGGGACGGCCGTCCGAACCAGATGCTGGCAAGTGTCAGCAGGCCAGCCGTCAGAACCGCTCCGCCAAAACCGGCTCGGTCATGAGCAATCAGCGGAACGAGTCTTGGATTGATGGCGTTCAGTTGATCGCGATCGACACCCATAAACTCGAGGTCGGTCTGAACAAAGACGTCGGTCATTCCGATCCATTGAATCGTGGCTCCCGCTCCAATCATGCCCACGGACGAGATCATCACCAGGAACGTACCACAGCCGGCTGCGCTCTGCCATGGGCATCGTATGGCGGGATGCCAGAAGCTCGACCATAACACGTCGTCCGAGACGGTCGCTTTCGGTCGCGTCATCCAGACGCCTCCAATAAAGCAGGGCAGTAACACGAGTGTGGCAGCCCCATGCCATGTGTCGAGATACCCATAGCCAAGATAGGTCAGGAAACTTCCGAAACCCGTCACACCGCTGATCACTAAAGTCCACCACGCCCACGATTCCCGTTGGCGCAGAGGGAACTCGGCCAGCCACAGGTACAAGACGGCAATCGCGACCAGCGCGCCTCCGAAGCTGATGCGATCGTGAATCATAAAATGCACGACGCGGCATTCGTTGATGCCACATAGTTCTTCCGGCTGCATCTTCAGAAATGCAATATCATGGGGCAGGAAATGGCCTGTGATGGATTGAAAAACCGCGAACAGTCCTGAAAGACCAAGGCACAGTCCGCAGAACTTGATCAGCGCGCGCCCGTCACCTGCCAATGCAACCGCAAGACTTCTCTGGTCGTCATGCATTGATCAACTCTCCTCCGGCAACGGGTTGCCATGACCACCAGGGTTCTCCTGGCTCGAGATTCAACGACATTCACACTGTTGGCTCACAGGAGATCTGCGGGCGTCAACGCTGTTGTCGCACAATTCTGATGGCGTGTCACGATCGATACCGGGCTCCATTTAAAGACTGAAGGCCCTGCGTCCGACCTGCGACTGCCGACCGCAACGGCCTATCCAGCACTCCACTGCGCATCTGTGGGAGACCGATGACCGTACAGTGAGATTAACCGATCCACGCATTTCAGACGCACTCTTTCGCGGATTGAGCGTGATCGCCTCCGGGTGATTCATCCGAGTTGATTGATCAGAAACGTGGCGACATGACCGAGGAAGCTTCTCAGCACGGTGTTGACGGCCGGCTGGAACTGACACTCGTCGATTGCGGCGTTCATCAACTTCATCCAGCGGTCGCGCGCTGCCTGATTGATTGCGAAAGGAGCATGACGCATTCGGAGTTGCGGATGTCCTCGTCGTTGCAGGTAATCCTGAGGTCCGCCGAAACGAAAGAGCAAAAACAGCCGCAGTCGCTCTTCGGCCCCCGCCAGATCGTCCCTCGGATACATCGGTCCGAGGACATCGTCACCCGGGACCTGGCGATAGAACGCGGCAACAAGTCGATGAATGCCGTCCGTCCCGATCGCCGAACAGATTTCATTCTCTGTCAGTGACTGCGGTGGCATAGGATTGGAGGAGTGTTCGTTCGTCACGTTGGTTGTTCCACGATCAGGACGCAATAAGAGAACCCGTTATGATCAACGACACTGCTGTCGCAGCGGTCAAGAGCACCCCGATTTTCCGCTCACAGCCAATTGCGTAAGAGCCGGAGTCTCATCCGTTTTGTATCGGAAAACAGCACCACAACGTGTCATCGCATACCGCTGGTCCGGAAGTCTCAAAAACGACACACTTTGAAAGTACTCGCGACTATGCTCAGATGCGTTGCTGCACAACCCGGACGATCCTGCCAACAGGGACTTTTCGATGATCACTCTTCGTTACCTGACCCGAATCATGGCGTCCCTGTTTTCGACAACCCTGTTGTTGCATGTGAGGGCAGAAGATTCGTTTCCTCGATTCGAGACTGACACGATTGACGCAGATGTTGGGAAGGTCTGTTACGCCGTCACGCTGGCCGATGTTGATGGTGACAGCAAGACCGACATCGTCGCACTGACGGAGAATCGAGTTCTTTGGTACGACGCTGTCACGTGGACACCGCATGTGATTCTGAAGGATCAGACGCCTCCCGACCACGTCTGCATCGCACCGCACGATATCGATGGCGATGGCCGGGTCGATTTCGCAATAGGAGCCGGATGGACGAAGAGCGGGACACTCCACTGGATTCATCGCACCGAAGACCCCTCGGCACTCTGGCAGGTGCAGGCCATCGGCGAAGAGACTTCCGTTCATCGCATGCGATGGGCTGATGTGCTGGGCAAGGGAGCGCCGCAACTTGTAATTTCGCCACTGAATGCCAGTGTCGGTGAGGGTGTCCGCCTTCTCGCATTCGAAATCCCGGATAACCCCTCCACAGAGCGCTGGCCCGGCACCGTGCTGAATGCCGACCTGAATCGTATGCACAATCACTGGCATGTGGATTTTGACGGTGACAGCCTGATTGACACCATCACCGCCAGTCGCGAAGGCTTGTCACTCGTCCGTCGCTCCGCTGGCGAATGGAGGCTGCATCGACTGGGGCCAGGAGTGATGGGCCAGGACGACCCGAATCTCAATGGGGCCGGGGAGGTCAAGATTGGAAGGCTTCGTAATGGTCGTCGGTTCCTCACGTCCGTTGAACCGATGCACGGAGATCGACTGGCGGTCTACCTTGAGCCTGCTGCCAAAGATGAAAACTGGGAGCGACTGCTGATTGATGAAGGTTTCAAACGGGGTCACGCCTTGTGGACAGCCGACTTCAACGGCGACGGATCCGATGACATCGCGTTTGGCCACAGCGACACTCCGATGACTTTTGGCGTTTCCGTATACCACTGCACCAGTCAGGACGGCAAAACGTGGAAGAAAGAAATTGTCGATGAAGGCGGTATGGCCACCGAGGATCTTGTCGTGGCCGACCTGAATGGCGACGCTCGTCCTGACATTGTCGCCGGCGGCAGAGCAACCCATAACGTCAGGCTTTATCTGAATGTGATGCCAAAATGAAGACAAATCCTGTCAAATCCGCATTGGCCGCAGGGCGGCCTCAGGTCGGCACATGGCTTTCGTTCGGCGACGTGTTCACCGCGCGTCTGATGGCAAAGACCGGATTTCCATGGCTGACCGTTGATCTGGAACATTCGCCGATCGACTGGCAGATGGCCTCACTGATGTTTGCCGCAATTGCCGATGCCGGTTGTGTGCCGCTCGCTCGAGTTCCTCGCGGCGACCACGACCTGATCAAGCGCGTCCTCGATGGTGGAGCGTTCGGCATTGTTGTCCCGATGGTTAATACGGTGGAGCAGGCAAAGATTGCCATCGCAGCCGCGAAGTACCCGCCACAGGGCAATCGCTCGATCGGTGGAAGCATCCCGGCCCAGAACTTTCAGTGTCCAACAGGCGAGTACTACCAACGAGCGAACGACGAGATTCTCGTCGTGCTTCAGACGGAATCTCCGGAAGGCGTCGACAACGCGGATGAAATTTACAGTCTGCCGGGTGTGGATGCCATCTTTGTCGGGCCAAACG
>JBKDRW010000234.1:0-4581 GCA_046341255.1 Planctomycetota bacterium
GATCCGAGTCGCAGAATGGATCAAACAGGCAGGCAATTCCCGCTTCCGCCAGTTCAAACCCTGAGACAAAGCGGCCGGGACGTGTCCACGCGGCGAGGTTCTCCTGAGAAATGCCAAACAACTTCACCAGCAGCTGATCAAGCTGCCCCTCCAGTTCTTTAAAATGGCGTGCCCACTCGGTAGCCTCTTCCAATCGCACATCTTCATCCGACTGCCATCGCATCGGATGAAACAGCAGTGTCGACTGATGAGTCACCCAGCGTTTTCGGCACGAGGCAAACGGTAACAAGGCGGCCGAAGAACATTCCCCCAAAACCACCGCGGTGGCTCGAAGTCCCCGAATTCGGAGGAGCGTTCCCAAAGCCAACCCCGTATAGACACTGCCACCGCAGGAATCAAAATACAGGATCCCACGGCTGCCACGAGGCACTTCCGTCAACTGCTCCAGCAGGTCCGACTGCCTTTCCGTCAGATCTCCACACAGTGAAATCTCCCACGGCACGGACGACGATTTGAAATCCGGTCGATACCAGATCGCTTTCGGTCGAGACATGGATGCTGGTGCCGGCAATTCGGAGGGCTCTCGAGTCATAATGTTCCATTGCAGCAGATGATTTCAATTCGTGAAGCACCCAGACACGCCCATCAGCCCGAAGAACGAGTTTCGAGTTCTGTCCCGGAGGCGAATGTCAGCCGAAAAATCTCTGGCCGGCGCAGACCAAGGGCGACCCAGATGATGAGCCCAAAGGCAATTGGCAGAAAGAAAGGTTCGCCAGCTCGGAGGTTCACGAAAGTGGCTCCGCCAAGGTAGCCCGTCACCAGAATCGCTCCGATGAATGAAGTTCGAGGAACAAGATAGAGCAGCACAATCACGATCTCAACGACGCCAATCGCGAAAACCTGCTGAGCCGTCAGACCCATGTTTATAAAGTCTGCCGCCATCTCTGCGGATGGATTCAGCTTCAGGAAGGCACTGGGGCCGAGCATCATCAGCGCCGGCAGAAGTGACAGAGTCCAACTGATCACCAGTCTGGTTTTGGATGATGCCATAACATGCGATTCAGAATTGCAGCGGGCGTGAAATCAGATTTCTGCTGCGGCAAAAATCGCCGTTGAATGCAGCGCGACGGATGCTACAGGACAAATGGAATTGCACAATCCCCAATTCCGACGGGCTCCTTGAACGTCTGCTGGGAAAATGCGTGGCAAGCGATCGATAATACGGTCACGTTCGGGTCGTTATCATAGTTCAAACAGCAACAGGGAGTCAGTCATGGAAATCCATCGTCGCCTTCCGGAACGTCGTCCATACCCGGCTCCCCGCGGCAATGTGCTCCTGCTCAGCTGCATGGATCTGCGCCTTCTTGATGACATCTGCGATTTCATGGAGGGTGACAACCTCGCGAATCGTTACGACCAACTTGTCTTCGCAGGGGCGGCTCTGGGTGTCATGCAGCCAACTCACGCGTCGTGGCGTGACGTCTTCTTCCAGCATCTCGATATCGCTGTGCAGCTTCACGAAGTTCGAGATGTATACATCGTGGAACATCGCAATTGCGGCGCCTACACGCACTTTCTGGGACCACATTGCGATTTCCCGGACACGCCGGAAGGACAACTGGCTGAAGAAGCCGAGCATCGTCGCCACGCGATGGTTCTCCGTGACGAAATCCTTCGACATTGCCAGATCAAACGCGAACATGGCGGAAATCCGAACCTCTGGAGTCTCAATGTCCGCTGCTTCCTGATGGATCTGAGAGGTTCAGTCCGCATGTTGATTACCGACGGCGAAAACTACGATTTTGCATAACGCATGCCTTCACCAGCCGCAGAGATCCGTTCTACCGACGCTTTTGAACATCCTCAACCTCGGCAAGCCCTGTTTGTCAGATGGTAGCAAGAACTTCAGGAGACAGACCTGTTAAATCCACGGTCGGGATGCGAACCGATCGCCTGATGGCGGCCTGATGGAAATTCGTGCAGTGGTGCTTGAACGGTGACAGGGGCGTTTCGGCACGTGCGAAGGATTTCGTGCATGAGATTCCGCCATCAACCGCTCATCGCTTGCGATCTGACGAGCGGCTTCCCAAAATCCTGAGAAATCGTGAACTGGTCTATGATTTGCAAGTGCGGCGGTGTCCGAGTGGCATTCCCGAGATTCTCTCTCCGGAGTGAGGCTCGGTTGCAGGTGCAGTATTCGGCTCAGCCGCCGCATTTCCCACAGGTCGCGGTCGAAGCGATCCATACCAACTGAGCTACCGGGCGGTCGACTCCACCATGCTGTGGACGAGATCGTGCTCTGGCATCTTACCACGCTGAATTGAATCATGTCTGAAAACCAACTGTCTCCACGTGAAGTTCTGGCCCTTTGCCGTCAGCGCGAGATCCGCGCGATTGATCTGCGATTCACGGATTTCTGCGGCTTGCAGCGGCACTTCACGGTTCCTGCGGATCAATTGACCGAAGACAGCTTCGAACAGGGGTTTTCATTTGATGGATCCTCCATGCGGGGCTGGCAGGCCATCCATGAGAGCGACATGCTGATCGTCCCTGAATCGCAGACGTGTTTTGTTGATCCGTTCATGAAGTCGACACTGGCGATGCTGTGCAACGTCAAGGATCCGGTCACTCATCAGACGTACCCGCGCGACCCTCGAAATATAGCTCGCAAAGCTGAGAACTATATGCTGTCGACAGGGATTGCTGACACGGTATTGTTCGGCGCGGAGAGTGAGTTCTTCGTGTTCGACGATGTGCGATTTGATCAGACCGAGAACGAGGCATTTTACGCCGTTGACAGTATCGAAGGACAGTGGAATCGCGGGGCAGGACGGTCTCCGGGGGGCAATGCCATTCGTTACCGAGAAGGCTATCTGCCACTGCCTCCGATCGACACACTTCAGGATCTCCGTACGGAAATCATGATGCTGCTGGAGGACAGTGGGATTCGCACAGAAGGCCAGCATCATGAGGTGGCATCCGGTGGACAGTGTGAGGTAGATCTGAAAAGCGATACACTCGTCAGAATCTCTGACAAACTGGTTCGTCTGAAATACATTGTGCGCAACGTCGCCCATCAGCATGGCAAAACGGCGACCTTCATGCCCAAGCCACTGTTCAATGACAATGGCTCCGGGCTCCATATGACGTTGTCATTGTTCCGCGATCATCGGGCGCTGTTCGCCGGCAGCGGTTACGGCGGACTCAGCGAAACGGCAATGTTTGCGATGGGTGGAATCCTTCAGCACGCGCCCGCATTGATGGCTTTTTGCTGTCCTACCACGAACAGTTACAAACGACTGACGCCAGGATTTGAGGCTCCGGTGAACCTCGCTTACAGTTATCGAAATCGATCGGCAGCGATTCGAATTCCGGCGAATTCGGGTGATGAATCGCAACGACGATTTGAGTTTCGCTGTCCGGATTCTTCATGCAATCCCTATCTCGCCATGTCCGCAATTCTGATGGCCATGCTCGATGGTATTCAGAGCCGAACCAGTCCCGGGCGACCTCAGGATAAGGACCTGTACGATCTGGCTCCGGAAGAACGACAGGGACTTGTCGGGACTCCTTCATCGCTCGAAGCGTCACTCGATGCCCTTGAGAAAGACCATGACTTCCTGCTTCGGGGAGACGTGTTTACTCCGGATGTGATTGAACGCTGGATCCGCCATAAGCGGGAAGATGATGTGAAAGCCATCAACCTGCGCCCTCATCCTTATGAATTCTGCATGTACTTCGATTGCTGAAATCATTCGTCACCCGCCTCGCGGAGCCTGTCGCATGCGTGCTGCGATTGTTGTGCTGTTGCTGATTTTTCATGAATCAGCCGGGAAAGCCGGGGAGTTCTGGCAATTGCACTCCTCCGGCAGCACCGTCAGTCTTCGGGGCATTTCAGCAGTCAGCGAGTCCTGTTGCTGGGCCAGCGGAGCGAGAGGCACCGTTCTGCGTACCATCGATCGTGGCAGGACATGGACATCAGTGGGGCCACCCGTGACCGAGGCCGCTGACTTCCGGGATGTGCATGCATGGAACGATTCCACTGCCATCATCATGAGCGCCGGTGACGTGGATCGACTGTACCGCACTGAGGACGGCGGCAGGACGTGGCAAATGGTGTTTGAAGAACGAGCAACTGACGCTTTCTTCGATGGACTGACGTTCGATGCGGCGGGAAATTCCGGATGGCTGATGGGCGATCCTCTGGATGGTCAGGTGTATCTGCTCCGCACCGACGACGGTGGACGATCATGGGTACGGCACCCGGCGGAACAATCGCCTCATGTTGCAACAGGAGTTGCCGCTTTTGCCGCCAGTGGAACTCATCTTTTGCTGCGATCCAATCGTGATTTACTTATTGGACTCGGCGGTCTGCCGGAATTGACCACAGAGAATGCCGCAGCGGCCTCGGCAGGCGTACTCATCACCACGGATCAGGGTAAGTCGTGGAAGCAGATTCCGGTACCTATGCAAAGCAACGTGTCTTCCGGAATTTTTTCCCTGAGTGATGTCAGCGTTGATGGCGATCGGCTTGTCGCGGTTGGTGGTGACTATCGACAGGTACAGAACAAAGACAACAAT
>JBKDRW010000235.1:0-8238 GCA_046341255.1 Planctomycetota bacterium
GATGGACGGTTCGCTGATGGAAGACGCAGCGACTCCGGCCTCGTACGAATACAACGTAAAAGTGACTCGCGAAGTCGTGCTCGTCGCTCACTCGATGGGCGTCTCCGTGGAAGGCGAAATCGGCTGCCTTGGTCAGGTCGGACATGCGCCAGCGAAGCCCGCTGCTGCTCACAGTCACGACAAGGATCTGGAAAAAGAACCAGGCGACCGCGATTCGCACGCAACCGGCAGCGCTTCGGGCGGAATGGATTCTTCTCACCTGACAGATCCGGCTGAAGCAGAACGATTCGTTGCCGACACCGGCTGCGACGCACTCGCCGTGGCCATCGGAACCAGCCACGGTGCGTACAAGTTCAAGCATAAGCCAACCGGCGAAGTGCTGAAGATGTCTTTGATCGAAGAGATTCATCGCCGCCTGCCGAATACTCACCTGGTCATGCACGGCAGCTCTTCAGTCCCACAGGAACTGCAGGACATCATTCGCAAGTTCGGCGGTCAGATGGAAGAAACCTACGGCGTGCCGGTTGAAGAAATTCAGCGAGGTATCAAGCATGGTGTTCGCAAGATCAACGTCGATACTGACTGCCGCATGGCGATCACCGGCGCGATTCGAAAGATCTTCGCTGAGAAACCACGAGCCTTTGACCCTCGCGAATACCTGAAGCCAGCTCGCGACGCCATGAAGCAGGTGTGCATCGCGCGCATGACCGCGTTCGGCCAGGCCGGCAACGCTGCAAAGTTGATGAAGGCCAGGAAGCTGTCGTAGGCTGGTCGTAGCGGAATTCGTCAGAATTTCCTCCGGCTTAAAATGATGCAAACTCGCGGTGATTTCCGTTGTAGCCGAGGCTGCGATAGAAACTCCGCGAGTTTTTTCGCGCGCTTCTACCGTACCCCCGCAATTCCGCCAGCGGCATCATTGATTGCGGGGCGATTGTTCCAAACCGTTGATTTCGTCGCGAATGTTCTCCAGCAGATGAGAGCAGAAGTGAAAAGCCAGGATTTCATCTGCTGGCTTCCCTGAATCTGCTGGACAAATGACCGTCAATGGAACGCATTCATCTCCGAAACGTTGCCCCAGTCGTGCACGTCTTCCTGCGACGCGACGAGCAAATGAGCGGTTGGGACAACCGCTCTACAATGCAAAGCCTGCCCGTCGACGGTGCGACGGGTGTAGGGTAGCCTACGATTTCACAAAACTTTCTCCGCGAGGCGTGAGAAAGTCGCGGAGGGCGGTACTCATTGATCCGGGGAGCACGCATGTCGCCTTTGGAAACCCGAAAAAGCCTGATCGTCAGGCTGAAGAACGAACAGAATGATTCGGCCTGGCGGGATTTTGTCTGCACGTACGAAGGGTTTCTGAATCGACTTGTCCGACGCGAGGGAGTTCCAGAACGGCACGTACCGGATGTGACTCAGCTGATTCTGCTTGCAATCGCAAAGTCCGTGGACGGATGGAGCGACGATGGCAACGCGGCTTCCTTTCGACGCTGGCTGACAACCGTATCTCGCAATGTCGTCGTGCGATTCATGTCGAGAGAACGCAAACAGGCCAGTGGCGTTGGCGGGAGTGATCTGATTGCGGTGCTTAAAAATGTCGAAGCCGCTCCGGATGAGAACAGCATTCGGCAATATGAACACGAACTGATCGTCTGGGCCGCCGAACAGGTGCGACATGAGTTTCTCGAAACAAGCTGGCGGGCGTTCTGGCTGACGGTGATCAATGGCCAGCCCGTCGAACACGTGGCGAAGGAACTCGGTATTTCGCCGGGAAGTATCTACATGTCTCGCAGTCGCATCATGGCGAAGATCAAGACAAGGATCGCGGAAGTGAATGATTCATGAATCGCAGGGTTCAACGCAGAGGGCGCAGAGTTCGGGGAGGAATCGCAGAGTGCTGAACACCAGACCTGGAACGCTTTGTAGAACCCAAAATCTTCTGTCCTCCTCTTCAATTCAATCTCTGCGTCCTCAGCGACCTCTGCGTTAGAGAATGCAATTCGCAACAATGAGCTTTCTTTTATTCGCCGAAAACTGAAAACCTCAAACCGAAAACCTGTGCTTCCATGCCCACCACTCACTGCAACCTCGACCTTCTGCAAAAATCGCTCAGCGAGCAGTTGACTCAGCGAGACGAAGAGTTGCTGGCGGCGCATTTGACGGAGTGTGAGGCGTGTCGAGAGGCCCTCGAAAAGCTCGCAGCGGATGGTGGGAGCTGGCGGCATGTGGGTCGAGTCCTTCGTGAGGAGACCAGCGGCGAGCATGGAAAGGCTGCGGACGTGGGTTCGACACTTCTTCCGCGAGTCCCGCTTTCGCACGGCGAAGCAGACGATGATTATGACGGCTCGAAGCTCAAGCCCAGTGATTTCATCGTCGACTTTCTGCAACCGTCGGAGAACAAAGAATCGCTCGGACGACTGGGCAACATCGAGATTCGAGAGTTCATAGGGCAGGGGGCTCATGGGATTGTTCTGAAGGGCTTTCAGGAGGAACTCAATCGGCTCGTGGCAGTGAAAGTGATGGCTCCGCATCTGGCGTCGGTCGTGGCGGCTCGCAAACGATTTGCTCGCGAAGCCCGAGCCACCGCGGCGATTGTGCATCCAAACGTCATGCCGATTTTGCACGTCGATTCCAGCGGGCAGTTGCCGTATCTGGTCATGCCGTATGTTGACTGTGAATCGCTGCAGGATCGACTCGATCGCGAAGGCTCATTGCCGATTCTGGACGTCCTTCGAATCAGCCTGCAAGTCGCGCGGGGACTTGCCGCGGCTCATGCTCAGGGATTGGTTCATCGCGATGTAAAGCCAGCCAATATTCTGCTGGAACGCGGTGTTGAACGAGTCATGCTGACGGACTTCGGGCTTGCTCGAGCCGTCGACGACGCGACTCTGACTCGCAGCGGACTCATCGCCGGAACGCCGCACTATATGTCGCCCGAGCAGGCTCGTGGGGAAGGCGTGGATGCTCGGAGCGATTTATTCTCTCTGGGAAGCGTTATCTATGCGACGGTCACCGGCCGACCTCCATTCCGAGCAGAAACCACCTATGGCATTCTTCGCCGAGTGTCGGACGAATCCGCTCGTTCGATGTGTGAACTGAATCCGGATGTGCCTGCATGGTTTGATATGGTGGTTATGAAACTATTGTCAAAGTCCGCTGCAGGACGATTTGAATCAGCCCTGCAGGTTGCCGGGATCTTCGAAGAATGTCTCAGCCATCTGCAGCAACCCACAGCGTGTTCGTTGCCACAGGTTCTGCGAGAGTTGATACCGAAGAAACGCAACGGACCGACTCTCGTACCTATGCGACTGTTGGGTGCAATCGTTCTCTTCGTGTCAACTGCTGTGGCTGTCTGGCAATACAACCAACGTGATGAGGTCTCGAAGTTCAACTCCGGCGCTGATGGTCGAATGATGGAGGCAACTCGTTCGCTGTTATGGGACGATGGGATTGAAGAAGAGCTTCGGTCGCTCGACGCGGAACTGGATTCACTGCTTGAACAAATAACCCCACTGTAGAGCATTTGTCTCAACTGCTCATGCACGAGTAAACAAGCGAATTGTTGCGATTCGGCCCAAAGAGCCGTTGGATTGCTGTGCCGAGGCCACTGGGCGCTGGAAGAGCAATCGCCATGCCCACAAAGGCGTGAAGGGCGGATAATCTGACTTGAACGCATACGACCGACCCATCAGGAATTGATCGAGACAAACAAGAAGGAATTAAACATGAACGGCTTCAGAGTCAGCATGCTCCTGTTACTCATCACGTTGGTGCAGACCAACTTTCCGGTTGCGGCGCAGGACGCTGCCACGAGCAATCTCGATATAGCCGAAAAGAAAAATCAGCCGGCCACGCGCGTGATTTTTCAGCAGGATATTCAATCTGAAGCGGCAACTTTGAAGCCAGTGAAAACTGACGGCACTACCGAGGCGGTAACGGAAGATCCTCCGAAGCTACTCGAAACTGGCTGGAGACACACCATTGTGCTCGTAAAAGCCGACTGGCGCAATGCCATTGCATCGGACAAAATTCTGAATGATATTCGATCTGTTTGCAGCGCGGAAGAATTCGAATGGCTGCAATCTTTGGACAGTGACCCACTCCAGCTTGGGCCCAGCCTGGTTTTTGGGCGACCGGGATATGTCGCGACATTCGAATCGGCGGGAGATTTTGCGGAACAACTCGCATGGCTGGATCATTATGGTCTCATGAAGGGATGGATCGATACAAAATCATCGGAGGACAGCATCCTGTCCACGATTCCGACAATTCAGACCATTGCAAAGACGAGGCCTCATTCTTCACTCCTCTGGAAAACTCGGCTGATTCAGGACATTTCGAATTCGGACTACGTGAAGAACCCATTCCGTCGACTGGTGATCAATCGAACATTGTTGTTCGACGATGGCTCAGGCGATGGAACTGATGATCGGTGGCAATTCATTGACATATCGAACATAGAGGCAGGGACTGAGATTGCTGGTGTCGCTGATACTGCATTTGTGGTCCACTTTTTTCCATTGCAACGCGATGCAGGAATTCGATCCGAACTGGCAAATATGGCAGATACGGTCGCGTTCCTCGTTGTTCATCCGAATGAATCGGAGTTCGCTGAAGCCATGAGCCATAAGCCCAGCGAGAGGATTGCGAGACGCAGATATCACTTTGAGCCGGGCGACTTTATGGCATCCGTCTCTGAACAATCGATCCCGACTCATGGGTGGGATGTCACGATGGGAAATAAGGCTGCGAATGTTGCTGAAACGAGTGCTTTACTTCCCGAAGTGCTTGACGCTCGTCTTAAGAAAATCAAGGTGGACTTAAAGGATCTTGAACTCAGGATACAGGCTGAAGAAGGGCAAATCAGGAACCCGAATGTCAATCAGGGAAATCAGACACGCGAAGTTCGATCGCTTATCGAACAGGCCTTCGACCTGCGTCAGCAGATGCAGGAGCTGGAATCGCAGCGGTTGCGCCTGAAATTGCAGGAGTTAGAGAAGAAACTTGCGGTTCGAGCGAAGTCGCGAGAAGCAATGGTGGAGCGGAGGATGGAGGAGTTTCATCACTCTGAAAGCGATAGCAGCGTTTCTCCACAAGAGCCGTAAAGCTGTGCAACGTCGAAATCGCAATCATTGGATTCCCCGGCGACCGTGTGGTTTGCCGATGTTAAATCGGCAATGAAAACTCGGGCACTCCATGTTCGCCACGAAAGGAGATCGCGCGCCACGTTCGATGCTGTCTGGAGTCTGCGGTCAGCGACATCGATGCGATTCGAGATCCAAAGATGTCTGGCGAAACGCGGTCCCCATCTGCTGGAAAAGTTGATTGCAGAGGGTTTCCTTGCTCCTGAGATTGATCCGAATCAGGCGTAAGCCAAAGTGGACCAGCATAAACGAATGCACAGAATCACAAAGGGTTTGCAGGCTTATGAACCCCGCGTTTCTATTCATTCTGATCCGGCAGCGGAGGGGTTTTGCCGGAGCATCGCTCTTCTCAGCACTCGCCCTGAGACGTTTTACGTGTCCTTGTGGCTATGTCTCCGGGTGCAGGATGCCGGTGATCCGCCGCTTGTCAGCGGTCGTCCTGACCAGGCGAACGAAGTCCTGAGCCGCGGATGCCCTTCAAGGAATCGCCGAGGTCCGCTCGGACAGCCTCGGCCATCAGACTCAGCTTCTGGACCAATTCCGGATGGCTGGCTGCAAGATCTGTTCGCTCGCCCGGATCTGCGTTCAGATCGAATAGACTTAGCTCCAGATGTTCAATGCGATACCCGTGGCGGGTTGCGATGCCTTCAACTCCGGACTGAGTCATCGAGGCTGGAGCGAGTTTGCCCCAGTTCGAGGGCTTGCCGCCACGCCCTGGTTCGCCAGCAGGAGTGATATACGGATGTTCGAAGTGAAGTTTCCAGCGTCCCTGTCGCATCGATTGAAGTGCCGTTCCGGAATAAAAGTACAAGACCTCGTGAGGAGATACATCGTTTCTTCCGAGCAACAGATCGAGTGCTGACACTCCATCTGTGCGCTGTAGAGAATTCTTTCCGCCAACAAGCTGCGTGAGAGTTGGTAGCCAGTCGATGCTCATGAACGGTGTGTTGCAAACTCGACCTGCCGGAACATGGCAGGGCCACCGGGCGAGACAAGGAACGCGAACCCCTCCTTCGAATGTAGTTAGCTTACCCTCTCGCAGCGGCCCCGTTGAACCTGCATGCTCACCGTAAGACAGAAACGGTCCATTGTCGGAATAGAAGATCATCAGCGTGTTTTCATCGAGCCTGAGATCCTCGACAGTTTTTAGAATTTGTCCGACAGACCAGTCAAGTTCTTCCATCACATCACCGTAGAGACCTGCTTTTGAGCGGCCGCGAAACTCGTCTGAGGCAAAGACAGGAACATGCGGCATCACGTGCGGCAGATAAAGAAAGAATGGCTGATCTTTCTTTCGGTGAATAAAGTCCACCGCGAACTCCGTACATCGCTTCGTGAACTGCGACTGGTCCGGATCCTGTTCGATGATCTCTTCACCACGATACAACGGCAACGGTGGCATCTCAGCGGCCAGCGAAGGATGAAACTTTGAGTTGTCGTTCGAGTAGGGAATGCCAAACCATTCGTCAAAGCCATGCCTCAGCGGATGAAATTTCAGCCGCGTTCCCAAATGCCACTTCCCGGCGCCAGATGTTGCGTAGCCGCGATCATGCAACATTTCCGGGAGCAGCCATTCATCATCCGCCATCCCATCGCGACTGGTGTGATTGTAGGCTCCGTGCATGCCGATTCGATTCGGGTAGCATCCCGTCAATAAGGCTGCTCGCGACGCTGTGCAAACGGACTGCGGAACGTAAAAGTGAGTGAATCGAGTACCTTCTGCTGCGAGGCGGTCAAGATTGGGTGTTTGAAAACCTTGTGCTCCCTGACAGGTCATGTCTGCATAGCCCATGTCGTCTGCCAGGATGAGTATGATGTTCGGCCGGTCAACAGCAGACGCCGGCTGCACTTGGAATAGCAGTACGCCGATCAGAAGTAGCAATCGAGAGAGGCTCACGGACGACTCCATGGATAGCGATGTCTTCACTTTGTCAGGCTTCGAGAGAAGCAGAGTAGCATTTCATATAGTTCCCCATCACACTGAAGCTCCATGGTTGACCAACAGACTTTGAACAAGATCGGTCCGTCACAGGGATCTCGCAGTCATTCAGCAGCAATTCTCACATGTCTCTCATGTCGATTCCAGCCAGCAAAACGTTTCCGACGTCAACTCCGCCCCGACATACACCGACGTGGGTTCCGTCTGTCGTCGTGCTCTTTGTGATCGGGTTCCTTGCCGTCTTCTACACGAAACCACTGGCGGGAGAATTGAGGAGATATGAATTGTGGCTGATGATGCTCGATACGCTGCTGCAGTTCGGGAGCAGTCAGGAAACTGAATCTGCGACGCCAACTGGCTGGATGTATCTGCCGCAGAGATTTACGTTTCTGAGCTATGCGGGGTTGCTGCTGGCGATGGCGGGGGCTCATGGATGGCTCATCGATGCAGCTTGCATGCGTCATCTGCCGCTGAGGGTGATCGAACGAATGGTGTTGATCTTTGGTCTGGGGCTCGCCTGTCTGTCGCTGGTGATTCTTGGCTGCGGTGTGCTCGGATGGATGAAGCCGCTGGTCATCGCCGCTCCCTCAGTCGTCAGCGCGATCATCGCGGTCGTAACATTGTGGCGGTCGCCGGACGCTGCAACGGCTCCGGCTGACGCCGCCGCTCAGATCTCCGAAAACAATTGCAGTCCGTGGCTGCGCTGGGGCTGCCTTCTGGTGATCGTCCCTTTCGCGCTGTATATCGTCGATGGTTCGCTGTCGCCACCAACGGATTTTGACGTGCGTGAGTACCATCTGCAGGGACCGAAAGAGTGGTTTCAGAACGGATCGATAACGTTTCTGCGGCACAACGTTTACACAAGCTTCCCGTTTCTGACGGAGATGCTGAGTCTAGGTGGCATGATTGTCAGAAATGACTGGTGGCAGGGTGCGTTAGTGGGACAGTGTGTGCTGGCGTGCTTTCAACTGCTGAGTACGCTCGCCGTGTTTGCTGTCGGTCAGCGATGGATGAATGCAAGTGTCGCCTGGCTCGCCGCGTTACTGTACCTGACGACTCCGTGGACGCTCCGGATTTCTCTGATCGCCTACGCCGAAGGTGCGTTGACGTTTTATCTGATTGCGTCGACGATGGTACTGCTTGTCATGTTGAACGGAG
>JBKDRW010000236.1:0-3024 GCA_046341255.1 Planctomycetota bacterium
GGAGCGAATGGCCCTGAGGCGCAAGACTCAATCCACCGCCGCAGCGGAACGATCGGGCGAAACGCTTCTGGACCTCGTGATTCGCAGCCAGACAACGGGACTCGGCGGGCGATATCTGCTGACGCTTGCAAAACGACATTCGCCGGATCACCTGCCGTGGCATCGATTCAAAGTTGGCAGCCCGGTACTGCTGACCGAACAAAGCGACGATGGCGACTCCGTACCGGGCGTTGTGAGCGCGAGGCGAAGTGACTCCGTCGAGGTCGCTGTTGATGACTGGCCGGCGGGTGAGCGATTTCGACTGGATCTTTCCCCGGATGAAATCACTCGAAAACGTCAGGCGGCGGCGCTGGACATCGCCGAGCGGGCTGCCGGACGACTGCGGCAACTGCGAGACCTTCTGCTCTGCGAGCGTGAGCCCACGTTTCACCCGAATGTGAAGATCCCGGAGCCGTTTCCGACAAGGCTCAATCCGTCGCAGCACGAGGCCATTCGACACGCACTTGCGGCCAACGATCTGGCCATTATTCACGGACCACCGGGAACCGGGAAAACGACGACCGTTGTCGAAGTGATTCGTCAGATGATCGCTCGCGGTGAACGCGTGCTCGCGTGTGCCCCGAGTAACACGGCGGTCGATAACCTGCTTGAGCGGTTGCTGGCAACTGGCGAACCGGCCGTGAGGCTTGGTCATCCCGCGCGGGTTTCCGAGGAACTGCGCCAGCATTCGCTCGACGCGATGGCCGAACGTCATGAGGTAATGCCACTGGTTCGCCAGTTGATGCGCGAAGCGGAGCAGATTGAACGCAAGGCGTCGAAGTTTACGCGAGCCAGACCGGCTCCGGGTCAGCGCTGGCAGCAGCGTCAGGAAGCTCGTGAATTACGACGTCAGGCGCGTCTGCTGGAGAAGCAGGCGGTGAATGATCTGCTGCGAGATGCACGAGTGATCTGCGCGACGACGACGTTTGACGATTCCGTGCTGGACGATCTGCACTTCGACGTGCTGGTGATTGATGAGGCCTGTCAGAGTGTCGAACCGGGCTGCTGGGTTCCACTGCGTCGCGCCGATCGACTGATCCTTGCCGGCGATCATCTGCAGTTGCCACCCACGATCCTTTCCGAAGAAGCGAAGCGTGACGGGTTTGCGATCAGTCTGATGGAACGGCTGGTGAATCACTATGGCGATCTGGTGACCAGGCAGTTGACCGTCCAGTATCGCATGCACGAATCGATCATGGGCTTTTCGTCGGATCACTTTTATGGTGGAAGTCTGACGGCTGATCCTTCCGTGCGGCACCATGTCGTATCCGGTCTGCCCGGTGTGGTGGCCAACGAGGTGCTCGACGCGCCGCTCACAATGATCGACACGGCGGGTACGGGTTGGGCAGAAGAACTGGAGCCCGACGGCGAGAGCAAGCGCAATCCGCAGGAGGGCGAGTTGGTGCTCAGGCAGGTCAATGAGCTCTGTCGGGCCGGAGTAAAGCCAGCAGACATTGCGATTATTGCACCGTACGCCGCGCAGGTGCGATGGCTGCGGCAGAATTCGGAATATGAGCAGGTTGAAATCGACACGGTCGATGGATTTCAGGGCCGTGAAAAGGAAGCGATTGTGATCTCGCTGGTGCGTTCAAATTCCATCGGTGAAATTGGTTTTCTCGCCGACGCGCGTCGCATGAATGTTGCTCTGACCCGCGCCCGCCGCAAACTGATCATCGTCGGTGATAGCGCGACGTTGGCTTGCGATGAGTTCTTCCAGCGCCTGCTGATGTGGCTCGAGACGATGGGGCAATATCGCACTGCGTGGGATGACATCTAAGACCGGTCTTTCAGCATCATAGAAGATACCCGAAGAGCCTCAGAAGAAACCGGAATGGCTGAGAGGTCAGCAGTATTCTCCGCTGTTCGCTCAGCCACGATGGTAGGAAATGATCATCGCGTGAGTGCCCTGCACAGCGATTTTTCGACGTCATTCCATGCGGGAGATGGTTCATTGGTAATGACCTCGATGCGACTGTCACGACGATAGGCAGAGATTCGCATGGAGGTGTCGTTTCCGGTACGATTGAAAAGCCACCAGTCGTCAGCACATCGAAAGATCCCTTTGACCCGCTGAACGGGATTCAGTCTCGCAAGAAAATCAAACAGATCATCTCGATCAAACACGTCGTCTCGATGAAAAATCCAGCCGCAGGCTCGCTGGCCATTGCCTTCGTTTGCAAGCCGCAGAGGATGTGCGGGTGTTGCCGACTCGGACAGGGATACGACGTTCAGACGCTCATCCGCAGCGCCGTGGTCATGATCATGCCTCTCATGTGACACCGGATCAATAAACTGTGGTGTTCGGACCATTGTGCCGCTGAGATCCAGCCAGGCGGGATCCAGTCTTCCAAACTGTGTTTCTGTGATCAGAATTTTGGGCGGATCCATTTGTTGCACCCATCGTCGAACGTTCCGGATCTGAGACGACTCGCGTTTATCGAGCCAGTTCAATGCGACAATATCGGCCATCTGGATCTGGTCGTGAAAGCCTTCGCTGTTTGTGACACGAGGATTTTCGAAGTCTTTCGGATCGACGAGGCAGATGGTCGCTCGCAGATCCAGAGCGTCTCGAAATCGCGGGCCTCGAAGAGTGTCAATGACTCGCGCAGGATGACCGGCTCCGCTGGGTTCGATAAGTAATCGGTCGGGTTTCGTTCGACGAATGAACTGCATCAGGACGACATCGAGCATCGCGGATGTTGTACAACAGAAGCAACCGCCCGCAAGTTCCTGGATCTGCACATCCGGGGAGGTTTCATCCAGCATCAGGTCGTCGATTGACACCATCCCGTATTCATTGATGAAGACCGACCATCGTTCCCCCGTCGGTCGGCGCTGCAGCAGATCTCGAATCGCCGTCGTCTTGCCGGTACCAAGGAAACCGGTGATCAGATTGGTCGGTATTGGAGAGCCGTGATGCCACACGATCTTGTTCCGAAAAAAGACGGGTCTTTCGTTCACTGCAGGGATGATGCATCCTCAATG
>JBKDRW010000237.1:0-12126 GCA_046341255.1 Planctomycetota bacterium
CCTGTGCTGACAGCGACGAAGAGAGCATCACCAGACTTATCAGGACGAGGACGGATCTCATGTGATGAACTCCCAACGCAGAATCAACTTCGCAACAAGGTTTTCACGTCGCGTGACGACGTCAGGAATTTCAAGGTCCGATGCCCTGGACCGACGTTCCTGAACGCTTGATGCCTTCCGCGACCGAACATGGCCCTGCCACTCGGCCCCGCCCGGGAAAATAGTCTTCGGGGGTCTGGTTTTGTCTGAGAACTCCGGTCCGAGTCCTGAAATCTGTTCGCAAACTGTACCATGGTTACTGAAAACCCGCGATTCTTGTCATCCTTTGGACAGAAGCCGCACCGCGTTTGAAAACATTCAGGGGCATCCTACGATGCCTCTTGAACGTTCTGTCCGGACATCACCCCGTTGCGAAGCGGCCCAATCTCTGTTTTTCCTTCCTTTTTCACTCTATGGTGAGGACTTTCGGTGGCAGCACTTGACGATAAATGTCAGCAGCAGAAGGAACTGCTGGACCAGCATACTCGGGAGATGGTTCAGTGGCATTTTGGGGATGACACCGGATCCGATTTCTGGCTGGAAAAGAAGAAGACATTTGACTTTGACCCCTTGAAAGACGTCAACTGTTTCGAAGATCTGAAGAAGTTTCCGTTATTTGAAGATGACTGGCTTCGCGGCGGACCGATGCGCCGTTGGGTCCCAAAAAAGCTGCAGGATAAGCCGATTTACGTTTTCGAGACGGGTGGTACAACGGGAATTCCGAAATCGCGTGTCGTGGTTGAGGACCACTGGATCGACTACGAACTGTTCAGTGAGACGTTGCCGGATGAATCGTTCCCGAAAGGCTCGAACTGGCTGATGCTTGGTCCGTCGGGACCTCGTCGACTGCGTTTGGCGATTGAGCATCTGGCTCAGTTTCGCGGTGGCATCTGTTTCTGCGTCGACCTTGATCCTCGCTGGGTTGTGAAGCTGCTCAAGAAGGGCGATGTGGAAGGCGCGAAGGCCTACAGTGCGCACTGTATTGATCAGGCGATGACCATCCTGGGTGCAAACAATGACATTCAGTGCATGTTTACAACGCCAAAGCTCCTGGAGGCGTTGGCCCTGCGGCTTATGGACAAGGGCAGCAGCATTGAAGAAGCCGGCATCAAGGGTATCTTCTGCGGCGGCACCGAATTCACTCAGCAGTGGTTCCGGTTCGCGTGCGAGGAACTTCTCGGTCCGAATGTTTACATCACGCCGACCTACGGCAATACGTTGATGGGTCTCGCATGCGGCAAGCCGTTCGATCCGGCAGACAACTACAAGATCACTTACTTTGCTCCCCAGCCTCGTGCTGTGATTGAGGTGGTCGATTTTGATGATCACACAAAGGTTGTTGATTACGGCAAGACAGGGCGAGTCAAGCTTTATACCATGACGAAGGAACTGTTCGTGCCAGGGTTCCTTGAACGTGACGAAGGCGAACGCGAAAAGCCCCATGATAAGTATCCATGGGACGGCGTCAGCAGTGTGCGTCCCTACCACGTGTTTGCAAAGACAACGACGGTCGGAGTCTACTGACGGACGGCACAGGGAACAGAGATCAGCAAACAGAGAATAGACGCATTGACGTCTTACGGTCCTGAGCGACGGGAGTCCGACAGGGAAGACCGTGGCAAACAGCCCTCGCGATCTGTTCGTCTGGCAGCGCTCGATGAGCGATGAAAATCTTTGGCACGCTCCGAACGATTCAGACTTACGAATCCGCGTCGGCGGCCTTGCAGTTTCTGTGCTGCGTTACATTCCCGAGGGCATCGGTGGAAGTGCCGTAAGAGGTTTCCGAGTCCCCCTGAAAATGTCTACGGATCGCCGGCTCAGCCTGAAACGCTGGTTGAAGTCGCGATCCGTTTTCATTTCGTGACCGAAGATCCGACTCCTGCTGCCAGCAAGTTGATCGAAGAAACCGGGACGGGCGCTCATCGGTCTGCCTGTCTTTCTCCCGTCGCAGGGCTGGTATTCGCGGAAAACGATTCCCCTGTTGCCTTCGCCTCACGCAGTCTGTCCAGGACGCCTTGAAAGCTTTGTTCGGGTGGGCAATTGATGGTGATAGTCTGCTGCGATTCAGGATGTGGGAAGCTGACCTGAGTGGCGGCGAGCATCAGTCGATCGAAGCTTAGATATTTCTGGAGACCACGGTTCAGCCTCGAGTCGCCATGTTCGGCATCACCGATGACAGGATATGAGATGCCTGCGAGGTGTCGCCGAATCTGATGATATCGGCCCGTCAAGGGACTCGCCTCCAGAAATGACAATCGTGTTGTCGGGTGCCGAACCGACGCGACAGGAATCTCGAACTGCTCCAGAGTTCGAATGTGCGTCATTGCCGGTTGAGGTTCAGACAGCGAATGTGAACGGACTTTCCTTTGCCCGCGTGAGGATACGAGCGGACGATCGATGATGTCTTCGGCAGGTGCAAACCCTCGCACAATCGCGAGGTAGGTTTTGTGAATCTTCTGTTCCATAAAAAGGCGACCGTAACGACTTGCGGATTCAGGCGACTTTGCGAGCAGCACAAGGCCAGATGTCGGGCGGTCAAGGCGATGCAGCGGATAAACGAAACAGCCAATCCGATCTCGTACGGCCTGAACGAGGAATGCATCCGCTGAGCGGTCGGCGAGGCTGCGATGAACGAACATTCCGGAGGGCTTCGCAACCGCGACTAGTCCCTCATCTTCAAAAAGAACTGTGATCGACGGAGTCGCGTTCTCTTTGTCCTGCGTCATTGATGGCTCGTCAGCGGAACTTCACTCAGGCACACTGGGCAGCACACGGACTCTGATCACAGGGACCGATACGAAACAGCCTTCGGGGAAAAGAATCGGAGTTTGAGGCCATCATGCTCTGTCAGGGAGATCTATGGAAATCACCAACGGCTCTTCTGATGCCGCAGAGACAGGCAGGCCAGTTCCTCTGCCGGCAGCAATGATGACAAAAATGGCCCCGACCAATGCGAACGTGGCTATCGCGGCGAATGGAAAACTGACAACAAATCGCCTGAGCCCTGTACCCCGAGTCCCGGTGCGAATGGCACCGCCGACTGACAGAGTGGAAATCCATGCGCAGCCCACAGCCAGACCAAGGGCCAGCAGACGATCCTGCTGCAGTGCCTCGCGGATCTTTGACTCGGCAACTTTATCCACGGCTTCAGGGAATTGGACGAGGGCGTAAATGATTTCAAATGGTTTTTCACCTTCCTGGCCAAATTTCGCCTGTTCCTTTCGTGAAAAAGGCTTTTCTGCAAGACAAAGTCTGACTGCTGAATCGTCAAGTCTGAGGTCCACTCGCTCGATCATGGAGACGAGGGCCGGGTCCAGCGCCTGAAAATGCTGAGCTGCATGGACTTTGTACGCTTCGCTGATCGCATTTGCCACGGCTTGATCGGGATCGTCTCCGGTAAAGACTGGTCGAGTCTGAATGGTCAGTCGTCCTCCGTCCGGGTTCCTTACCCAGGCTGGTTCCGGACCATCTGAGTTTCCATTCGAACCGGTGTTGTTTGATGCGCCGCTTGAAGCACTTGTGCGTGCTGTCTCGGCAGTCGGCTGCGTTCTGAAAGGCTCAAGCAGAGTGACCATCTGATTCGCCAGAGTCTGAAGACTCCCGGCGGCCAACAATGGCTTCACTGGTGCAACGGCCGAATCGACCGGAGCGGTGAGCGGAACCAGAGCGTAGGCAACCTTGACCCCAGCGGGAAGCTGGGCTTTCAGATTGCTCAGCATTTCCGGTCCCGCAAACATTGCGGAGGCGTCTTCCGGAGACATTTCCAGAAGCATCATACCGTCCTGATTCAGTGCCCCCTTACCTGAATCGGGGGATGGCACTGCAGGACGGACAGCCGTTGTACCCTGGGAAAGCAGGGAACGGATGAGTTCAGAGACATTGTCCTTCAGCTCTCCCGGCATCGAAACTGCCATATCGTCCGCAGCCCCTGTCTTCTGGGCAGGCTGTGCGGACGATGAGTGATCCGTCGCTTTGCCTTCCGGCGGTTCGTCAGTCGAATCCGACTGTGTTGGACCAGGTGATGGAACGGGAGCGGCCGTTGGCGGTTCCTGACCAGACGGGACATCATCCTGATCCATGGACGCGACCATCACAACGGACGATTGTTTGATCGCGGCGTTGATGTCGGAGACGACGATCGTGGTATCCTGAGCAAGACCCTGCACATCCTTTCGGTTGCTGGACAACTCCGACCAGGTGTCCTGGAAGGAGATGGACATGGGACCGTTGTCGGCGACCGTCAGCGTGCAAGCTCGAAGGCCTTGTGTTGCCGCAAAGACCACGAACGCAGTCACTGCAGGAATGCTGATCGCTCTGTGCTCACGCAACCACTGGCAGGGGACAACGGGGCGCGAAAACAGTTTCCCGAGGATGGAGGCCAGAACGACAAACATGGCAAGAGCCATCGCCGCACAGGCCAGAAGGCCCAGCACAATGGTTCCCGCAGAGAATGACACGATGGTTGAAGTCATGAGCGTCTCGCAAACGAGCGTGATCAGATTTCTGGAGTCGGAAGCTGGAATGTCGTCAATGATTTCGGGTGGCCTGAAGAACAGACCGACTGATCAAATCAGGTTTTTTGCGCGACTGGTGAAGCAAGGACCGGGTGTCGAACCCGAGCGAGTGCCGGAGAAGCGAGTGAATCGTCCGGAGCAGGCGCCAGCAATCGATTTTCGAGGGGCGTCCATCCGGAAGATAGATGAACGATCGCTGAGATTGCGAGGGCCCATGTGGCTCCCAGATGTTCCGGGAATGGAAGAACGTGGGTCAGGATGATGCCAAGGATCAGAGTGACAAGCGCCGTTGAGATTCGGAATCGAGCTTTACGAAAGCTGTCCGCCTGCCACCACCAGCGACGGATCAGAAACAGCAGCCCAAAGAATGCAATGTAGCACGAGAGCGTTGGAAAACCGTTACTATCCAGCAGAGTGATCCGACCAACTCGACTTTCGAGGAGAGAATCCACCTCATCTGCGTGAAGCAATTGCGAATCCTGCAGCATGAGAAAGTGCTGCGTTCCCCAGGCTGCGGCTCCAACCACCATTCCGATGAATCCCTGCGTCAGCCGTCGAACAACAGCATCGACCGGTCGACCTTCCCAGACTTTGGCTGAGAAGATCAGTCCGCAGGATGCGATCAGTGCGACGGTACCGAAAAACGCCACATCGGCTGTGCCGGGAAGCAGGTCGGTTGCGAGATGAACCGCCAGTGTCACGAAGATCACGGAAACCAAAGAAACCGTCAGCGAGATACAGAGATCCATCGCGCGCTGCGACGCTGAAATCTGTCGAACGGTTGTGGGTGAATAGTGACGCGACGTGGGCTTCGACATGATCACAGGCCGTGTTCTGCCTGCCTGAGCCATCATCGGCTGCAGCACGGGCGGAGCCTTCAGTGAACTGGCGATGGACGACTGCGGGATGCTTCTTGCCGGAGTCCATTCGGAGGTGGCTTTGGGAAGCACGTCGGCTCTTTCAGATTCAGCATCATCTTTTTCGGTAACCGCGTAGTACTTCCGGTAAATGGCATACATAATACCGAGCACGACAAACTCTCTGGGACCAAGCTGCACAATTCCGCGGTTCAGAATGACGACGAAAGCAATCGCGCAGACAACCCACTTGATCGGTCTCGGAACCTCGTTGTTCCAGAACTGCATCAGGGAACGAAGATATCCGACAAGTCTCGGCTCCTGATCCTGTGCCTCAGTGCTTCGTCGCCGGCGAGCATCGGCACCAAGCAAAGTTGTGGCCATTGCGGGAGCTGAACGGGACTTCGAGCTGGATGCACCTGCAGAGGCGGACAAAGGCGCGGGCTTGTCGACCGCAAAGCCGGATTGCTGAACTGCCAGTCGGAAGCGGCGATCAAGTTCCTCGATATCACTGATGCGGCGTTCGGGATCCTTTTCAAGAGACGCAGCAATGACGGGTCGAAGCATGTCCGGAAGCATATCCAGATCAGGCTCAGCGGTCAGATGCTTCATCAGGATCTCAGCCGTCGTCTCGCCTTCAAACGGAACTCGACCCGTCATCAATTCGTACAGAATAATGCCTGTGGAGTACACGTCGACTTCTCGGCCGTAGCGACCGCGAGCCACCTCCGGAGCCATGTAGTACACAGTCCCCACACTCTGGGTCTGTGCACTTCGGCGACTTTCAGAAATGTACTTCGAAAGCCCTACGTCGCCAATTTTGACGATTCCGGAGTCACAGAAAATGTTGGCAGGCTTCAGATCGCGGTGCACAATACCGCGGTCATGCAGAAAGCTGAGGCCGGCAGTAATTCCAGACAGCCAGAACAGCACCTCCTGCAGAGGCATGCCCGTCGGATAGTCCTGCAGGACTTCATAGAGCCCACGCCCGCCCACGTACTCCATCACAATCCAGTGATCCTTCTCAGCATCCTGTTTCATGTCAAAAATAGTGACAAGATTCGGATGCTTGAGATTCAGACACTGAGAAACTCCGCGCAACTCCACTTCCAGATTGTTGTGAAGAAGCTTCAGCGCGACTTCCTTGCCAGCATCCGTCAGCGCGTAGTACACCTCTCCGAAACCACCACGATGAATCGCGCGCTTGATGGTGTAGCCTTCCAGCGGTTTTGATTCTGGAGCAAAGGCAAATCTCATAGCATGTTTCCGACTCAAACCTGACAGATCACGGAGCTCAAAGACTGTTGTTTCCCCTGACTTCCGCTCGGCTCACGATTTCACTTTTTCAAGACGAAACCGAAACTCGTCACCCGAGACAATTGCTCCGTCTGTCAGAACTCCTGAATCCTGCACGCGATCGGCGTTGATGGTCAAAGCAACTTTCGAGCGACATCGAAGCTGTCCATCCTGTCGGTAGATCACAACCAGCTCAGGCCAGTCTGAACAACAGACATGATGATCTTTTCGAGGTCCCAGAAGTACGCTGTCAGTCATCAGGATGATACCATTGACCGTTTGTTGTGGGCGATGGTGACTTTCAAAATCAATGACGGCAGAACCACTGAGCACACTGGGGATTCGAAATCCAAGCCGAACTTTCTCAGCCAGACAGATGGCATCACCGGTCCTGAGCAGGGTTGAACCGGTGACTGAGCGTCCCGAAACAACGGTGGATTGATGCGGATGGATGAACCAATTCTCCGCATTTCTCTGCAAAGTCGCGTGTTTTCGTGAGAGGTTGGCCATCAGGCAGATATCCGCAGATGGACGATCCACCGTTGGGCCACCGATCAGAAATTGTTGTCCCACGCAAAGCTGCCACGCTCCGACGCCGTCAATCCACAGCATGTAACGATCACAGGACATGTCGGCCACAGCAGTGTCTCTGATACTTTTCTGAGGGACTGAGTTCGAAATCAATTCCGTCGGAACGGAGGAACGAGAAAACGACAGAACTCCTGAGCTGAGCGTTGGTCCCGGGGGCCGGACCCGATCAACGGACTGCCGATCCGCGGACCATGGCACGATCTGAAGCGGGTGTCTGAATCCTTGTCGCCGGCAGACAGGTTCTCCGGAGATCATACTAAACCTTCCAGCGTACGCAGCACACCAAAGGAACTTCGTTGTGTTGTGCGGCAGGAATCAGCCACTGGCGAACCCAAAAAAATGCTCCGGACCCGAGCCTGATGTCGAGCCCGGAGCCACGTGTGTCCCGGAGGTTGCGGAGTCATTCCGCGTGGTTCCGATGCGAAAGGCGTCTGTTCATCCTGAGCCAGACACCTGTCGTTTCTGGTCTCTGCTTCAGATCGAATCGATCTGGTTGGATTCCATAACGGTGGTGTCGCTGCTCAGGCCAAAATGACTGTCGATCTCGCCAACAATGTTCCCGATTGCTGGCTCATCAGCCTCTTCGATCGGAATGCGTCCGAGAACCTGTCCTTCTGTCTCAAGCACCGACTCACGCACATCCAGAGCGTGGTTCAGATTCCGGATCATGTTTTCGACATGGGCCAGTGATGTATCGTCAACTTCGAGAGAACTGATGGTTTCAGCCGCCTGAACTTGCTTCAAACGAGCCTCCAGCTGAGCCACCTTGACGATCAGATCCTGTTTGCGAGACAGCATGGTGTCGAGTTTCTTCTGGTTGGCACGCAGGGTGTCTCGCTGAGCCGCCAGAATCTGGTGGTCGCGTTTTACGCAGTCTTCCGCGGTGCAGTACGACTCAAACCGATGAGCCAGATCCGCTTCGACCTCTCCGCGGCTGTAAGAAACCGCTTTGTAGACAAAGTTGTCCTTGCCCGTCTCGAGGTCAGATCGCAGTGCCAGAATGCCTTCCTTCTGCTTCGCCAGCGATCCTTCTTTGTCGGCCACTTCGCGTTCCAGATCCTTCACATCGACAGACTGTTCTGCGACAACCGTCATGTGCCTGCGAATCTCAGGCATCAGATTGTCGACCTCATGCCGAATTCGATCGAGCTCGAATTCGGCCGAGATTTCAGACTTCACGGCCTCTCGAACGTTGCCTCCGAAGGTTCGAAGGTAGCTCAAAGCGTCCGAACCCAGCAGAATTCCGCCTGCCAGAGCAGCGACGGCTGTTCCAACCACGACTTTCTTCAACAACATTGTTCTTCTCCTCAACCGTTGATCCACACGTTTTCGCGAGCTCAGATCTCGCAACATGGGGGTGTGGTTCGAGACTCGACACAGAGTCTTAGATTCTTTTTGAAGATTCCTGCGGAAGTTGCCCTCAGTCGCGCGAAACCAATCATCACGCCTGAAAGCCGATGGTTTGCCGGCGGATCATGTTGCCCCGCTACACCGGCGGAATCGAAGCCAATTGACAGGGGCCGACTAAAAAACAATGTTTGGTGATTTCAGGGATTTTCGGAGGCGCTGCCCGAAATTGCCGGGATTTGTCCGACGACCATTTCCAGGACGCCCCGGTGTTCCGGCACTGCTTGGCCTCCCGAGGTCAGTTCGACAGGATAAACAAGGACCGGGTTTTGAGCGGGGCCTTGAAAACGAGGGCCGATTCATCGGCGCGCGGGACATTTTTAAGGGTTTCTGTGAGAATCAACAATTGTTAAGAACCACCCCGTTGAGCCTTAACAATTTTGTGGAAACCGGCAGAGCCACTCAGAATTCTGCTGCCGTCTTAACAATTCTTTAAAAATCTCATCTCACACTGACTGCCTGTCAGCGGAACCCCGTTGATTGCGAAGTCAGTCAGGACCGGACGTCAATGACCATTCACTTTGTTCGCGAAATGGAGCATCTGCATCGCAGTATTCTGTCGATGTGCTCAGCGGTGGAAGAACTGATTCACGATGCTGTGGACGGGCTGAAGCACGGCCGCACAGAACTGGCTCAGGAAGTGTCCGGCCGCGATCGAGAAGTTGACGAGTGGGACATTCGAATTGAAGAAGAGTGTCTGAAGATTCTGGCGCTCTACCACCCGGTGGCAAATGATCTTCGAAGGGTCGCGGTGGTGATGAAGATTACGGCGGAACTGGAACGCGTTGCAGACCTCGCCGTCAGCATTGCAGAACGTGCCGCCGGGATCGCGCAGTATGGTGAGTACCCCATGCCAGGTCGTCTTGCCGAGATGACTCGCGAGGCTCTCAGTATGCTGCACGACAGCATTGACGCTTTTGTTGAGCAGAATGCGGCGGCTGCGCGGAAGGTCTGCCAGCGTGATGAGTATGTGGACAGTCTGAATAACGAGTTGATTGAAGAAGTTGTTGGTGTCATGAAACAGCAGCCCGAGCTGGTCGATCCGGGCATGCACCTGTTTTCCGTGATTCGTCACGTGGAGCGAGTGGCTGATCATGCAACCAACATTGCGGAAGATGTTGTTTATCTGGTTGAAGGTGCCATCATTCGGCACCCTCGACTTCATCGCCGTCCCGGGTCCAGCGCGGTTGGGTCGGTGTAGTCGGCATGTGACTCGAATGGTCGGATGAGGCATGAATGCTTCATTTCGATGTTCGAAAAGCTTGCTGTCAGGAATCGCGCAAGTAAGGTGATCCGGTTTCCATGCAGCCAACCATCCTTGTGATTGAAGATGAACAATCGATCGCCGATGTCGTCATCTACAACCTCCAGAAGGAAGGATTCCTTGTTCATTGGGAACGAGATGGGCGAACCGGGCTCAAACGAGCGCAATCATTGCTTCCGGACCTTGTTGTTCTTGATCTGATGCTGCCCGGCATTGACGGACTCCAGATCTGTCGACTGCTGAAGTCCGAAGCAAAGACCAGATCGGTTCCCGTCATGATGCTCACTGCGCGCAGTGCAGAAACGGACGAGATCGTCGGCTTTAATATGGGCGCGGATGACTACGTCACGAAACCGTTTCGCGTCCAGCCTTTGATCCATCGAATCAAGGCGCTCCTGCGACGTACGGAATCCGCGGAAACCGGCAAATCGGTGCTGAGTTTGCAGGGCGTTGAGATCGATCGCACCAACCACACGGCGCGTTATCACGGAGTGGATCTTGATCTTACGCCGACCGAGTTTCGCATGCTGTGGACGATGATGAGCCAGCCAGGCCGTGCCTTTTCACGAAATGAACTGATGGAAACATCCCGCGGTGAGGATGCCAATTCACTCGAGCGGACCATCGATGTGCACGTGCGAGCCCTGCGCAAGAAACTCGGTGATAATCCTGATCTCATTGAAACCGTCCGAGGCATTGGCTACCGCTTCGTTCGCAGGTAAGGCCACGCAATCAGTGGCCTCGAAAACCTTGTCCTGCCATGTGACAGCACTTCATCGAATCGAAGTCGCACACGGTACCCGTCACGTATCGTCCTCGTTTCGGTTATGGCTGCTTCGCGGTTCTGTTTCAGCGAAACAGATATTGCATGAATGTGAAACGGGGTCTGTTGTCTGTGGTGAAGCGAAGGTCCGAAAGTGCCGAGAAGAACTGATCGCGAGATTTCCCGGGAACGTGGTTTCGCGGAAAGTTCGCACAGCCGATTGCGTGACGAGCTGCTGTGGGTCACGGAGTTTGAGAACCTCAGGCATGCCCACGGGAAAGCAATTCTGGCGGTGTTCGACTGGAGCCAAAAGGCGGCCGAAATCTGGCGCGGTTCAAACACCTCGGCTGGTCGCCAGATCCAGGATTCGATCTGTTTGAACCGGCAGGTGAGCGACGTAACTCTAGTCACCACAAAGAGAAAGCCGTTCGACTTTTTCGTCGAACGGCTTGATTTGAAGAAAAGTCGGGGCGACACGATTTGAACGTGCGACCTCCTGCTCCCAAAGCAGGCGCTCTAGCCAAGCTGAGCTACGCCCCGTTGGTCTTTGCGATCATGTCCGGAAAGACACGTCAGCAAACCGCTGGTTCGGACGGACAGGCAACGCGAACGAAGCCCGTCGCCGTTCCGCGGGCGGAGTCTAGCGGGGTGGGCAGTGCGATGCCAGAGTCAATTCCTCGCTCCCCGGGGGAAGTTTCCAGGATCAGGAACTTCCCTTTCATCCTTCGGCGGACTTCGCCGAAGGATGAAATCCGACACGTAAAAATGCGCGGTGGCTGATGCTCTTTCGGAATATTCCATTGCAAGGCTATTGCGTTAACGAAGCATTTCCGGGCCTTCTCGGGGAATCTCGTGGCCATCGACGGCGAGGATCTGAGAGTTGGTCAGGGAATCACCGAAGCGATCGAAGTCCTTGAATTGCCAGATGACACGTTTCTCTCGGTTCACCTCAATCAGCTGCGGATTTTCGGGACCAGCATGGCAATTGTTGATCAGAATGTTTCCGCCAGGCAGAACCTGCAGGGACGTGACCCATGCCAGCTGGATCTCGGGAAGATCGTTTTGATGCAGGCTCCAGACCACCTGTTTTGCGGGAGTCACTTCCAGAACGCTGTGGCCGTTCCCTGTTCCAATCAGTGTATTGCCGTTGGGCAGACGAATGGCTGAGAAACACTGATTCCCGAACGCTTCGACTCCGTGACCGCCAGCAGGCTGACGGCCAAACAGTGGCACGTTGTATTCCCAGACTGTCCGGCCCCTCGAATCATATTCACGAACCAGCCCGTCGCCTTCGTGGCAGACGAGAAAGTTTCCGGTGCTCAGCTTGCGCACAAGACGCGTGTCGCGATGAGCATCCGGTTTGCTGACTTTCAATGCCTGTGCATGAGCAACTGT
>JBKDRW010000238.1:0-26934 GCA_046341255.1 Planctomycetota bacterium
TTTGTCGTAACCAGCGTTCTGTAAACGGCGGACTGATGGTGCCTTCGAAGTTGATGATCGCGATTCGATTTTCCGCGTTCTGCTCACCAGCAAAGTGTTGCTCAGGAATTGAAGGCGCGGCGTAACCAAGCGGATCACAGAGGAACCATGCATTCAAGAGAAGGGAAACCAGCAGAAGCAGAATGGCCATTTGCCGAATCCACTTCCTCACGGGCCGCTCAATGGGTTCAACTCGAATGATGACTGTTGGACCGGCGTGCGATGAATCCAATGAAGCAGATTCGCCGATTCGAAGACTCTTTCCTTCACTCATCCCATTTCATCCATGCAAAGAAGCGGCAATGGCTGCCGAAGCCGAGGATTTAAACATCACAGAATTGCACACTGTGTGAAAACAGGGGGCTTGCATCAAGTCTCCGGATGATGCGGGTTCTTCCAGTCCACGCGGTCCTGTCTGTCGTAACGTCATCAAAACCGTCTCAACTGCAACAATCGGACTTTTCACAACCGTCGATACAACTGTGGACTGACAGCGTTCTTCAACGTGAATCGTCATCAGAAAAATCGGAACAAACGCAGTTCGGCGAAATTGAGTGTCGCCTTGCGAATGAAAACGGGGATTGAAATATGAAAACTCGTAAGCTTGTCCGCCGATCGCTGTTGACTGCAGCTTTGTCAACGGCTTCTGTGGTATCCATTTTCGCCACTGAGTGCTTCGGATTGGATTCAGGATCTCCGTCTTCAGGCAATTCGCAGGTACAATCCCAGAAGGCATTGAGTGCAGGGCAGTCAGGTACCTCTGTTGAGGCCGAGCTGCGTAAGATGTTTAAAGAGAGCGGGCAACCGATGCCCTCGATGCGTACTCAGGATCTCCCGAATGCAAATGTGATCCATCCCAGCCAGACGAAGCCGGCAAACAGCGCAGCGATCGCACAAAATTCGGCTGGTCAGAGCAGATCATCCCAGAACACGAAGTCCCCCGGGTTGGCTTCAAAGGCTGCTGATGCGAATGCGAAGACAGCGACCTCTGGACAGCCGAAGAAGAACTTCCTGCAGAAGTTTATGGGCAAGGTGACCGGCAGGGAAAAGAAAGAGGCTGAAGCGGCAGTGGTTCCCCCGGTCCCTCCCGGCTACAAAGAACCCGCACAAGCGCGCCCGACCGATGCCCCGCGTCGCATCGCGGCAACACCAAACAACCAGACACCGACTTCAGAGCGAGGTCAAAACAGCATGGCAGCAGGAGCTGCGCAGCACAGCCCGAGGAAAAATTTCGCAACTCGTCCGGGTGAGACCAGTGTCGCTGGTCAGTCGATCAATACGGGGCGCCCGAGCCAGAACGAGCAAGGCGCGGCACTTCCGGGTCGCCCCACCGGTAAAACAGCGACTCCTGTGAGCACGGCAGGACAACCGCTCGCACAGGTTCCTTTCCTGCAGCAGAACGCCTCTGCTTTCAACTCAGATGGCACTGTGGAGAATGGATCTGGTAGAGCTCCGCTTGATGCACCTCGGTTTCTCCAGCCCGGGGCAGCTCCGTCATTCATGGCAGGTTCCGGGCTGACGGCAGTTCCGGGTCAGGAGGCCGCAACAACGCCTCCAGCCGCAGGCCAGCCAGAGTCGGCTTTGAACGCGGCGAAAGAGGTGATCGACGAGACGTCCGTCGCAGCAGATAATGCCGCGACTTCATCCCACGATGATTTCGAAATGCCATTTGCGGATGTCGAAGACCCAAGCGAGGTCCTCGATCTCGACGCAGTGAATGCCGCCGTTCCGAATCTTTCAGATACGATTGTGCAGGACGCTGTTTCGTCACAAAATGCAAGACTTGATTCTACGACGACGTCGACTGAAGCCGCCCCGACAGTGACGAAACCCGAATTTGCAGAGAGGGCAGAAGTTGAGGAAGTGGCAAAGGAAGCCTCCACAAGTGATCGAGCGGGAGAGGATGATGTCAGCATCAATGCTGGCGTGCCGCTGCCGCCCGTTGATGCTGACGACAACGAGACGTTCGGTGATGCTGCTCCTCCAATGCAGGACTTTACTGACAGCTTGCCTTCCATCAGTGTTTCCGCTGAAGATGTAGCCGGGGTGGCCTCGATGGATTCGTCAGACTCCGTTGTCCTGCCACCTGTCGATCTCCCGAACGAGAACTCATCGGAAACCGACCCAGCGACGGCAGTGACGTCATCCTCAACCGATTCCGCATCGACCACGGCATCGCCTTCGGCGATTGATGTTACGGAAACGACACCAGCTCAGAGCGTTGATGCGGAACGGCTTCAGCAAACTGCGGAACAGGAGCGACTGCTTCGTCAGCAGCGACAGATCCAGGCTCGTGCTGATCAGCCGGGATTCAAAGGGTTTTGCCCTGTGACTCTTCGAGATAAACGGGAGTTGGTGGATGCAGATCCGTCGTTGACAGGAACCTTTGGACTGCAGACGTACACGTTTGCCACCGAGGAAGCAAAGGCCGCTTTCGAGGCAGATCCGTCTCGCTACGCTCCAGCCGCCGGTGGCAGCGACATTGTGCTTCTGGTCAACAGTGGAGAAGAACAGCCCGGTATGCTCGACTATGCACTCTGGTACCGAGACCGGCTTTACATGTTCCGTTCCCGTGAAACAATGGCCGCGTTCAGTCAGGATCCCCAACGATTCGCCAATCAATACTGAGTTTCGTTCAGGAACTGTTCTGGAATGGTCAACAGCGGGAGTAACACATCACCTCCAGTGATCTTTTCCGGCTGGTGACCATTCGTCTTTTACCTTGAGACTGGATGACTGACACAGTTTGCTCTTCGCCATGATTCACGGTTTTGCCCGCTGTGTGCCTCGCGGGTGTGGATGATTTCAAGAGCTGCCAGTCGATAGGCTTCCGCCATAGTGGGGAAGTTAAATGTTGACTGCACAAAGATATCCACCGGCATCTGGCCAATGATTGCCATCTGGCCCATATGAACAAGTTCCGTCGCGCCATCTCCGGCAACCTGAACTCCGAGAATCTGCTGACCATCTGGAGCGACGACAAGCTTCAGCATGCCATTTGAAGACGCCATTATGTGTGCGCGAGCGATTTGATCGAAGTGAACTCGGGCAACCATCGCGCCGCCGAATTTTTCTTTTGCCTGATGTTCGGTCAGGCCGACAGTGGCCAACTCGGGAATCGTGTAGATCCCGGTCGGTAATGAGCCTGAAGCAGGAGCATTGATTCCACACAAAGCGTGCCGAACAGCACGTCGACCCTGTTCCATGGATGCTGATGCCAGAGCAGGGGGGCCAATCACGTCGCCAGCGGCGTAAATGTGAGGCACTGAAGTCTGACAAAACTCATTCACGGACAGCAGACCGCGGTCCGTCACGTTCAACCCTGCCAGTTCCGGCCGGAGAGAATCGAGATTGGCAACTCGGCCAAGTGCGACGAACGCCTTATCTGCTCTCAGGGTCTCACCTGTGGTCAATTTTACAAGAACGCTGCTCAGACCGTCCCATGACACCGTTTCAATCTCGCAACCTCCGCGGAATTCACCTCCATTCGCGCGAAGTTGTGAAAGAAAGAATTCGACGATTTCCGGTTCAAGAAATCCGAGCGGTAAAGCAAGTTTGTCCAACATCGTGACCCGTACGCCGAACGAAGAGAAAGTCGATGCATATTCACTGGCGATGACTCCCCCTCCAAGGATGATGATGGACCTTGGCAGGTAAGTCATGGACAGCAGCGAATCACTGTCCAGAATGTTCTCATGATCCACGGCAATCCCGGGGGGATTTCTTGGACGAGATCCAGCAGCGACAACAATCACCCGGCCGGACACGGTCTGCTTCTGGCCGGTCACTCGCAATACCGTGATTTCGTTCGGAGAGTCGAAAAAAGCTCGTCCGGCGAGTCGCTGAACTCCCGCGCGTTCAAGACATTGACGGGTTGTTTCCTGGTGTGCATGGACGACTTCGGTCAGCCGTCGCATCAGACTGGTAATGCTCAGTTGGGCATCGTGGCTGACTCGATACACATCACCACTTCGACGCTGAAACGCGGTCAGCGTCAGGGCTGTTTCGCGAAGTGTCTTGCTGGGAATCGTCGCGTACTGAACGCAGGCACCGCCGACTTTCGGCTCCTGCTCGATGATTAGTGTTCGCGCGCCCAGAAACGCGGCTTCCAACGCGGCATTCTGTCCCGCGGGACCGCTCCCGATGACAATGACATCAAATTCGTTGTTGTCTGCAATCATGAGATTGAGCCGACCCACTCGAGAATTAGGTTCTGGTTGCGCAGAATGACATGAAACTGTTCCGGATAGAGATTCAGAACGGCAATCATCGGATGCGCTTCTTCCGCAGCGAGAGCAGGACCGTGATCCAGCAGTGACTGTGCCAATGAGATTGCTAGATTCAAAGTCGCGGCCTGCATGACGCAATTCGGAGCCGCTTCGGGCTGGCCCTGATGTTGCACGGCTTCGGCAATGCGTGGCGAAAGATCCCAGGTTCTGATCAGTCGAGTTGCCATCTGGATTCGATTCTCAGATGCTGCCAGAGCGACTTCGGAGTCCGTCGCGCTGAAGAGACGTTTCCGCCGACGGTCTGACAACGCCTGAAGAAGAACAGGACGGCCCACGTCATGAAGCAGACCCGCCAGAAATGCCTCTTCCACGTTCATTCGCCGTTCGCGAGCAATCTCCTGAGAGAACGCCGCGACCGCCAGAGATCGTCGAAATGATTGGCGTATTTCATTTTCAAATCCAACGACGTCAAACACTTTGCACTGACAGGAGATCAGAACCGTGATTTCTCGGACACTGATCAACCCCAATCGAGCGACCGCCTGCTGAACGGAGGAAACTGTCACACCCGTTGAGTAGCGGAGAGAGTTCGCGATACGAAGGAGATGTGAAGTCAGCGACTGGTCTCTTTTGATCAGGGCCACGATGTCGCCAATTTCGCAGTCAACGTCGCCTGTCATCCGAAGCAGTTGTGTGGCAACTTCCGGCAGAACGGGGAGTTCGCAGTCTTCTTCGTCAATCAGCGATCGAACGGCAACGTCGAAAGCTTCATTGCCAGTGACCACGGAACTCATGCTTTCGACTCCGCATCAGCCGGGTTTCCGGCAGCGCTTTGTAACGAGTGGACCGTTTGTGCCGACTTTGCACAAGGCCATCGCCTGCCCTTGCCGCGCAGAAACCGCATATCGAGCGGTATCGACCGTGTCCCGTAAAACTTGCAGTCGTGGATGCAGATTTTTGCCCGGAAACGGAAGGAGAAACGTGGTGTAACAGTTTTGTGTTCTGTTCTTTTTGAGGCGGATGGCCCGTTCGTCGGGATTAGCGACTTCGTTGTCGATTCAACCATTTTCGGGGATCACTGGTTGTCGTGGTGGACGTTGATTCTGTCTGCGGGGGGACCGTTGCCATATGCCGAACCGTATTGCTTGTTGATGTCAGTCGAGGCAGACGATTCGATGTCATCAACCGATACAACGCCCTTAAAAAGGCGTCGTAATGCACGGTTCAGCTTTGCTGCGAAGAATGCTCCCCATTTGCTATGCTGACGCGAAAGAATGTGCAGTTCCGTTCAGTTGCTGCAGCAAAGCCGCGTATAGCATTTGAGAAAGTAAAGGCCTTGAAATGTCTTCCTCAGACGTTGAAGCCAGAATGGCTGCGCTGTTTTCTCTGATTGGCAATACACCGATGATCAGGCTGCGCTTTGAGCCCGAAGGCATCACTTTGCATTGCAAATGTGAGTTTCGAAATGCCAGCGGAAGTATCAAGGATCGACTGGCAAGGCACGTCCTGCTCGATGCCAGAGAACGCGGGCTGCTGAAGCCAGATTCGATCATCCTCGAGTGCAGCAGCGGCAATACCGGTATTGCCATGTCAATGGTCGGTTCGGTGATGGGCTACAAAGTGACGATTCTTATGTCAGCCAGTGCAAGCGACGAGCGGCGGAAACTGATTCGTCAGTTGGGCGCAGAATTGATTCTGTTTGACAGTGCTGGGCGATATCAGACCGGTATTGATATGTCGCGACAAATGGCAGCGAAAGACTCCCGGTACTTTTTGCCTCGGCAGTTTGAGAATCCACTGAATGTGGAAGACCACGAGTTCGGTACCGGCGTTGAAATCATCAATCAGGTCGATGGACCAATTGATGCGTTTATCCATGGATTCGGAACTGGTGGTACACTTGCAGGTTGCGGCATCGCGATCAGAAAAAAATGGAAAAACGCAAAAATCTTCGCAATGGAGCCCGCCGAGCAGGCTCTGCTCGCAGGCGAATGTCCGTGCTGCCATATGATCGAAGGTGTGGCAGATGGTTTCATTCCGGAACTGCTTCGACACGCTCCTCTCGACGGACACATCAAGGTGACCAGTCGAGATGCTGTCGAAATGACACGTCGTCTGCACCGCGATTATGGATTGCTGGTTGGCACGTCATCCGGTGCAAACGTAATTGCTGCCCTGCAGGTCGCAAGGGATCTCGGTCCGGATTCCAATGTCGTGACACTGTTGTGCGACCGAGCGGAACGCTACTTCAGTACTCTATTGTTTGATCGACAGGGTTATCCCTCGTTCCAATGATCCCGGCTGCGCCTGCTGTCGAGGGAAACGTGGTGTCAGACAAAAGTCGTACCGAATCTCATCACTTCAGGACTCTTGACACTTCACCGGAGTGGCGAATCAGTCAGGCGAAATGACAAGGACCATCCGAGAAGTCACTCAGAATGCACTTGCAGATTACAGATCGGTCTGAAGACAAACGACGGGCTTCGCTTTGACGCAACGATATTTCCCGGCCGAGGCGGGATCCCGACATGGTCACGCGAGGTCTCTCATTCATAGATCGGGCAGAATGTGTTAAAGGCTGACTCGCAAAAAACGCCGGGATCGTTGAATCTCCGATTTCGGTCCAGCGCAGTGATCGATGCCATATCCTGATCAGAGAGTTCAAAATCGAAGATGTTGAGATTTTCTGCCATACGCTCGAGTGTAGATGTCTTTGGGATGACTGAAGTCCCTCTCTGAAGGCCCCATCGAAGTAAAACCTGAGCAGCCGACTTGCCTTTCTCAAGACTGATGCACTGCACGATCGGATTATCCAGCAGAGACTCGGATTGTCCTGCCATGCCGAGGCTGTAGTAACTGGCAGCGCCCAGCGGCGAGAATGCTGTGAAAGCGATTCGTTCCTGCCTGCAATAGCGAAGCAGTTTTTCCTGCACCAGAAAGGGATGAGATTCCACCTGCAGCACTGCCGGCCGAATCCTTGCATATGACAGCAGGTCGCGCAAGAGGCTGGTACCAAAGTTGCAGATGCCGATATGTTTAACGAGACCTTCGTCGACAAGTGCTTCCATGGCTCTCCACGTTTCAAAAATCGGCACCCGGGTTTCTTCCATTCTCGGTGACGTGATGTTGGGATCGAAAAACCATCCCGGCGGATATCGCACATCGAAGGGAACAAACTTCTGAGCGATCGGGAAATGAATCAGATACAAATCCAGTTGCTTCAGCCCCAGGTCACTCAGAGATTTTTCGCAGGCAGGCCGAACATGTTCCGGGGCGTGGTACGTGTTCCACAACTTTGATGTGACCCACAGATCCTCTCGAGTGCAAAGACCTTCCGAGATTGCCTGGTTCAGTCCCAGTCCAACCTCGTGTTCATTGCCATAGTCACACGCACAGTCCAGATGTCGATAGCCGGTCTCAATTGCCTGCCGAGTTACGTCCGTCGCGACGGAGCGTTCAACCTTCCAGAATCCAAAGCCCACCGCGGGTAGTCTGGCACCTGTGTTCAGCGTGATTGTAGGAGACATCAAATCGACCTTGCTTTGTTCGTGATCAGGGGCGCATTGCCAAACGGCAACGGGCAGAGCATAGCCACAAGACTCACAGTCGGCAGTTCTCCGAACCCCAGTCCCGTCTGCCGTCAGAAAAAGCGAGACCGACCGAGGGCGGGATCAAAGCCCGCCTGAGTACTATATTCAAATCCCTCACGCGGACCCTGTTCCCGCTGAAAAGTCCTGAATCGTCGGTAGACATTCACCGGGGCAGGGACCTGAAGCGAGCAGAAGCAACCACGTCACATGACAATCTAACGGATTCCACACAAGGGGGAAGTCAGTCACTGCAGAGTCGTCCGAGGCCTACGACGTGTCGCTTCACCATATTGCCGGAAATTCGTTTCCTGCTGATGGATTTAAAAGGTGGCCGTCACGTTGTCTCTGAGAGAGACTCGGTATGCTTGTCAGGCTCTGATTTATTCGTCGCGGGCTTCTTCTCTCGCAGAGTCTGCCACGCAAAACACGCCCCCGCGATGGCTGCCAGCAAATGCGCGTCCCATGCAACTTTTGATCCTGCGGTTGGCAGCAGGCGCCAGAACAATGTGCCTCCATACAGAACACCGACCATAACGGCCGCCACCACGGAGCCCGGTTTTCGTTCCATCAAACCGGCCGCGATGAGGTAAAGCGTGATCGCATAAATCAGCCCGCTGGCACCAACGACGGGAGATGACCATCCCAGCAGCCAGACGAGAATTCCCGACGACAGAGTAAGCCCCAGCACAATCCGCCACGGCTTTTGTCGAGAAATGGCGAGAATGAACAACAACACGGCCATCGGAACGGTGTTGCCCAGCAGATGATCGATGCCATCATGCAGGAACGGCATGGTGATGATGCCAGGTAATCCCGACAGACTTCTGGGTACAAGGCCGTATTTCAGCAGATCATACTCCGTCAGCTTCAACGGCAGGCTGACCAGAAAGATCAGCCAGATCAGACCGACGAAGGCCAGTGCATGGACCAGATTCTTTTTGACTTCCAGTTTCATCGCTGCCATCTTTTCAATCACGACGCTCTTTAGGTAGTTTTTGTCACTCTCAACAATCACTGTGGAAGCGGAAGCCGTCAAGGCTGTCGATACGAAGGGCGTGGGAGTCACGTGCCGAAATGTCTGACGCATTTCACCGAGAGGTCGCCCTCAGGCTGCACTTCAACACTCCGCAGGCCGACTCCTTTACTCCAGCGAACGAGATTTTCGTCAAAGACTTTCCAGAAGTTGCTTCAGGTCGCGAATTTCTGGCTCTTTCAGAGGATTCTCCGCGTCGTGATGCGACGATCGAAGTACATCGTCGAGGCTGCTTGCGCGGCCATCGTGGAAAAAACGAGACCGCTGACTGACCCCGCGAAGCGAAGGAGGATTAAATGCCGCTTCGCCCATTTCATCATGCAATCCCACGTCGACAACGACATCGCTGGTCAATGTGTCTCCTGAGTGGCAGTGAATACATCCGACCGTTTCAAATGTCTTCCACAGTCGCGTTCGCTGATGCGCCGATATGGCCGTGCCGCGTGCTTCTGAAATCGACGGAATTGGCGCCAGAGATCTCATGAACGCAGCCAGTGTATCAATCGGAAGGTTCTCCTCCGTCAACTGCGTCTGCATCGAAATGATCAGCGATGTTCTAATCTGATCTTCCAGAGAATTCTTGCTGCCATTCCATGCCCATGGGTCGGAATCCGAGACTCCTCGCAATGATATGACCTGTTTCGGAGCACCTCGGTCTTCATCGCCGAATGTGTCGGCTCGCATGCCATTGGTGTGCCCATCGGTATGACAGGAATGGCAGCTGTACCAGCCATCGAGCGAAACTCGGGCGTCGTAGAATTGTTGCTCGCCTTGTTCCTGCATGGAAAGCTCTCGAACCGCTCCCAGCGGAATCGTCGCTGTCACCTGCGGCGTTTCCTGAGACAGCGACACAATGGTCATTGAATCGTCAAATCGATTGACGATCGCTGCCTGGGATTCAGCATCATTCAGACAGATCGCCTCCGGTCGCCGTCCTGTTTTCAGTCGTTCAAACGGAAGATGACTGGCCATTCGAAACGCGACTTGATTCACTCCGGAAACTAATAACAGCGTGGAGTCTTTCTTCGTGACCACGATATCACCCGGGTCACCAGAACCCAACGACGGCGTTCCAAGCGGATATTGCCGTTGTGAAATAAATGTCCCGGCCGACAGGTTCGAATTGCCCGTTGACGACGAACCGTAATCTCCGGGTGCCGAGCCATTCGCTCCATAAGAAGATGGCTGAAACTCGACCGGGGCTTCAATGCCGGATGATGCTGATACTTCATTCGACTCGGATGTTAATGACGCCAGTGGTATCGAATGCAAGCCATTCTGCATCACGACACCCCAGAAGATTCGCTCGTAGCTTGTGAACGTCTCTTCGTTCAAGGTTTGGCACGTCAACAGGACAAGTCCCGTCTGCGGATTGGTCGCAATGCCTCGAATGTTATGACCGAAGACTTCGTGATCTCGAATTGGTGCACCGGACGTCGTATCCACAACCTGAAGTCGTCCACCAAACGCATCCGCAACGACCAGAACGCGTTCTGAAAGAAACTGCAATCGTCTTGGCGCGAAGGGCAGGTCGATAGTGGATGTTACTGCCAGCATCGAGTTGTTGTCAGGCTTCAGCAGAGTCACTCGATGAGACCACAACGATGAGATAGCCACTGTCGTTTGATTCCCGTTGACGGCGATATCCACGGGGTACTGAGCCAACCGGACGTCAGCAATTCGATGGAGCTCAATTGTGCCATTGGCTGACGCTGGCTGCAGACAAATCACCGAGTGATCAACATCGTCAGTGGCAAGTAAGTGATTCCTGAACACTGCGACGCTGGACAAGGATTTGGCAACCTTCCACTCGCGAATGACGGTTTGTGCCCCTGTATCCACACAGGAAAGTGTCCCCGTCCGGGAGTTCGCAACCCACGCATGTTTGTTCAGCCACGTAACATCAACTGGCACTCGATATGCCGGGCTTGCCGCGTCAGCCTTTGACATCGGTGGAATCACGGTTCCCGCATCGGTAGTTCGAGAGAAGCAGGCAAGTATCAGGGCGGCGGTCATCGACAGGAAGTCAGCAATGAGGCGCTGCCGGAAATCTCGGATCATGAGACGACACTCGCGGGAGGGAACGGTTTGGAACAAATCCTACACAGGAGGGCCTGTCAGGGTACCTGAGATGTCCATCCATTGCAGCTGAAAGAAGCGAAATCTGAAGGGAGACGCACGACGATTATCTCCTTTCCTGTCGAGGCTGGCTGACGATTGGCCCCGAGGACGATTGTCATGATCCAACGCAAAGATCGCCAACCTCTTCCACGAAACCGGCGGAGGAGCAACATGGATTGGCTGAACGGTCCTGATTGCGAGGCGCATCCAGACGCCGGCTCTTAATGCCGACACAGGTCCTGAAGCAAATCACGTGATTATCGACCGGTAACCTGCAAGCCAATTGGCGTCCAATGGTGCGATCGAAACAAGTCCTGCTCGCTGATTCTCAACTGAGGCTGACAGCCGGGGTTTGTAAGAAGTTTCCTGTCCCGGACGCGTCAACTCTTTTCGCATCACATTCCTCATCAGGGATCACTGATTGCCCGCGTGCTTGCTGGTGGTCCAAATGCAAACTGAGCTCTGCGTTAAAGTGTCTGCTGATTGGCGCTGTTTTCGCCAAGCCTCGCTTTTTTCAAAAGATGGCCATCAGTGCGGCGCGAGGAAATGTTTTCGAGATGTAAAAGATTAAAGATAAAACGTTTGGAGCCTCCCGGCAGAACAGCCCGTCACGTTTCGTGGGCAACAAAGGGGCCGTCGAGGCTTCCGTGCATCAGCATGGCCAGTCAGTCTATCCAGCACTGCAAATGCGTGAAACTGGCACTTTGCTGAACAGGCAGGAACTCGCTTACGCCTCGTGATGCCGGCACACATCAGGATATGACATAAAGAATCCTCGTCACTTTTGCGATTGCGGTGGCTGAACACCATTCCATCGCGGATCCTTTTTCAGCCGCTCGATAAAATCGTAAACCTTCATATCAGCAGGATTCGGTTGTATCTGCAGGTTGTGGCGCGAGGCAGCCAGAGCGGCAATTTCCTCTGGGGCGATCGTGCGAGTGAGATTCAGGATCGAGGGCCAGACTGCCGGGTCGGAGGAGATTTCACGAACGGAAATGTCGATCGGTGGTTCGTAGATAGTTGCGATAAGAATGAGAGGACTTAGTTCAATATCGTCGCAATGAACGGCGAACTGCGTCGATTTGGGAAATAACAGTCGAGCTGCATGTATCGCACGACGGATGTCCCAGATTTGCATGGTTTCCAGTGTGGTTCCGATCAACTGAAACCGGCGACGAATCTGCGTCTGCTTCGCAGCATTGCCTTTCCAGGCATTCTCGCCGATGCCGCGTGGAACGAATGCGAGGCAGGCTTCACCGGTAGCCGGTGAGCACTCTGGTTGAGCCTGATCGGAACGCTGCACAACGACCAGTCGGATGGACCGAATCTGCTCTGGTGCATCGTCGCTCAGTAGAACCACATCAAGCTTCAACGGAACATGAGGTTGACTCTCAAAGCGGGCGACGAGGCGTTTCGTTGAACTCGTCACGGACGCTGCCGGAGCATCACCGACCGGCATAAGGTCGTCAGGTTTCAAAGACAGGTCGTCTTCACCTTCCGGCCAGGCACGAAAACATCGCTCGCGAAGTTGATCCAATCGTCTGTTCGACCAATCGTTCCTGTCGTGAAGAACGTTGTTCTGTTCGTTAAGGATACTTTCCTGTGATGCTGCCGCTGCCGGCGCGACAAAAAGTTCATCAATGCGAGAATTGATTTCATCCGCCGGGTTCTGCAAAAAGACCCTGAGTTGCTCAGGCGGGAAGAACGTTACTGCGGTCTTGTCGATCATCGACTTATCGCTCTTCAGAAAGCGATTGAACCAGCGAAATGCATGGATATGCAGTTCCTGCGTGTCTTCATGGGGCCCCTCAGTGATCTGAAGGCCCAGCTTGTCGCCGGCATTGTAAAGCTGATAGATATGCCGTACCTGTCGGTGAATGTCGACGACTCCTTCGAGGGGAAAGATTGCGTCCTTGTCGGTATTTGAAATCAGCAGCGGCCGCGGTGCGACAAGAGCCGCCACGGTGGCATAATCCCATCGCTGCGTGTTGACCATGAACATGCAGTCACAGTGTCCTTCCACGCAGCCGTTAATGACGTGGTCTCTTAGATTGGTGATACCGGCGACCGGAACCGAACAGGTAATACGATCATCCAGCGCGGAGATCCACCAACTGTAAGCTCCGCCGCCGGAACGACCGGTCACACCAATGCGAGTTGTATCAACCTCAGGCCGAGTCTCGAGATAATCCAGCGCGCGGATACAGTTCCATGCTTCGACTCCGGCTGGTGTATAGCCTCGCGAGTTCCACCACCAGCGATTTTCACGATATGTGCCGTGATGAATTCCTTCAATTTCGCCAAGCTGCAACGTGTCGATCGTCAGGCAGCAGTATCCATTTCTCGCGAACCACGAGCCATGGTAGTGATAGTGAGCCTTGTTGCCGAAGCTGATGCCGTGCTTCTTCACCTGACCGTGGCCGCAGACATACAGAATCGTCGGCAGCCTGCCGTCGAAGGATCTCGGCTTGTAGAAATTGCCAGTGACGTACAACCCTGGCTGCGACTGGAAATGTACCTTCTCGATGATGAATTCATCGGATTCCACTGTGCCCGTGACTGTCGCCTGAAGTTCAGTCTTCACGGGCCGGGGACTCAGGCCGAGCATGTCGAAGAGTTGTTCTCGCAATTGCGGTTTCGCCGCTTCCCATTCGGCAAGCGACTGGTGCTGACTCAGTTCGCTCTCCTGCTCAATGCGGCGGACTTCCTCTTCAAAGTATGCTGCCAACTCCGGATTGTCTCTAAGTGATCGATCCTGAGCTGAGGCCAGAGGATTTTCCGTCGCCGTGACAATTGTCACAAACAGGATCGTTCGGATGAAGCGAGTCTCGACGGAGGATGTCATTGGCTTTGATCCTGAAACGGACATCAAGAATTGCCCTCACAACGGTTAAAGCATGTTGAATGTCGCAGGATTACCAAGCAACGCAAGCGGTATCCGGGATCTGGCCTCGACGAGTCACAAATGGATCACTGTTCGGCAGACAGTGGTCGAGGCGAGCGCCTTTAGTGTCTGCTGATCGTCCGGTTTGGAGGAAAGCGTCGAGACTCTTCACGTCTTTCGAATCGAGGCCATTTGACAGCTTCAGCGAACCTGTCCTTCGCCCCGGACGATGAATTTGTAGCTGGTCAATTCTCTCAGTCCGCAGGGACCGCGGGCGTGGAAACGGTCGGTGCTGATGCCGATCTCGGCGCCCATGCCAAGTTCTCCGCCGTCGTTGAAGCGGGTGCTGGCGTTGATCACAACCGCCGCCGAATCAACTTCGGCTTCAAACTTCATCGCGGACTCAACAGATCCTGTCACGATCGCATCTGTATGAGCCGATCCGAATTGACGAATGTGCTCAATCGCCTGATTGATGGAATCGACAACTCGCAGCGACATGATCAAGTCCATATGCTCCGTACCGTAATCCACATCCGTCACAATTTTGCCGTCGGGAACAAGCGGAAGACTTGTCGGGCAGCATCGAAGTTCGACGCTGCGGCTTTGTAGTTCGCGGATTAGTCGTGGCAACACCGTCGCGGTCAGGTCCTTGTGGACCAGCAGTGTTTCGGCTGCGTTGCAGACCCCGGGGCGCGAGCACTTGCTGTTGATGACAATGTCCACAGCCATGCGTTCACTGGCGCTTGCATCAACAAATACGTGACAGATACCGTCGAAATGTTTGATCACCGGCATCGTCGCCTCGCTGGTGACTCGTTCAATCAGCCCTCGGCCACCACGAGGAATTGTGACATCGATGAGGTTCCCCATTGACAGAAGGTGGCCCACGATCGTGCGGTCTGTTGACTGGACCAGCTGCACAGCATGCTGGGGTAATCCTGCGGCAGTCACAGCTTCCTCGATGACCGATTGCAGGATGCGATTGCTGTGAATCGCTTCGCTGCCGCCTCGAAGAATCACGGCATTGCCGCTCTTGACACACAACGCTGCCGCGTCGATCGTGACGTTCGGACGAGATTCGTAGATGAAGAACACAACACCCAGAGGTACTCGGATACGGCTGACAAACAGACCGTTTGGGCGCCGATGGCCTTCGATGACTTCACCAACCGGATCCGGCAGCGAGATGATATGCTCAACGGCTTTCGCCAGTGATTCAATCCGATCGTGTGTAAGGTTTAGTCGGTCCAGCATCGCAGAACTCAGTCCACTCGCCGCTCCGGCATCCATGTCCTTTTTATTCTCAGCGTTGATTTCACCACTTCGAGCACGCAGGAGATTGGCGACTCGCTGCAGCCATGCGTTCTTGCGACTGGCAGTGATCGGAGCAAGTTGTGTCGCCGCGATGCGGGCGTTCCTGGCGAGCGATTGTGAGTATTCGGAAGTCATTGTTGGCGGGACTAAGAATTCCAGCGTAATCGAATTCGTCAGAATTCGGAGGTGAAGAGGTAGAACTGCATTGGAGTTTTCACGAACTCTGCTGCATCTTTTAGCCGTTCAGATGCCCCCAAGTTCCGTGGCTCTGGCGACACGTCCAATTCCGACAAGGTACGCCGCTACGCGGAGAGAAACCTTCTTTTCCTGAGCCGTTGACCACACCTTGTCGAAGCTGCGAGTCATCGTGCGTTCCAGTTCTTCACGCACGCGGCTCAGGTCCCAGCGGAAATACTGCTGGTTCTGAACCCATTCGAAATAGCTGACCGTCACACCGCCGGCATTGGCGAGAATATCGGGGAGAACGACGATCTCTCGATTGTTGAAGATTGCATCAGCATCCGGATCCGTCGGGCCGTTCGCTGCTTCGACAATAAACTTCGCACGCACATCGTTTGCGTTGGCGGTGGTCAGCACGCCGCCAAGGGCTGCGGGAATCAGCACGTCACAATCCAGCGCGAGGAGTTGTTCGTTGGAGATGCTCTCGCCGCAGGGGAAGCCTGCGAGACTTTTCTTTTCGGCAACCCAGGCAAGAGCAGCCGGGATATCGATGCCGTCGCGGTTCAGCAGACCTCCGCTGAGATCCGAGATCGCAATGACCTTACCACCCGCTTTGTGGAGGTATGATGCCGTGAACGTGCCGACATTGCCAAAGCCCTGAATCGCCACCGTTGATGATTCGATAGATCGCCCAAACTTTCGCAGCAGCGCCAAAGTCAGCGTACCCACGCCGCGACCGGTGGCTTCTTCGCGACCTTCAGCACCATAAAGTTCAACAGGCTTGCCAGTCACACAGCCGGGGCTGAAGCCGTGAAACTTCTGGTACTGATTCATGATCCACGCCATCGTCTGAGCATTGGTCCCCATGTCCGGCGCGGGGATGTCTTTGTCAGGGCCGAAGATGTCATGGATCTCGTCGACGAAACTACGAGTCAGTCGTTCCAGTTCGTCGATTGAAAAGTCTTTCGGGTTGATCGCAATTCCACCCTTCGCGCCGCCATAGGGGATGTCGACCACCGCAGTTTTCCACGTCATCAGCGAGGCAAGGGCCAGCACTTCATCAGCATTGACTTCGTGATGGTATCTCAACCCGCCTTTCATTGGTCCACGCGCACTGTTATGTTGCATGCGGAAGCCGACGAAAGTAGCGATCTGACCATTGTCGCGCCGGATGGGCACCTGCACCTTCACTTCGCGTTCCGGCGTCAGCAGCAAATCTCGCATACTGTCCGACAGATTCATCACGGCCGCCGCTTCCTTGAAGTACTGTTCGACCGCTTCAAATGCACTCTTCATAACGTCGCTGCTCAAAGAAGGCTTCACCGGTTTGCTTTCGGCGAAGCAGGTTGATTTCATCCGTCCCCTAGTTTTACGCTCTTCAGTCTGCAATTCCAATTGATGACGCTGCCCGAGCGGGCTGAGCTCATTCCGGGCTGTTCCAATGCGGGAAAGGATACCACTCGGCGAAGAAGATCGCACTTCCTGTTTTACTCAGTTGCAATGTCATTCCACGGCGCTTGTGGATACTCCAACAGGAACGTGGCAATTTCGCGAGCGTACAATGCCATGCCAATTCGAGACAGCACCGGAGTGTCCTTCGAAAACAGTCTTGCTGCCTTTTCAGTCTGGAAAGCGGTGACTGTGTTGCAAAAGGAAATGTCCGACTTCCTGCAGAATTTTTCGATGACTTCAAATGGAAAATCTGTCTCGTACGGAGTCGCTCCCTTAATGCCAAGATCACGACTCAACTCCGGAGCCTCGTCAGCCGACGCGACCTGCCACAGAACTGGTGCCGAGGTCACGAGGAAATGCCCACCATGCTCTTCAACGGTATCTCGGAGGTTGCGAATCGGATCCAACGCGTGCCGGATCTGGAGTCGCAGATCCGGCGGGTTGTCGCGGATCCAGTTCATCCCGACTGAACAAGTGGCTCGAGAGTTGGACAGATTGAATATGTCTGAGGCATGTGCTCGGGTTTTCGATGCCAGCCACGTGGCCGTCGCCGATTGCTTCACAAAATGCAGGACAGGATTGTCTGGCTTCGGGGGTAGGCGCAGAGAAGCGTGAGAGCACACCATCTGACTGCCGTCCTTCTGGAGCAGGTTTCGATACGCGCAGTCGTCCGCGATATCCGTCATGTCGACATGAAGAATGACAAGATCTGGCTTCAGTCGAAACAGTTCATGCTGATATCGAATGCAGCAAAGCAAAGGACAATAACCCGGAACACCGGCATTGATGATCTCGAGTTTCGTCGAAATCGACTTCGAAAGGAACTGTTTCATCCGAGCGCTGACGGTTTCATTTTCTGGTACGCTCAGACCGCAGATCGAATCGTCTCCCAGAACGAGGATCCGATAAGTATCCTTCGGAGTCAGGGGCTGGATCTCGTCACCTCGGCAGCCCATCGAGTTGATCTGTACCGATATCGGTTTCTGATCGATCCCGGTCTGATGCAGGATTGAAGAAACACGACGAAGCTCGTGATGCACAACCGAAGAAGGCACGAGAAGTGTTTGATCTGTCGGATCGGATTGGCCGCAGATGATGGCAATCATCGGCTGCTCCCGACTGCGCAGCCAGAATTCCAGTCCCACCAGCGCAAGCAGTAACAGCATGATGGCTGTCGCTGCGTGTCGCAAAGTTGTGACTGGAGTCATCTTCATGGATCGGAGTAGCTGAGATTTGAAGTACGTGAGCGATGCGCCCAACAGGAATCGGCGGGAATTTCTGCACCAGATACGAAGACGAGATTGCTCGAAGATACCAGCGCGCAGCTGCCCCGGACGCGGGCAATGATGCTCCGGTAACTTCGGGAGTTTATCGCTGTTGCTGAAAATGCCTCAAGGCGTCTTGTGCAAATGTTCACCTAATACGGGGTCGATTCCGTGATTTTGCCCCGTGATGCGTGTGGGGGGATCCCGAGTTCAGGATCCAGCGTCGTGGAAAAATGCTGCGGAATGTTGGCTGGAATCCCACTTTGAAAGCACGATTTCCCACGTCACTCGGGCAAAACCTCACGTGGCCCTGCGTGGCGTCAACGGTCTCTGGCATTATGCTCAATTCTGCAACCCCTTCCGACTCGATCATCAGCGAAAGTGGGTGTTTATTGTGGGAGCGGCGCGAATTATCTTAAGGGTGTAAATTAAGACAAGATTTTACTCAAGAACTGGAGATCCTTGGATTCTGAGGTTTGGGCCACGTCGGGTGACAATAGACCGTGCGTCATGGGCGTCGCGATTGACGGACGAACGCGACAGAGAGACTGTCTGATGAGTAGACTTTGATCTTCGTGTTTACGACGCAGACAGCCAGCAGGTCCATACAAGGGGGAATTGTTATGCCATACCGAGTTTTTTTTGCAGCGGTTGCTGTCACTGGCTGCGTTTTATCCATTGCGTCAGTCCAAGCCGTTCAGCAGGAACCGGCGCTGTTTGCGCAAGCGGATGAGCAGTTCATATCTCTCCCTCAACCAGGCCCTGAATTGTTGAAGTTTACTCCGGAGGAGATTGAACGTGCCTATGATGGTCGAAGAATACCCGAGGCAATTGCCATGTATCTGGTGATTGCGCGTGGTGGACAGTTGGACGGAACCTCTGGCTGGTTTGGTCCTGCGGTCAGTCGATTTTCATGGACATGGCTGGCTGAACGCCACGGCTTGAAGCCGGATGAGCCTCTGAAGAAGGATGCCTTCAGGGGTGACGCCGGAATCTTCGTGGCGCTGGATCGAGATCACGACGATGTCCTGAGCGGATTTGACCTCGACTGGTCGGATGGTAATGGCTGGGTTCGCCAATCCTACATGATCAATCGACTTTTCAGACGCGTTGATCCCAGTGGGGACGGAGAACTGACTCGGGAAGAATGGGAAGCGTTTTTCAGCAAAGTCGCAGGTGATCAGGAATCCTTTCGATTCGAAGAACTGCGTGACGCGTTGATTTCGTCTGGAAATGGTTTCCAGCCAGGTGATGAGCCTCAAAAGGAGACATTAATCAAGGGCTTGATGGCTGGCGAGATCGGCTCACTTCAGGAAGGTCCCGGTTTGAATGAGCCGGCTCCGGACTTTGAACTGAAGCTTCTTGGTAGTGGCGAGCCTGTACGGCTGTCGAAGCGACTGGGCGGCAAACCGATCGTGTTGGTGTTTGGCAACTTCACATGCGGTCCGTTTCGATCGATGTACTCGACGGTTGAGGCCGTGCGGGAGCGGCAGAAGAGCAACGCCGATTTTCTTTTCATCTATGTACGTGAGGCGCACCCGACGGACGGTTGGGCGATGAAGTCAAATGAAAACGTCGGAGTTGCTGTGGCTCAGCCGACAACCTATCACGAACGCAGTGCTGTTGCTGAACAATGTGCTGCGAAACTGAAACCATCGATTCCGCTGCTGGTTGACGATATTGAAGACACGGTCGGCAATGCTTACAGCGGGATGCCAGCCCGGCTGTATGTGATCGATCCGGAAGGGAAGGTTGCTTATAAAAGCGGCCGCGGCCCCTTTGGCTTCAAGCCTGAGGAAATGGAACAGGCCTTGTTGATGCTGATGCTTGAACATGGACTGCCTGTATCGGAACAATGATCTCTGTTGTTGGCTGCCCGCAGATCGGAGCTGCTTGTGTTGCCGTCGAATCCTGACGTCGTTCTATTACGACCACAAATAACGATTCTGTTCATCGCGGGGTTTCTCATGGCTGTTCTGATGTCCGATCTTCTTTCTGCAAGTGACCAGCAGCAAGAAGACGCGTCAACGAAGCCATCGAATATGCCTTGCGTAAGTCTTTTGTCGGATGAAGATGCATGGAAGTCGCTGCCGAAAACGGTTTCAGGAGGTGGGGGACCGTTGCCGTCATGGGCAAAAGCCGTTGCCATTCATCTGCCTCGAACCAGTGCGGCGATGCTGAAGCTGGATTATGCACATCGAATGAACAGTCCTGTCGATCCCTTGCTCAGAGCGAAAATGCGATGGGTGATCGCAAATGCGAATCACTGCGAATACTCCGAAGCGCATGCTCTTGCCGATCTGAAACGTCACGGCGCTGGGGATGATGTGGTTGCGGCTTTGACAGGAGATCCCGCACAGTGGCCCGTGGCAGACCGTAAGCCGCTTGAGTTTGCAAGGTTGCTGACCGTCGCAGCTCCGACCATTCCGGATTCCCTGTTTGAAGATCTGCGCGAAACTTTTGGCGACAACGTGGTTGCGTCCATGGTGTTGCTCGGCGCCTATGGCAACTTCCAGGATCGAATCGTTCTCGGTCTTCATCTTCCGATGGAAGCACAAGGTCCACTGGCTCCGCTGGATGTGGAGTTCGTCGATGGTGCGCTTCAGATGGCATCGCTGATCCCACCCAATGGTGAGCCTCCAAGACTCAGAACGGATGGAAAGGATGTGGTTGCCGATGATGGCGACTGGGGAAAACTCTCTTTCGAGGAACTGCAGACCCGGCTCGAGAGACAACGCTCGAGGGTGCCTCGACTTCCGATTCCCGCGTGGGATGATGTCAGATCCAAACTGCCTCCGGAAATGGCAACTCGACCAACTCGTATCGTTTGGAGTCTGATGACGTACGGCTATTCTGCAGAGTTACAGATCCCATGGAGTATCGCGACGCGAACCATGTGGGCCGAGCGTCCCGGCAATCGTGTCTTTGAAGAGAGTCTGTTCTGGGTGCAGACGCGTGCAATTGAATGTAACTACTGTATGGGACATTGCGAAATGCTGCTGGAAGTCGCCGGACTTGATCAGAACGCAATTTCTGAGAGAACGCGAAAGCTCGCCAGTGATGACTGGTCCGCTTTTCCTTCTGAAGAACAACGAGCGTACGCCTATGCTCGAAAGCTGAGTCAGGCTCCGTGGACACTGACAACAGACGACTATGCAATTCTCGAAAAAGACTTCGGCGCAGCTCAGGCGATGTCCACGTTCTGGTGGCTTTGCCGCGGACTCTACATGACTCGCGTATCAGACGGTTTTCAGCTTCCGCTCGAACGCGACAACGTGTTCGCTCCGGCGGGGAAGTAAAGCCTTGAGTGTGCGATCGATCAGGACAGGATGATCTGCACATTGTACGGAATGTTTACGGGTGAGTCAGCTCGCGAATGATGCGTTTGGCATCGTCCAGCCGATTCTCTGAAATAGCGATTGCCGCCTGATCGCAGGTACTCGAATGCTCCACGAATGCTCTGCGAGCTTCCAGCAGCTTCACTGGCAGCCGAAGATCTTCTTCCGTGAGTATAAATCCGAGTCCGATCATTTCGCGGCGTGTTCTCTGGACCAACTCCAGATCCCGATAACCGAACTCGCGACTGGGTTCGATTTGAGTACCCTCACCCCAGTCGTTCCATGTGGCGATTTGAATGATCGACGATCCGGCGCCGATTGCTTTGCTGAGGGTCATCCGAAAAGTACGGCCATCATCGTCCGGCAACTCGGGAAAGCCCCCACTGACTTTTGCAGCGCGGTATGAGTCGATGAATCGCGGAAAAGCCACAGGGACCGAATTCGGCCACGCCTTTGACTCTGTTTTAAATTTGTCAACCTGCGTCAATCCGACGTTTGGAGCCGGCCAGCCAAATGCTCCCTCGGCTCCGTCGCGGCGATAGTCCTGACTGAAATAGGCCACAGGCGAATTCAGTTTTGACAGGCATTGTTTCCATTCGTCGTTGGTCAGGCCTGTATGGCCAAATGACATCAGGACAGGTCGACCATTGAGTCGCACGTAACTGCCGGACTTGAACCAGTACCGGCTCAGCCAGTTGATTTCTTGCGCAACGTGCGTGACTCGATCTTTCGGATCAAGTCGCCTCGCATCAACCAGCGCAGGAACCGTCTGGTCTTCGTAACAGATCACAAACTTCATCTTCAGCCGCTCGCACTGCTGCAGCAATCGAGTCGTATTGCGATGCAGGACTGCGTAGTCTCGGAAATCCGTCCGACCATACCAGTCCACGATGACCCCATCAATACCGGCCAGTTTCATCATCAGCAGATGACATTCCAGAACCTGTGGATCTCCCGAGTCATAGGGTTCAATGACTGGATAGAATTTCGAAGCAATCTGCCGCTTTCCATCAGACTTCGCCTCCGGATCAAAGTGTCCCATGGTCCAGTGCCAGCCCCACGTATTCTCTGGTGGCTTTGCCTGAAACCAGGGCATGTAGTGGGCCAGAATCAGTGGGGGCCGGATCTCGCTCACGGGGGCCGTGACAATTTGCCCTTTTCCGATAGAACTGCATATGAGGAGACAAAATAAAACGTGAGAAGCGAATGTGAATCCAGTCCGGAACGAACCCGGAATCGCGATCGATTGCATTGATGGCCACCTTGCTGACGGATTTCACTCTGCTCTGGCTTACACCTGAGAGGTCATCCATCGTCTCCGGAATTCCTGACAGACCTCCTTCCGAAGTGGTCGGGCTGTCGTGCGTCGTTGCGGTAAACGGATCACTTACTTTGCCGAGTTTACACCAAAAGTTCATTCAGAATTCGTGATTCCTCCACACCGGTCAGCCGAGCATCGAGGCCCTGAAATTTGTAGGTAAATCGCAGATGGTCAACACCCATAAGGTGAAGCAGCGTGGCATGGACGTCGTGAACAGACACTCGATTTTCGACGGCGTGGTAGCCAAAATCATCGGTTGCGCCAAAGCTCATGCCGGGCTTGAATCCGCCGCCGGCGAACCACATGGTGAAACCGGCGAGATGATGATCGCGGCCATTGCCCTGAGCCATCGGAGTCCGCCCGAATTCGGAACCGAACACGATGATCGTGTCCTTCAGCATGTCACGCTGCTTGAGGTCGGTTATGAGTGCAGCGACACCCTGGTCAACTTCCTTCGCGGTTCCGGCAGAATGTTCCTTCACCGCGCCGTGATGATCCCAGTCGCGATGATAGAGCTGGATGAAACGAGTTCCCCGTTCGGCAAGTCGACGAGCCAGCAGACAGTTCGACGCAAAAGAACCGTCGCCGCCCTTGGTGCCGTAGAGATCAAAGATATGTTGAGGCTCCTTACTGACATCCATCAGTTCCGGTACGCTGGACTGCATCCGAAACGCGAGTTCATACTGACTGATGCGAGTCGAAATTTCCGGGTCATCAAAACGCTCGTTCGCCAGGCCATTGAGCCTCTGCACGGCATCGACGATATCTCGCTGCTGCTTTGAAGATACGCCTTTCGGATTGCCCACATAAAGAACGGGATCGCCAGTGCCTCGAAACTCGACGCCCTGAAACTGCCCCGGCAGAAATCCCGAATGCCACTGTCGCGCGGCGATCGGTTGCCGTTGGCCGTACTTGCCGGTTGAAACCATCACGACAAAGCCTGGAAGACTTTCAGATTCAGATCCCAGTCCATAAAGCAGCCACGACCCCATCGCCGGTCGGCCCGCGATCATCGTTCCGGTGTTCATGAACGTATGAGCCGGATCATGATTGATCGCATCGGTGTGAAGCGATCGAACGATGCACATGTCATCAGCGCATTTTTCGCCGAGCATCGGCCAGATCTCGCTGATCGACTGACCCGATTGCCCCCATTGTTTGAACGCATGCTGCGGCCCGAAACAATTGAGCTGCGCGCCCTGAAGTTGCGCGATCTGCTGGCCTTTTGTAACTGATTCGGGCATTGGCGTGCCATGCAGTTCCGCAAGTTTCGGCTTGTTGTCGAACGTATCAATGTGCGTCATCCCGCCGGCCATGTACAGCCAGATGATCCGCTTCGCTTTCGGCACATGATGCGGAGGATTGATGACTCCGGACCACTTCGGAATCTGTGCCCCGAGATCATCGCCGCGACTTTTCCGGGCCAGCATGGAGCCAAGCGCCATGGAACCCAGTGACAGACCTGAGTTGCGAAGGAACGACCGTCGTGCGATGGAAGTGGGAATCGAAAACATGTCGATCAGTTCCTTGTGATGGTTTCGTGAAGATTCAAAATCGTCCGCGCGACACTGGTCCATGCGGCCAGTTCCGGGGCCGGAAGATCCGACGGAGCCGGCCTCGCACCGACGGTTAGTACCTCCGAAGCCACAGCCGTATTCTCATGATATTCAGCCAGATGATTATTCAGAAGCTGTTCCAGCACGACCGCCTCCTGATCTGATACCGTACGTGATAGTGCTCGTCGAAACGCGAAGTTCAGTCGATCTTGAGTCGTTGATCCGCCGTTGCGAAGAATGGTTTCCGCAAAGGCTCGCGCGGCTTCGACGTAACTGGGGTCGTTCAGCAAAACCAGCGACTGCAGCGGCGTGTTCGAACGCGGACGATCGGCTGTGCATTCTTCACGGCTTGGCGCATCAAACGCCAGCAGGCTCGGATGCAGATACTGTCGCTGCCAGTGCGTGTAAAGTCCTCGACGGTACAGTCCGTCGCCCGTGCTGTTCTGCCATTCGCGAGTCGGAAAGTTCAGATACGCCCAATAGCCTGCGGGCTGATATGGATTGACGCTCTTTCCGCCAATTGACTTCACCAGCAAACCGCTCACCGCCAGCGCGTTATCGCGAACAAGTTCGGCATCGAGTCGGAATCGGCTTTGACGAGCCAGCCAGCGGTTGTACGGATCCGCTTCACGCAGGGCAGGGCTGGTCAGAGACGACTGTCGATACGTGTTCGACATCACCATGGCCTTGATCGTTCGCTTCAGGTCCCAGCCATGTGTCCGAAGATCGTTGGCGAGAAAGTCGAGCAGCTCCGGATGACTTGGCCATTCGCCCTGAGCACCCAGATCATCAAGCTTTCGAGAAATCCCTGCGCCGAAGTAGAGCTTCCAAAGTCGATTGACGACAACTCGCGGCGTCAGCGGGTTGTCAGCGGACGTAATCCATCTGGCCAGATCCAGGCGGTTCAACGTCTTGTCGGCTGGCGGGGCAGGGGAGAGGACTTCCGGAAACGCAGGCGTGACAACTTCGCCACTGTCGTCCATCCAGTTGCCTCGCGGAAGGACTCGCACCATTCGCGGCGCGACGGCTTCTGTCACCAGCGTGGAGGGAATCGTTGCGTCGAAGTCTTTGCGTTGCTTTTCCAGCGATGCCAGTTGGTCTCGTGCCGGAGCCAACCCAGGTGCAATGGTTCGATAGTATGCAGCCAGTTCGGCTTTCTGAGCATCGTTTCTTTGATCGGCGACGGTGTCCAAAATCGAAACGATGTTCGCTGGCGGTGCATCAGAGGCTTTGACGGGACGAACCGACGTTGCCACGGACCAGCGGAAGCATCCGATGTTGTGACCGGGATTGTCAAGATTCTGAGCCATCTCGATTGTCAGAGTGGCACCTTCCGGTAACGTCAGGTCCGCAGCCGTTTCAAAGACGGCGAAGTTTGGCTTGCCTGCCTGTTCCATAATGGCCCAGCCCCACTTGGCACCTTTGGCATCGCCATCGATCGCTGCCGTGACGGCCCATTTGCCGTAAGGATTGTCACCTGCCGCGCCGGTTTGTTCGTAAGTGGCGGTTGCATTCTGCAGGGAAATCGGAGTCTCCGCGCCGGAAGAGTCCCGGATCCTGACGATCAATTCCGACAATACGAAGTTACCGTTGCCGGCGCGACCTGGGCCTTTCCGAGGGAGTGAGTCGTCAGTCAGAACCTCAAGTCGCAGTGCGGTTGTAGAAGCAGGAATGGACTTGAACGTCACCGTGTAGGTATCTGTCGCCGGATTTTTGTCGCCGACCAGAATCGCGCCGTCGGCTCGAGGTGCCAGCCGGGCTCCTTCTTTGGAGACGAATGTTTCTGGAGTGATCGCGGTCCACTTGATCTGAGTTTTTTCCCACTCAACCTGAGCCACGTCCAGTTCCAGCGTTGAGGTCTCCAGCGTCTTCTTCACGGCCGCGATTTGCTCATCAAACTTCGCCAGTTCCGCGGCTTGTTGATCGGTCGGGACTTTAATAAACGGCCCCCAGTTGCCGTCGTCGTTGGCTCCGGAGTATAGCCCGCGTTCTTTGATGTCAGCGAAGAACGCCTGGAAGCGATAAAAATCCTTTGCAGTCAGCGGGTCGAACTTGTGATCGTGACATTCGGCGCATCCCAGCGTGATGCCCATCCATGTACCCGTTGCGTTACGAACTCGTTCAGCGATGTATTTCGCGAGGTACTCTTTGTCCTGCACGCCACCTTCGGCGCTCATCATGCCCAGACGATTGTACCCCGACGCAACACGTTGTTCGCGGGTTGGATTCGGCAGTAGATCACCCGCCAGTTGTTCTGTCGTAAACTGGTCAAATGGCTTGTTGGCGTTGAACGAATCAATCACGTACTGCCGAAACGGCGAAACGCTCATCGGCTGATCGCCGTGATAACCCACCGTGTCGGCGTATCGCACGAGGTCCAGCCACCAGATCGCCAGTCGCTCGCCAAAGTGAGGTGAACTGAGCAGGCGATCGACCAGCTTTTCGTACGCATCCGGAGAAGTGTCAGCAACAAACGCATCAACTTCCGCTTCCGTCGGAGGCAATCCGATCAGATCGAAACTCAGCCGACGAATCAGTGTGACTCGATCCGCCGACGGAGATGGCGACAGCCCATTCGACGCGATCGATTTCATCACATAGTCATCAAT
>JBKDRW010000239.1:0-2012 GCA_046341255.1 Planctomycetota bacterium
TTCATTTCCATCCTTCCAATTTTGCGCGACGCATTGAGGAAGCAATGCTGCTGGCGAAAGATATCGCCGGTCTTCCGGAACAGCACCCACGAATTGTTCTTGCTGGCGACTTCAACGGATTCTCGCCATCTGACAAAGCGCATTACGGGAGTGACACACAGCTTGTTTCCTTCTTTCAGGGACTGGATCGGAAGAATCGAGACGCAAGAAATCTGAACAACGGTCGGCTCGACTATGGCGGAATCAAGGCCATCCTTGATCTCAACTTCATCGATCTGATTGAACGCTTCCGCAAGCCGGACTCGCCGTTCATCGGCACGTTCCCCGCAAAACTGGTCAGCGACGAAGACCATGGTACCGATCGCCGACTCGACTACATCTTTGTTTCTGAGAATCTCCTCAGCTCCGTCGTGTCTGCATCCATCCTCCGCGATGAGATCACAGAACAACTGTCCGATCATATCCCGGTGACAGCGACTTTGCGTCCTGAAAGAGGCAATGAGCCGGCCGGGCGAGAAACAGAGGGGACCATCTTTTCCGGGCAGCCGGAACAGCTTCAGGACCACGGGGCAGGGGAGGGACCAGCATGGCATCCTGACCTTGGGCTGCTGACCAGCGGGGAGGGCAACATCAATATCCGCGACAAAGATGGACGTGCTTCAGTCTATCGCCGGAATGCCGGCTCAAATGGGCTGATGTTCGACCGCGAAGGTCGACTGGTGATCTGCGAACCCGTACGCCGTCGAGTGACAAGGCTTGAACACAATGGCACAACCACCGTTCTGGCGGAGGATTTCAGCGGCATGAAATTCAATCAGCCCAATGATCTGACAATTGATTCCTCCAATCGCATTTATTTCTCTGATCCCTGTTACGGCGACCGGTCAAAGATGGAATTGGTCGATGCGGACAACAGAAAGATTGAAGGGGTTTATCGGATCGACCCCAATGGCCATGTCACTCGAATCATCACGCACGAAGTGGATCGACCGAACGGTCTCGTCGTAACTCATGATGACAGGTTTTTATTCGTTGCCGACAACAACAATGACACCGCCAACGGAGCCCGCAAGCTGTGGCGTTTCCGTCTGAAGGCCGAAGGGACCGTCGACTTCGCCAGCCAGAAACTGGTCTACGACTGGAAAACGACACGAGGTCCGGACGGGATGAAACTGGACGCCTGCGGACGACTGTTTGTAGCCGCAGGAATCAACAAACCAAATCCACCGTTTGAAACCGCGGAGACGCCGACGGCCGGCATCTATGTCTTTTCACAGGATGGTGAACTTCTGGCATTCACAGCCATACCACGCGATGAAACAACAAATTGTGCGTTCGGAGGCGACGACCTGAAGACGTTATTTGTAACGGCCGGCGGAACACTTTGGAAAATCCCCGTGCAGACTGCGGGACGACCCGCATGGCCGCTCACTCCATGAGCATCGTCAAAAAACCGCCGCAAAATCGCCGGTTTTTACAGCGATTCGCAACATTCGGCTCATCAAAGCCCGTCGTTGCCAACGCCAATTCAGCGGCCTGTCAGACGCGTTTCACAACCATCTGTCCGCGATTCAATGGACGAAACAATCGCAGAGGGATGTCAGCACGACGAAAATGTCAATGATCGCCTGAACTCAGGCGATCATCCTTACCACCATGATAGCCCCGATTAATCTTCGTCCGACCGAAGCTTTGCGAGAATACTCAGATCTTCCAGCGTCGTGGTGTCCTGGGTCGACTCGCGACCAGCCGCAATATCCCGCAGCAGTCTTCTCATAATCTTGCCGCTGCGAGTCTTGGGCAGAGCCGCTGTGAATTGAATCTTATCCGGAGTTGCCAGAGCACCAATCGTTTGACGCACGTGATTGATCAACTCCTTCTTCAGAGCGTCATCACCTTCGCCACTCTTCAGAGTGACAAAACAGCAGATGCCTTCTCCCTTGATCTCGTGGGGAAATCCAACGACTGCAGCCTCCGCCACCCTCGGGTGCGATACCAGGGAACTCTCCACT
>JBKDRW010000240.1:0-6653 GCA_046341255.1 Planctomycetota bacterium
TCATTGGTGCTGTTGCTGTCTGGAAGTCGCGACAACAGGAGACTGCGGTGGCTGTGGTTGAACCACCCCGAGTCAATGAAGGCTGGGAAAAAAAGAAGGCGGCTGATGCCGTTTCGAATGAGTCTGCAGAGGAACTCAGCCCCACCCACGGGAAGATGATCCCTCTTGATTACATTCCTTTTACGCCCCATGTGCTGATTCACCTGCGCCCGGCAGAGCTGTGGAAAAAGGACAATTCGATTCAGGAGTTTCAGGCGATGCTGGGCAATCTGGGGGTCTGGCTCGGCGAAGAGATCAGGCGTCGAACCAAATTTGACCCGCAGGAAATTTCGGAACTGACGATCGCGATCAACTTTGGGCCCCGCATGACACCGCCGGACGTGGCTGCGGTGGTGCGACTGAGAGAGCCGCAGACTGAATCGGACCTGATCGCCCGGTTTGGCAAAAGGCTCAGGCCACCTTCATCCGCCGCTCCGACCGTCGAGGTTTACGAAGCGACAGAGTTTTCTTATCTCAAGGTGGATCGATCCACATTTGCCGTGGCGCCCTTGTCACTGGCAGAGGATCTTCAACTGTCCGCCAGCGACGCCGCGCTGGCCTCGCCCGACATGGATCCGTTGCTGAAGAAGTCGGATCGAGATCGCATGGTCAGTATGCTGTTCGACCTGAAGCTGATCGATTCACATCGAGAAGACATCTTTATCGCGCCGCTGCAGGCGATTGCCGACCAGTTTGTGATCTGGATGGGTGAAGAGGTCGAGACGGTCTCATGGAGCATGCATCTGCAGCCCGAATTTTACATGGAAACACTGCTGCACAGTTCCACCGACAGTTCCTCCATGAAAGTTCAGCGGCAAATGCAGTTGCAGTTGAGCCGACTTGCGGAGGATGTTCTGCGTCTGGTTCGCCGGATGAAACCAGCCACATCCGGCACGCGACAGATCATCGGGAGATTTCCGGCTATGTTGCAGGCACTGGATATCGGGACATCAGCCCATGTCACTCCGGAGTTCGCGCGATTCGTGACGATCTTGCCTCGGCATGCTGCTGCAAATCTGGCGGCCGGGACCATGCTGACGTGGAACGAGTCGCTGGGGCTGAAGCCTGAAGAGGCGATGACAAGCGCGGACAATACGTCGCTTCCGGACAAGGTGGTTGACCGTCTGAAGATGAAGGTACTGATCGATTTTCGCAGAACTCCTCTGCAGGAAGCATTCGGTTACATCGCGGATGCCATCAAGACAGAAGCAACCATCGACGGTAAAGCCCTTCAGGGAGCGGGTTTTACGCAAGTCATGCCGCAAACGTTGAATCTGGGCAGTGTGACAGCTCAGGAAGGTCTGCACGGGATCATCAGGAACTACGAAAAAGAGCGAGATCCGCTGGTGTTGATCGTCGACGAGGTCGGCAAAAAGCTGATCCTCAGTACGAAAACAAAGGCCGCTGCCGACGGGCTGACGCCGTTCGATCTGACGCCGAAGCCATAAATGAATCAGCAATCAGCCAAACGGCGTCCTGTCGGATCTTCTGAGGATGTCCGGCGCCGAGCGGGACCAGATTTCTTCGGGACCGAATGTGTGTTCGGGCCGCAGGAACACTCGCAATCTCAGGGAAGTTTCGTGGCCTCGAAGCCGCTGCTTGTCACATCGTCAGAGGCGAGATACTCTCCGCATTCGCGAAAGTCTGTACGTCAGTTCCGGGAATGACTGGCGACGAGTTTCGCGCCGGGGCCAAAGATTCAATGCGGATGTTTCCGTTGACGTGATCCCGGACGTCACAGAAATCCCGCGGCAGACATAGAGGTTTTCCTTTGTCGGATCAGGATCGCATCGTTATCACCGGAATCGGACTGACGTCACCCAACGGAAGCAATCTGAGCGAATATCGCCAAAGTCTTCTCGAAGGCCGATCGGGTGTGGTCAACTACGAGACTCGGTACATGGGACCGGTACTCGCGGGCGTGTGCAACTTCGAAGAAACGCGATATCAGAAGAAGAAAGACCTTCGCCGCGGGACTCGAGCGGGCTCGATTGCCGTTTATTGTGCGAATGAGGCGGTAAAGGACTCGGGTCTGGACTGGCCGAATGTGGCTCGTGATCGAGTCGGTGTGTACCTCGGAATCACCGAGCACGGAAATGTGGAAACAGAGAATGAAATCTATGAGATTTCAAAGTTTCAGTACGACACAAAAGTCTGGTCTCACCACCACAATCCGCGCACAGTCGCAAATAATCCGGCTGGCGAAGTCACGCTGAATATGGGGATCACCGGCCCGCACCTGACTCTGGGAGCGGCGTGTGCGGCCGGCAATGCGGGATTCATTCAGGCGGCGCAGATGCTGCGTCTTGGTGAAGTGGATCTCGCGATAGCGGGAGGAGTTTCCGAAAGCATCCATACGTTTGGGATCTTTGCCAGCTTCGCTGCCCAGGGTGCTCTCGCAACTCATGAAGATCCGACGAAGGCCTGCCGACCATTCGACGTCAATCGAAACGGGATTGTTGTTTCTGAAGGCGGGGCCGTGTGCACAGTCGAGCGACTCGCAGACGCAAGGGCTCGCGGTGCCAGAATTTATGCGGAGATCATCGGTTACGCGATGAATTCGGACGCGAAAGACTTCGTGTTACCGGATTCAAATCGACAGGCCGAGTGCGTGCAGCTGGCATTGAAGCGTGCGAAAATCAATGCGGCGGATGTCGATATCGTCAGCAGTCACGCAACGGCGACCGAGCAGGGCGACATTGAAGAGGCCGGGGCACTCCGTAAGGTGTTCGCGAACTGTCCAAATACGCACATCAATAACACAAAAAGCTTCATCGGGCATGCCATGGGCGCTGCCGGTGCACTGGAGCTTCTCGGCAATTTACCGTCATTTGACGATGGTTTCGTCCACGCTACAATCAATCTCACTGATCTGGACCCCCGTTGTGCTTTGCCGAATCTGGTGATTAATCAGCCTCGGGAAATTGGTCAGGTCGACTGTATTTTGAACAACTCATTTGGCATGCTGGGCATCAATTCGGTGGTGATTATCCGGAAGTTTAAGGGATAATCGTCGTCCTGCTTCTGGTAGATTCAGCATTTCCGCGGGCCGTGTTCCCGGTGATACAGTATTGAGAGGGTGGTTTGATGACGTCTGATCAGATCCGACAGGTGATTCTGGATATTCTGGAGCGAATTGCTCCGGACGAGGATCTGACCGATCTCGATGATGCACGTCCGTTCCGAGAGCAGATGGAACTGGATAGTATGGATTTCCTCGATATCGTGATGGAGCTTCGCAAGATGTACCGGATTCAGATTCCGGAAGAGGATTATCCAAATCTGAACACGATGGCCGGAACAGTCAGTTACCTTCTTCCCCGGCTGAAAGATGTACCGGTTGGTGCATAGTGTCCTGACGCAGTGTCCTGACGCGTTGATTGAAGATTGTCTGTCAAACCCCGGAGTCTCCTCCGGGGTTGTTGCACTTGATGTGGCGTGAAGTTGTTGAGCCTGAAACTGTTTTAGCCTCCGGGACAGGTATGTTGAAAGAGGATCCTTTCTGTGCGATATGACACGGTCATTATCGGTGCCGGAATGTCTGGCCTGTCGGCCGGTGTTCGCCTTGCGTACTATGAGAAAAGCGTCTGCATTCTTGAGCGTCACACAACCATTGGCGGACTGAATTCCTTTTATCGTCTTCGGAAACGAAATTATGACGTCGGGCTGCATGCGATTACCAATTATGCCGAGCCCGGAACGAAGCAGGGACCGTTGAGCAAATTGCTTCGGCAACTGCGACTGTCATGGGAAGACTTCGACCTGCGCCCGCAACTCCGATCCTCCATCGTCTTTCCTCAGGCGACGCTGCATTTTACGAACCATTTCACCTATTTCGTGGAACAGATCGCGTCTGTGTTTCCGCAGCAGATCGATGGATTCCGGAGGCTGGTGACGCGCATTGCAGAACACGATGCACTCAACCTGGACCGACAGGAAGTTTCCGCACGGCAGGTTGTATCAGAGTATGTGAAGGATCCGCTTCTGGTTGACATGCTGTTTTGTCCGTTGATGTTCTACGGAAGTGCGACACCGCGTGATATGGACTTCAATCAGTTCGTGATCATGTTCAAAAGCATTTTTCACGAAGGATTTGGAAGACCGTTTGAAGGAATTCGGCTGATTCTTGGACGGCTTGTGAAGCATTTCAGAGCACTGGGCGGGCATTTGAAGCTTCGTGCCGGAGTTCGTGAGATCCGTCAGGCCAACGGAAAGGCGATTTCCGTGCTGCTGGATGACGGGACAGAAATCGAGGCAGACAATATTCTGTCGTCCGCCGGTGCGGCTGAAACCATGCGGCTGATCGATCCCAACATGTCGTACGAGAAGGCACAGCCCGGAGATATCTCGTTCGTTGAATCGATCAGTGTGATGGATGTTGAGCCGAAAACGCTCGGCCATCATGACACGATTGTCTTCTACAGCGATACCGATCAGTTGCATTATGAACGTCCCGACGTGCCAGTCGATTTGCGCAGTGGAATCATCTGCTCGCCAAACAACTTTGACTACTCGCAGCCTCTGGAGGATGGTCGGGTTCGCATCACAGCTCTCGCGGACCCACATTACTGGATGAGTCTTCCCGAAGACGAATATGTTCAGGCAAAGCAATATTGGAACGATCGTATTATTGAAAGCGCTGTGAAGCACATTCCGGACTTTCGATCGCACGTGGTTGATACAGATGTATTTACTCCTCGGACAATTCGCCGTTTCACAGGGCATGTGAATGGCTGCGTGTATGGTGCTCCGCAGAAGTTTACGAATGGACAGACACCATTGAGCAATCTGTTCCTGTGTGGTACCGATCAGGGGTTCCTTGGTATTGTCGGGGCGATGCTGAGCGGCATTACCATTGCAAACCGTTACCTGCTGAAGTGACATGAATCCGCCGACGATCGGCACCCATCAATCATGGGAACCCGCAATTCCTGCTGATATGACTCGGGAAATCGGCCACGGGCCGAGGTTGCAGTGCTGAATTGGTGACAGTGATCTCGGTCGCGTGCCTGTGACTTTGTATGGTGATGCAGCATTCTGTAACCGAGGTGTCACCATGTCGCGATCGCTGCGTGCATCCAGATCCGTTCGTACGACTGAGCAGTTCTTCAAACATCTCTCCCGGATTCTTTCGATCGCAGTCGCCGCGGAAAGCGCCGTCGGGCTGAGAGCCGATGAAGTGTTTCAGCCACGAGACGTTGAGACAGTTTTTGAGTCTCAGACTGGGGCAGGTGTGATCGTCCCACCAACATCACTGGGTGACCGTGCTTCGTTCTTTGCTTCCTCAATGCTGCAGATTGTTGAGGAGTCGGCATCTCGGAACGAGGCAGGACTTCTCGGACGAGCTTATGTTGACGGACAGTATATCAGCATCGTGACACCCAAAGATTTTGAGGGCTTTGGCGAAACCATGCCCGGCTTTCGAACATCACTGAATCTGCCGGCGCCGTGGCAGAGTCAATTGCCATCGTTTCTGTTTCAGGATGTCTTTTTCTCCGCGAGGCATCTGAGCATGTCGGGAACGATCAACTTTTTCGGTAACCCACTCGGTATGGACCTCGAATTGGACAACTGGGTCATTGGTACGACTGTTTATACCAATTTCGATTCCGCGGTACGGCCCTTCGTGCAGCTTGGCTACGACTACGAGACGCTCGGGATCGAAATGACAGTGCCTGGTCAGACTTTTCGCGACAAAGACCATGAAAGCAATATTTATTGCGCTCCGGGTATTGAAATCGACATCACTTCGAATGTTGCATTTCGGTTTGCAACTGAACTGGACTTTGAAGAGATGGAGTCCTCAATGATGACAGCTGAACTGATCGTCTGGATGACCCCGAATGTGTTTGTTCGAGGGGGACTGATCAACGATGCCGAATGGGAAGCCTATGGAGGCCTGATTGGTGGTGGACTGGCTTATTGACTGCGCAGAGGCGAAACGGCACGTCATTCCATTCCGGACCGTGACGGTGACGTAATCAATACGTCCGGCTATGTTTTGAGCCCGTGAGTCTGGTCATCATTGCCATCAAGCCTCATCTGGCATTGAGTCATGAACGATCGCTGGAATTGACAGGACTGATGGATCGAAATCCTTGTCCGGCAAGTCGCATTCCTGCCGATCGTGGGATGACAAGGGAAGCGAGACCACGCGACTGCTTCCGGACGTTCGACCCTCAAGTCCGATGAAGAGCTTCAACCATCGCTGGCAAACGATCGATGGCCATTCCGGGCTTTGATGGTTCGGACGCAGTGGCTTGCTTCAAACTCCGGAGAGCGCATCATCCAGCAGCCTGCAGAGTTGTTCTTCCGAAGTTGCCACGATCAGCAGGCTGTGACAACGGGGTGAGAGGAAACCGCGATGTTTCATCGAATCGATCATGTCCACCAGTCCATCATAGAGGCCTTGAAGATTCAGCAAAAACACGGGTCTTGCGTGGAGTTCCAGTTGCGCCCAGGTGACCGCTTCAAACAATTCCTCCATGGTTCCGAATCCTCCCGGAAGCGTCACATAGACATCAGAGAGTTCATGCATCGTTGCTTTACGTTCATGCATGTCGCGAGTCACTCGCATATCTGCCACATCGGCGTGCATCAGTTCCGCGCGAGCC
>JBKDRW010000241.1:0-5792 GCA_046341255.1 Planctomycetota bacterium
CTCGACGAGGTCCTGATGAATGCCGAAAAGGCTCCGGGAAAGAAACTCGCTGAGAACCTCGTGCAGTTTGCCGATCAGGCACGACTCAGTCGCGAGCTGGTTCGTCTGAGAACGGATCTGCCCCTGATACTGGATTTCGAAACGGCCAGAATCCACGACCCCGACGCCGAGTCGCTGTATCGTCTGTTCAATCTGCTGGGTTTTCGTCGATACGCAGCAGACATGCGAAATAAGCTGACAGCGATACCGGATACGACATCGAACAGCGTCCCTGCCGCGGAACCGGAAACGGGGCTGTTCGCCAGATCCGCAAAATTGAAGGCTGGCGGAATCCCATCGGCACCTGTCGATTCGGCAATGACAGAGACAGTGCCGGCATCACCTGCAGGTTCGTCTATCCTCGATGAACTGCCGCCCGCAGAGCGGATTCGGACGGTTGTGGCTTTACAGGCATCCCTGAGCGAGTTTCACTCCGCCGCTCAATTGTTCCTCGAATACTCAACGGTCGGATCAGGCGTTCGTCAGAAGCGTCTGGCTCTCGTTGCAATCACCAATGGACTCCGGGCCATTCTGATTGATGTCACGCACGGCACTGCGGCGGCGGAACTGCACAATCTGATTCTGCGCTTTGTCTCTTCGTATGCGGGCGAACTTGTCGTCTCCACCGCGAAATCACTATGCCACCTGCTTTTGTCAGCCGGCGAATCCCTGCCACAGCATCTGTTCGACATATCAATTGCCGACTATCTGCTGGAAGCCGGCGCACGATCTCACGAGTTGTCTGAAATCGTCGATCGACATGCCACAGAATCCGTTCGGAAAGCGGCCATCTCCGAGGTTCGCAAGAGCCGCCAGAAGACGATGTTTGATGATGACGAGGCTACGCCGGCCGAAGGCGATTCACCCGCCTCTCCCGAACTCTCCGGACATTGCGAACGCCAGATGCGACTTCTTGTGGCGGTCGCTCGCAAACTCCGTGACGGACTTTCTGAGGATCATCTGATCGAGCTTTACAAGAACGTTGAGTCACCGCTCATCAAAGTGCTCGCGAGAATGGAGTTCGCAGGGATCCGAGTTGATGTCGACGAACTGAAGCGACAAAGCAAAGTTGTGACGGAGCATGTCGATCGGCTGACGGAAGAAATTCATAAGATCGCAGGTCGACGTTTCAATATCGATTCTCCGAAACAGCTGCAGACGATTCTGTTCACGGATCTGAAGCTGCCGATTCTTCGCCGAACCTCCACAGGAGCCAGCACCGATCAGGAGGTTCTGGAAGAACTGGCTCTGCAGCATCCACTGCCGGCAAAGATTATGGAACGCCGTCATCTGATCAAACTCAAGGGCACATACCTCGACGCGCTTCCGGAATTGGTCCATCCGCAGACAGGACGTATTCATGCTCTGTTTCACCAGACTGTTGCCGCAACAGGACGCCTCAGTTCCAGCGATCCCAACCTTCAGAACATTCCGATTCGTACGCCCGAAGGTCAGCGAGTTCGCCGCGCTTTCTGCGCCGGGTTGCCGGACTGGACACTGATCTGCGCGGACTACTCGCAGATTGAACTGCGTGTGCTGGCCCATTTCAGCGGTGACGAAGCTTTGACGGATGCATTTCGAAGGGGCGTTGACATTCACGCGGCGGTCGCGAGCCAGGTCTTTGGCGTTCCGATCGATGCAGTCACATCCGATCTTCGCCGTATCGCAAAGGCCGTGAATTTCGGAGTCATCTATGGACAAACTCCCTGGGGGCTCGCCGCAGCCCTCGGAATCGGCAAGGATGAAGCGGCTCAGTTTATCGATGACTACTTCCGCAAGTATTCGGGAGTCGCGAAGTTCTGCGAGAACGTCCTGACCGAGACTGCTCGAACGGGCTTCGCGAGAACCATTCTGAATCGCCGTCGAGCGATCTCCGGCATTCGCAAGACGACCGGAATCACTCGCAGCATGCCCGAGAGAACGGCAATCAACACTGTCATCCAGGGATCAGCAGCTGATCTGATCAAGAGAGCCATGCTGGATGTCGACGCGGCACTGGCGAAGGACAAACTGCGAGCAACCATGCTGCTGCAGATTCACGACGAACTGGTATTCGAATGCCACCGCGACGACGCGAATGCTCTGATCCCGTTGATCCGTCAGCAGATGCAGAACGCCATGCAGCTGACAGTGCCACTGGTTGTGGATGTGACCTGCGGTCAGAACTGGCTGGATCAACAGGACGTGCCGCCAGTTGTCCCGGGATGATCCCGATCGTTGTCAACGAGTTGCTAAACGTGATCGGTATTGCCACCGGAGATCAACGCCACAACGCGGCGATTCATAAATCGCGGAGCGTGCTGCAGGATGGCTGCAAGCGTCACGGCTCCGGATGGTTCCGCGACCAGACGCACATGGGTTCTCAGCAACGCGGTCGCCGTCCGAATGGTCTCTTCATCTGCGCAGAGGACATCGTCGACGAGACTCTGAATAATCGGAAATGTCAGGGTTCCAAGAGGAGTTCGCAGGCCGTCCGCGATCGTATCGGTTCGCAACGCCGGTTCAATTTTTCCCGACCTCATGCTGCGAAAGGCATCGTCCGCCCACGCTGGCTCGGCAGCAAAGACCCGGATTTCAGGCCGCAGCGATTTCACAGCAATCAGTGTCCCGGCCAGCAACCCTCCGCCCCCGACAGGAACGATCATCGTCTCTGCATCGGGCACCTGCTCCAGCATTTCGATTGCAGCTGTTCCCTGCCCGGCAATGACCGCAGCATCGTTAAACGGATGAATCATCGTGGCACCAGTTTCCAGCTGAACCCTGGCTGCCATCGCTTCGCGTGCCGCCGATTCGGGTTCACACAGGATCGGCTCAACGCCCAGATCCTTCACAGCCTGCAGTTTCACGCGGGCCGAGTTGTGCGGCATCACGATGTGCGCCCGGATTCCTCTGAGAATCGCTGCGCGGGCCAGGGCAGCGGCGTGATTGCCGGACGAATGAGTGACGACGCCGCGGCTTGCCTCCTCATCTGAGAGGCTCATGACCGCATTACACGCGCCACGAGCCTTGAATGCGAATCCATGTTGCAGGTTTTCGCACTTGAAGGCCACTCGAGCCTGCAGCATCGGCTCGAGTGCCCATGCCTCAATCACCGGGGTCCGGATCACATGCGGACGAATCCGATCCCGAGCCGCATGAATGTCATCCGGCGTGACGCAGAACTCTGCAGTTGATGTGATCGATGACATCGAAGTCATCAGTATTCGTCTCGCGTCTGCATGAATAGTGCCTTTTTTTCACCAGGCAGGGTGAAGTCGAATCCGCAGGCCTGAAAGAAGGCATCCGACGACGTAATGGCCATCACCTCAAGTACGTTGCGTCGAACCGCAAGATCCACACAGCGATTCACAAGCCCCCTCCCGATCCCACGGCCCTGGTATTCGCTGTGGACAGCCAGGCTGCGAATTTCGGCCAGCTTCGCCGAGTAAATCTCCAGTGCCGCAAAGCCCACGACTTTGTCGTCTGCCACGGCCACAAACCCGAACGGAATGAGGTCTTCCAGTTCATCGGTCGTGCGAGGCAGGAGACGGTTGGCCTGAACAAAGCGGTCGACGAGGCTTTCCAGCTCCGGAATATCATCCCGGCACGCTTCGCGAATCATGTAACCCCGTTCTGATGACTCTGTCATGCCGCCTTTCCAGTCCTCTGCTCATCCACTGCATCCACGGATCTGCCGGGTCAGGATCCCGAATCAACTCAGAATCGCGGGTTGGATTGTAGCTTCCATCGTCTGAAGTGAAGTCCCATCTCTGCACCGGATGACAAATCCTGCGAAAAATAGAAAGCAGCAAGGCATTGCAAGACCATGCTGCTGCAGGGCAAGGCTCAGGAATCCCGGTTTCTTCCCAATTCCAGGGTGTCACCATCGGACTCGCGTGAGCGAATGAATCGGCTGAATGACTGTCCGAACCACGGCCCAGACTGATATCGTGCCACGCGACGTCGATTGACGGGATGTGATTTCGCGGCGGGCTGGACGATGGATCTGGTTGAACTCGAACAACGGGCTCATGACGAACTTCAGCGACACGGCCTGAAAGGCTGGACATTCGGCTGGGCGACGACGCGCCGGCGGCTGGGTGCCTGCAACTATCGACTCAGGCGAATTGAGATCTCGAAGTTCTACGCATCCCACAACTCGCGTGAAAAAGTGATCGATACGTTGCTGCATGAGATCGCACATGCGCTTGCCGGACCTCGGGCAAAGCATGGCCCGATCTGGAAGAAGATCGCCGCTCAACTGGGTGCTCAGCCTGCCGCCTGCGAAAAAGATCCGGACACCGTCCTGCAACCAGGAAACTGGCGCGCGACGTGTGATGGCTGCGGCCACGTGTTTGAGAGATACCGACGACCAAACGTCGTATCCGGCTATCGCTGTCGCTGCCGAACAGGAAGCGTGTTGAGATTCGAATATGTCGGAGATCCGGCCAAAAAACCTTCCACGTCAGCGGAGAATCGCCTTGTGTGGGAAGCCATCTGCTCCGGCTGCCAGACAGTGCATCAACGCATCCGCCAGCCCAGACGAGGTGTCTGGCGATGTCGCTGTTCCTTCCAATGCGAACTGAAATGGTTCTATCGCGAGCCCTCGGGGTCAGACGGTACCTGATGGCGCGTGCCTCGAAACACCTCAAAGAAGTCGTCAGAAACACGGCCCAGTGGGCGTTCGAAATGCGGATGGACATCAGGATGCCTTCCCCGGACGAGGACGACAACCATCAGGGATTCCACCCATGGGATGCCCACGATCAGGTGTCGAAACTCCTCGTTTTCGCGTCCGGACCCAACAACCATGATTTTCACGCACTTTCCGAGCCGGATCGTTTGCCTGGTGCGTCGTTTTGATTCTGATCGTCAGCAGAAACTCAAAACACCCTGCAAGCACTTCGTCAGCAACTGCATTCAGTGAAATTTCATCGGAGGGCGTGCTATCAGCATCCTCTCCCAACGACCAGGAACGGAAGGGCGGTATGCCCGACGGCCCCTCTGATCTCAGCGTCAACCACGTCCCGGAAACTCAACAAGGCGATTTAGGCGGATTTGTTGATTCAAGCAAACCACGCGATGTCAGGTTCCTCACTGACAATGGGGTGAATCCTCGTCAGTGGCAGTTGCAGAGGGTGTCGGTCCCGACTACCTTTTTGCGGCATCAATGGCAAAACGCAGAAATTGGCGTCATCAGGGGACAATCTGTCCCTGCCGTGAATTCCTCGTTGCTGCCTCCATGCCTGCAAACTCGACAGATGGCTCTGTCATCCCACCCAACTGATGTTCCAAGGACCTCTGATCCAATGGACCAACCTGATTCGTCCTGCTCTCAGCAGAACGCCCTCGTGATTCCAGCTTTCCACGTATTTTCTCGGCGCATTCTGCAACTGGCTGTGGTGACCGTTCTCGGTCTTGCGATCTGCAGTCCGCAGGCCCTGGCAGCGACAGCGCCGAACCTCGAGATCGGCCGGGTCGCGGGCACTCCGCTGGAACCAGCGGCGGAAGCGCCTCCGGCTGGCGGCGAGGCAAACCTTAAACTGCCCGATCTGAATCAGGTCAGATTTCTGAACGGTGCAATCGGCGGAAAAGACCTGCTTTATTCCGGAGTTATTGTCGCGTCGATCGGACTGATTTTTGGGCTGATGGTCAGTTCGCAGCTCAAAAACATGCCCGTGCATCAATCGATGCTGGATGTGTCCGAGCTGATTTACGAAACCTGCAAGACCTACCTGCAGACTCAGGGGCGATTCCTTGGAATCCTCTGGTTG
>JBKDRW010000242.1:0-6648 GCA_046341255.1 Planctomycetota bacterium
TCAAACAAGCGACCGAAGACAACACCGTGAAGGGAGCTGTTCTGGTAATTGACAGCCCCGGTGGTTTCGTGGCTGACAGCCATCAATTGCTTCGCGAGATTCAGAAGATGGCGAAGGCTAAACCAGTGTTTGCAGCGATGAAGAGAATTGCCGCATCAGGTGGCTATTACATCGCAATGGGCATCGGCGAACAGGGACGTATCTTTGCCGAACCCACGACCTGGACCGGTTCGATCGGCGTCATCATTCCTCGATACAATGCCACTGAACTGGTGGAAAAGATCGGGCTGAAGTCAGAACCATTGGTAACCGGGCCATTGAAAGACACGCTGAATCCCTTTCGTGACATGCGGCCGGATGAATCGGCTGTCTGGGACGCGATCCTGAAAGACTCCTTTGATCGCTTCGTTTCGGTGATCGATGCCGCCCGAGCGACTCTGGATGACACTGCCATTCGGAAACTTGCGACCGGTCAGGTCTACACGGCCAAACAGGCGCTGGACAATCATCTGGTAGATGAAATCGGATACGTCGAAGATGCGTGTCAGGCAATGGCCAAGCAACTCAGCCTGACGCAGTGGGAAGCGTTTGAGTACCGCTCAACCCCTGGACTCGTCGACTCCCTTATTGGTTATCAGACGAGGTCCTCGGGACTGGACGCCGTGACTGAACAGATCCTACAGTCGAGTGTTCCGCAAGCCATGTACTACGCATCGTGGACTGGGCAGACACCGATCGTAACGACCACTCCATGACGAGGCCGCCTCGGATCCGGGGTCGTGGAAGTCAACCGGAAAATAGACTTCCGCCGAACTTGCATCGGCGGACGCTCGCACCGATAGGGTCCTTCGTTATCCTTCGGTTTATGCACACGGACTTTCGTTTTCTGCCCAATTCAAGTGAGTGTCTTTGATGAAAATCTGCCGAATTCAATTGCCCAGCGGTGACGTCTGTTTTGCGGCACAAAAGGTGGATGGAACGTTTGAGAGACTGAGTGGCAACCTGCTCTCTGGACTCGAGCCGACAGGGCAGGCTGTGAGTATGATGAAGCTGCTGGCTCCTCTGGAACCTGCAGCCGTCATGTGTATTGGTTTGAACTATCGAAAGCATGCCGAAGAGGGCAAGCAGGCGATTCCGGCTCATCCAGTACTGTTCATGAAAGTTCCGACGACCGTCCAGAATCCGGGTGATCCGATCGTGCTGCCTCGCAAGCTTCGCAGTGACAAAGTCGATTTCGAATGCGAACTGGCTGTCGTCATCGGCAAGCGTTGTTACAACGTCTCCAGATCCGATGCTTTGAAGTATGTTCTTGGCTATACCTGCGCCAATGATGTCAGCGCACGGGATTGGCAGAAAGACGGTGGAGGTGGGCAATGGTGCAGGGGCAAGACATTCGCTACGTTCTGTCCTCTTGGACCGTGTCTGGTCACGGCCGATGAGATTCCTGATCCGAACAGCCTCAAGATCAGGACCGTTCTGAACGACAACGTCATGCAGGACTGGAACACGGACGACATGATCTTTGACGTGCCGACGCTGATTGAGTTCCTCAGCGCGAGCACGGTGCTGGCTCCGGGAACCGTGATTCTGACGGGAACTCCGCACGGTGTCGGAGCAGCACGGACTCCCCCGGTCTTCCTCCAGCCGGGCGATACCGTTACGATTGATATTGAAAAGATCGGAACTCTGGTCAATCCTGTGATTGAAGAACGGGTGTAGCGGCAGGCAGTTTTCTCTGCACAAGAGCTGTTTCACCGGCAACTTAACCCCTGACCCGTCAGGGAGCTCTGCTCCCAAGATTACTCCATGATTTCGATCGAGAGTCCCAACCAGCACGGGCGGCGAGCAATACTCAAGGCGGGGCTGCTGGGAGTTGCTGGGCTGAACGTGGCAACGCAGCAGAAATTGATTGCGGACGGCTCGGCGAGGAAAAACAACAAAAGCGTGATCCTGATCTGGCTGGATGGCGGGCCGAGCCAGTTGGAGTCATACGATCCGAAGCCGGATGCGCCTGCAGAATTTCGAGGTCCGTTTGCTCCGATTGCGACGAGGCTTGCCGGCGTTCAGTTTTCAGAACTGATGGTTGAACAGTCGAAGTTCGCTGATCGAATGTGCGTCATTCGCTCGATGCGACATGGAACGGGTGACCATTTTGCCGGTGCTCATTGGATGCTCACAGGTCGTTTTGGGGCAACAACCGCATCAAAAGGTATTCGCTATCCGTCGCTTGGCTCCTGCGTTTCGAAGTTGTGCGGACCTCGAACGCCGGGGCTGCCTGCGTATGTCGGTCTGCCAGCAGCCGAGAGCGTATATCTCTATCCCGGCTATCAGGGCGCAGCATATCTGGGTGGCGAGCACGAGCCTTTCGCCGTGAACAACGACGCACGCTACCTGCATCACACGTATCAGGCGAATATCGAAGTGCCTCCGTGCTTCAGATCGACGGCGGGACTTGATCAGCCTCGAGCTCAGGATCGGCTGGATCTGATGAGGTCGCTCGATCGTCTGCGTCGCGAAGTCGACACATCGGGAATCATGGACACAATGGATTCGCATCATCAGTCAGCAATGTCACTGGTCTTTGGCGGTCAGGCCATGGATGCCTTTGATATCGCCAAAGAGCGTCCCGAAGTTGCTGAACGATACGGCAGGAATCCATGGGGACAGTATACGTTGATGGCTCGACGTCGGGTCGAAGCGGGCGTGACCTTTGTAACCGTCGACATGCCGCACTGGGATCATCATTCAAGCCTTGTCGATGGCCATGCTCCGAATATGCGAGCGATGGACAAAGCTGTCGGTGCACTGATGACAGATCTGGTGGAACGCAACCTGCTGGATCAGGTGCTTGTGTTGGTGATGGGCGAGTTTGGTCGCACTCCGCGAATCAATGAAGGTCAGCCTGGAATTCCAATTCCAGGCCGCGATCATTGGGGCGATGCCTTTTCCGTGATGCTGGCTGGTGGGGGATTGAAGCAGGGCGTGATCGTTGGCGAGACAAATTCGAAGGCCGAGTTTCCGGTAGAACGCGAGGTGGCCCCGCATGATCTGCTGGCAACCATTTACCACGTACTGGAGATCGATCCGCAGACTCATTTTATGGACTTCTCAGGTCGTCCGGTGCCCCTGGTCGACAAATCAGAAGGAATCCGCGAAATTTTATGACCAGATACGCATCTGACCGCACCGTGAAAGAACGATGCGAGTCGCGCCCCCTGATCCTGCTGCTCTGATAATATTGAAGGAAACTGGATTGCTGCGATTCATCAACGGCCCTCAGTCACGAATTCGCGAACTGATGATGGCTCTGCGAGCGTTCCGTGAAATGATCGTCGGATTTCGCCGTCTGCACTTCGTGGGGCCCTGCGTGACCATCTTCGGCAGCGCACGGTTTAAGGAGGGTCATCCGTACTACGAACTGACAAGAAAACTCGGCGCAAAGGTCTCGCAGGCAGGATTTACTGTGATGACCGGGGGTGGGCCAGGCATCATGGAAGCGGCCAATCGCGGCGCAAAAGAAGTGGCCGGTCACAGTGTTGGCTGCAATATCATGCTTCCGATGGAACAGGAACCAAATCCGTATCTGGATACCTTCGTCGACTTCCGTTACTTCTTTATCCGCAAGCTGATGCTGGCCAAGTATTCCTATGCCTTCATCGCAATGCCCGGCGGCTACGGAACACTTGATGAGTTGTTTGAGATTGCAACACTTGTGCAGACCCGCAAGGTCGAAGACTTCCCGATGGTGCTGGTGGGCTCCGAGTACTGGCTGCCCTTGCTCAACTATCTCCGCGAGACAATGGCGACGGAGGGAACAATCAGTACGGCGGACGTAGATCGATTTCTGGTCAGCGATGATCCGGAGGAGATCATCGCTTACATTACCGACATCGCTCAAAAACGATTTGGACTTCGAAAGGGTATTCCCAAACCTCGCTGGTGGCTGTTCGAACGCTCGCCGTTTTCGAGATGAGTTGGTTTCTCTCCAAAGTTTTCTCTGACCGAGCCTCAATTCATGGAACACACAGCCGAGACAATGCTGTCTCCCTGAAGCGTACAACTTTTTCCTGACAGATGTCGCGATTGAGCAACCGGCGGATGTCCGATAGGCCCTTCGCTCCTATCTGGCCTATGGGGCTCCTCAAGACTCGTTTCGAGGAGACGAAGCGTCATGTACGGCTCATTACTTTCGCTTCGATAAACCACAACGAGATCAGCAAGCCAGTTGCATCGATGCCATGATTTTCATCACCCGCATAAAGACCGGGCAGGCAGTTTGTGGGCCGATGGCCGGCCCACTTCCGGCTCGTGTCTTCCACACAGTTCACAGGCCCAGGTTTTCGAAAAGGTAAAGTCCCGACTTACCGGGACATACGAGGTCGATGTCCCCGTCCTGATCAATATCACTGGCAGAGATCTGAAGACCAACACCAGCGGTGCCCTTCGGAAAATCCTTCAGAGCCCAGCGGTCTTTTGCATCTTTTGGAGCATTCAACGCCGGATCACCCTGGAAGATCGTCTGTTTCGTCCACTTTGACGTCTTGCGATCAAACTGAAACGCCAGCACGAGCGAGCCATCAGTATCCCCCGGTTCCACTTCATGTGCGTAGACTCGTTTGCCGGTGATCAATTCTTCGTCGCCCATTCCGTCGATGTTGGCAAAGACCAGTGTATGAGCCTGCGAGAACGTGTCGTCGATCGTTTCTTTTGTCCACTCACGTTTGCCGTCCGAGCCTGTTGACTGACGAAGCCAGTGCAATCCAAAGCCATGCCCCATGCCCCAGACGATATCGGTCAGATTATCGCCATTAATGTCGCGACCGTGAATCATGATCCCGGCGGCTCCCAACTGGAAGTCTGGATGAAACGCCCATGATGCGGCTTTTTCGGCGGGCTGCTCATACCAGCCCTTTGGCGTGAGGACATCCATCCGACCATCACGATTCACATCGCCTGCGCCGATACCGTGACCAGCTCCTTCGTTGCCAAGGTCGTGTCGAGTCCACGTTACTTCGGGCTTCTGAGTGGTCAGTTCGTACCACACGACAACATTCCCCGGGTTCGGCAGAAAGTCGAGACGCCCGTCACCATTAATGTCAATCAGTTCGCCAGTCTCCATGTTACCGGGAGTATCGATCTCATGCTCCTTCCAGGCTGACGTGGCATCGCCGCCAGGATTTTCGACCCAGCCAACTCGCTTGCCGAAATAGTTGCAGGTCACGATGTCGACACGACCGTCGCCATTCACGTCCAGCGGCGAGTCTGAAAAATCTTCGTAATAATGCGGATTCGGACCGCTCGGTGGAACCTCGCGGACCTTGTGTTTCATCCAGTTCGGAGCTTCATACCACGAGTCACCGCTGAAGATGTCGATCTTGCCGTCGCCATTGAAGTCCGCCGTTCCACAGGCTTCGTAGGGAGATTGATCATTGATCGAATGCTGCTTCCAGCGAACCATCGGAGCGTTGTCTGCAGCCAACAGGGACGCTGCTGGAGCAAACATCAGGAGCCATGTCGAAACTTGAAACACAACGCGGTGGGAAATCATGGAAGTGTCCAGAGGATGGCAGGAAGTACAAATTGAGAGATATCGATCGCATCGATTCTCGACCGGAACATCAGATTACGGCTTCTCGGACACAACTTCAAACAGTTGCACGACATGAAACGTGCCGCCCTGAATGATCTGCTCCGATCCCGGCCAGCTTGAGACGATCTGCTGATCGCGAGGACTCATATCAGCCCACGATCTGGCGGCGAGCACCTGCGGGGAGCTCAGGACATCCTGTTCCACCAGTTTCTTAAACCGATCGGGCTGAACGTAAGCTGTGTAATCGTAACTGCCGGGCTTGCGATATCGCAGGATCTCGCCCCAATGGACGAACACATGAGTGATGCCCTGCTCTTTCAGCGTTGCCCGGATCGTGTCGGTCGGGAGCATGCGTCTCTCCAGCTTCGGCAGGCTGGCATCGGCCGTGTCACTGGTCCAGTCTTCAAAAAAGCTGTCATCGAAAACGGTGTTGTAGGCGAGCGGAAACGTGCAATCGAAGACTTCCGCGTCACCTACCATCAGTAATCGGGCATCGCTCGGAAGCGATTCATTCAGAAACCTTATATCCGCGCGAACCACGGTGTCGCGAGCGACTGTTAAGTCTGACAGCCCCGCGTGATAACCCACAAGAGCCAGGCCACAGAACTGGACATTTGCGACTGTGCATAATCCGATGGCGATCAGCAGGAACGAACGCCAAGCGTTCGATAAAGACAACTGCCACGCGCATGCCGCGAGAATGCTCAGCAGCGGAATCACCGGAATCCAGAATCGATCAATGCGATGCGTCAACGCCCACCAGGAAGCAAAACCCCAAAACGACAGCAGTCCAATCGTCATCGAGCGTCGATCTCGTCGCCAAAGCACGACGGATGGAATTGCGAGCGCAAAGAGAATGCCGCTCGTCCAGGTATTGTCGAGCGTCACATCCGGAAAGTGTTTCGTCAGGATCATCGACAGGTTGTGTTCTGTCGGCCCATGAGCCGCCCGCCAGCGTTCGTTCAGCTCAGCACTCCAGTCGACGCCGCCAAATACAGAGTACCCAAGCGGATAAACGGGATTGCCAGTGTCGCAGAGATTTCTTACCAACCACGGCC
>JBKDRW010000243.1:0-2256 GCA_046341255.1 Planctomycetota bacterium
CCACCGCCGCCAGCGCTCCCATTCGCGCTCCCAGTGCTTCTGCTGGCCGCCCAGGGCGATCTCTCGCGCCGAGCCGACTTTCCGTGTCACGACCGCCGACAACTCGGCGCGGGTTATCAATTGCTGCTCCATATTGCCTCCTACCTTTGCCTTACGCGGATGGTCAAGCTCCGCTCATCTGTGCGCCCGCCGCTGGTGACAATCCGATTCGTCACCGTGTGATCCGTGCCCGCCACGCCGCCCGATAGCCATACCGTCGTTACCTTCCCGCCGGAGATGCCGCTGCTCGTTTGCGTGAGCCCGGCGGCGACAGTCCATGTCGACGTCGTCACGGTTTCGCCCGTCGCCAGCCAACCATCCGTGCCCCAGTCAAACCCGTAGTCGAGTTCGGCCGCTGGATCTTTAATGACGACAGGAATGACCATGTGATTAGTTTACCCGACTCTCCAGCGCCGCCCTAAGTTCAATCACTGTCAGGCCGACCACTTCGACGTCGCCAAGCAACCAAAACGCCGCGCTCTCCGGTTGCGGCAGCCGGTCCACATACTGCACCGCTTCCACGTCGCGCCCGGCTTCCCGGTAACGAATGGCCACGCGGTAGCCGGTGATGCTGGAGTCGCTCGACGCAATCCATACGTGCTGCGCTTTGCGATCAGGAAAGAACAACGCACCCGTGATGCGGCGCATGGCCGGGTAGTCCACGCACGTCACGCGCACGTAACCCGTGGCCGTGTTGCGCTGCTGGCCGCACAGGTCAGCCAGTGCTGGCAGCGCCAATGCGAGCACTAAGCCTAAAGTCCTCATAATGCCACCCATGCGCCATTCACCCGCGCCTGCATCTGGTTGTCGGTAGTGTTGTAAAGTATCATTCCATTCGTGGCTGTCAGCGCGTTGCGCTGCGTCGTTGTCATGCGCGGCACGAGCAGTGCGCCGGTCGTTGAGGTGATGTCGAGCGCGGCCGATGTCGCAGGTAATGCGCCCATTCCTACAGCGCCGCCCGATGTGATGGCTATCCCATACGCCGGATTGCCAAATACAGTGCCAAGAAAGTTATTCGTGATATGGACAGTGCTGCTACTCGCGACCGACCCGATGGACATAATCGCATTGCCTGTCTGCCATAGATCCAGCCTAGTATCCACGCCAGCCGCCGAGCGAACTTCAAGCTGGCCACCGGCCAATACAGGATTAGCCGCAATTGGCCCAATTAACGCCTTTCCGTTGACGTCTAGCAGTCCAAACGGGTTGGACCTTCCGACGCCGACATTTCCAGTCGTCGTAAGGGTCGCCGTCGAGATGCTTGCCGCAGACACTACCACGTTTGACAGCGTGTACGCGCCGCCGTTGACGTTGTCGCCCCAGGCCCGAATGTCGTTGCCGAGATTGTTTACGTCGGTGAACGACAAGGTATCGGAAGCGATGAAATTGACCCGCGAAAGCCACGCCATTAGCTCGCCACCTCAACGCGCACGAGCGCTGTTGCGTCTTCGTTCATGCGATAGGTGTTGTTAGCGTCAACCCCGTGCGACTCCAGGATCGTCTGCAAAACCATCTGCACGGTCATCTGCAGCGCCTTTTCGATGTCCTGTAGCGGCGCGATCTTCGCCCGGTTGGCGTTAATTTCCATAACGCACTGGTTGAGCCGCGCCTGCTGTTGTTTGGTGAGTTGGATGGTGTCCATGGTTCTATTATGTGGTACGAATTCCACCGGTGAACCCGAATGTCGCCGAGGTCAGGCCCGACGCGCTGCCGACCGATGTCGTGGTCGAGGATACGTTGCTGACAAGCGTGCTGCTGTTGCGAGTGAGGCTCACCGTGGATTGCGACGCAAACTGCGAGATGTTGGCCGAAGTCGAGCTAATCGTGTGGATCACGGTATCGGTTTGCGGGTTGCTGGAGTGATCCAAGTAGTTCAGCGTTATCGTCGTGTAGCTGATTCCCGTCACCACTGAGGTCGTCGAGGTGTTGACGTTGGTCACTACCGTCTGACTGCTTGGCGCGTCGAGGTAGTTGATAGTCGTCGTCGTCTGGCCAACCGAAGACACGACGGTTGCACTGCTCACGGTCAGGCCGGTAAGCACGCCCGAAGACGCGGTGACGCCGGGAGTTGCGCCGATGGAAAAGGACCCGCCGGAGATTGCGCCGGTCGCCGTAATCGTGCCGCCAATGCCTGCGAGCGTAATGGTGGTGGCGCTTCCAGTCGGGCGATTGCTTAATGTGATGCTTGGCCCCGGATCTGGGCTTCCACCTCCAGAA
>JBKDRW010000244.1:0-16404 GCA_046341255.1 Planctomycetota bacterium
AAGGTACAATGAAATGGAGTGTCGTTGACATCTCACGACTCGACAAGTGCTCCGTGAAAACTTCCATCCTGCTGAATGGTGAGATGACAGAAATGTGGCGTCGCTGCTCAGGCTGTCTCCTTGATTGTGGGAGCAGCAGGGGTGCGATTATCGGATTGATCACCGGTCGAGCCGGCCGCAACTTCGTGAGTGCAGGCAGGAGCCGAAGTCTGCTGACCGGGGATGAAGCCGATTGTTTTTGCCGATGCTGGTCCTGTTATCGCATGGTCTGACTCGGGTGGTGAAATCAGATTACTGGATTTGATCTGAGATTCGACGTGGATACCTGCAAAAAATGGTTCCGTGTGCGATACTGACCGAAGGTCTGATGAGGTCGCCGTCTGCTCAGTGTGTGCGAGCACGTTCTCCGGTGACCAGTCAGCTCAGCAGGGGGGCGAGCATGCGAGTGTCTGGATTGCAGATTGTCGTGTTAGTGACTGTGTGCGGAATTTTCAGTTCGGGTTGGCCTCCCGCATATGGAAGGCAGCAGCAGTCCTCAGACAAGCACAAAGAGATTCCCGCTTCAGCAAAACCAACGAAGATTGTGCAGTCTGACGGGATATCGTGCTGGCAGACGGAATCGGCCTTGTACGTGCAACTGAATCCTCCCCGAACGTCCGGAGAGATTCGTCTTCCTCGTCTGGCCAACGTGGTTTCGAAAGTGCATTGGCTGGGTCACGCCGAAGCCGCTTTACACCTGCATCCCGAGCCGACGCATTGGATTGTGAAATTCGATCAGGCTCCTGAGGATGCATCGACCATTGTTGTCCAGCTGGATTCCACGCCTGTGCTGTTTGATGCGCAGCGTGTCATCGAGCCGAGTGAAGACGATTGCATCACGTTGGATGCTCGATATGCCGTGACGCACGGCAATACACTCAGATACGAGCCTCAGTCACACAAGAATACGGTGGGTTACTGGAGCAATGAGAAAGACAGCGTCTCATGGAAGTTTCGATGTGACAAGGCCGGAGTGTACGAAGTGGATATCCTTCAGGGGTGCGGGAAAGGCCATGGCGGGAGTGACGTCGACCTTCGAATCGGCAGGCAGACGCTTCGATTGAAGGTTCAGGAGACCGGGCATTTCCAGAATTTTGTCTGGAAGACTCCGGGTGAGGTGATGCTGCCGGAGGCCGCCGATCTGACCCTCGAACTGGTTCCCGCGGGCAAAGCGGCCGGCGCAGTGATGGATGTGAGAGCGATTCGTCTGGTGCCTCAGGGCAGGGATCGAGTGAAAACTCCGGAACTGGCTGATCCCGAGGCCCTGCCGAAAGTTCCTTAGTTTGTGAATTCGCGGCTCCGCGAAAGCGTCATTGTCAAGCTCAAAATCGATTTGTTTGTCGAACCGAATTCAGGAATCCACCGAATACGCATTCGATGCTTGACTCCTTCGCTGCACAAAATAGCCTGCACTCAGGCACTCCGTGGTGAGTTACGAATTTTGTGTTTGTGACGAACCCGGGAAGTGCTGTTTGCTCTTTGCTGCGATCTTAACCTTCCGGCTCCGGTCTCGAATTCGCTCATGTTGCTCATCTGCCAGAGGGTGGGTGACATGGACCGAGGATATCAGGCAGGAACCACCACAGTCCAACCTTGATTGGCCAACAGGATGTTGGCTGCCCGCCTTTCGGAGCTTCCCGCATGAAGACTGCTCTGTTCTCCGCTTCACGCCGCGCACTGTATTGCTGCGTTGTCCTCGCTGGTCTGGCGAGTTCGATGGCTTCTGCTGATGTTGTGCGACTGGACCTGACTCCGCCCGGTGACGGTGATGGCGTGGCGATTCGAAATCGCGATGCCCGCCAGCAATTGATTGTGACGGCGGTGCACGACAATGGTGCCACCAGCGATGTCACGCGTGATGTGATATGGACTGTGTCGGATGCGAAGGTGCTCGTCATTGATTCGACCGGCATGGCCGTGCCAGCGGCTGACGGTGACGTTACGGTGACGGCAACGCTTGGTGACAAGTCCGCTTCCGGACGATTTATTGTCAGCGGTTTTGCAAATCCGATGCCTCTGAATTTTCGCAACCAGATTGTACCGATCTTTACAAAGCTGGGCTGCAATGGTGGCGGGTGTCACGGAAAGTCGGGAGGCCAGAATGGTTTCAAGCTTTCGTTGCTGGGGTTTGTTCCGGAAGATGACTATGAGTTCCTCTGCAAGGAGTCTCGCGGGCGTCGAATCTTTCCGGGAGTTCCGGGAGAAAGCCTGCTGATCAAAAAGGCGATCGGCAGAAGTCCGCATGGCGGTGGCAAGCGTATGGAGCAGGGCAGCTACGAATACAATCTGCTGGTGCAGTGGATTGAACAGGGGATGCCGTACGGTTCGGAAAAAGATGCCTATGTTACAGGTATCCGGTGTGTGCCGGAGGCCCGCACGATGACGCGTCAGTCGAAGCAGCAGATTTCTGTCATTGCCACGTACAGTGACGGTTCGACGGAGGATGTGACTCGCATGGCATTGTTCGAGCCGAACGAAGCTGAGATGGCTGAGTGTTCTGCAACGGGGCTTGTGTCAACGCTCGATCTCAGCGGCGAAGTTGCCATCATGGCTCGCTATCAGGGACAGGTCGCAACCTTCCGTGCGACCATTCCTCTGGGGGCTGACACCTCGAACATGCCGGAGCCGATCAATCTGGTTGATCAGGCCGTGTTCGGAAAGCTGAATCAGCTGGGGATTCCGGCTTCGGATGTGTGTGACGATGCGACCTTTCTGCGTCGTGTGTCGCTCGACATCACCGGCCTGTTGCCGTCGGAAGAAGAGGTTCGCACGTTTCTGGCGGATCAGTCAGCGGATAAGCGAGACCGCCTGATCGATCGTCTGCTCGACAGTACTGCATATGCCGATCATTTTGCCAACAAATGGAATTTTGTTCTTCGCAATAAGCGTGAAGGCGGCGACGATACGCCTGGAACCATGCTGTTCCATCAGTGGATCTGGAGTCAGATCTATGACAATACTCCGTACGATCAGTTTGTCCGTGCGATCGTGACGGCATCCGGCGACCCGCAGACAAATCCCGCTGTTGTGTGGTATCGCGATGTTGATACAACGGAGGAGCAGGTTGAAGACACAGCGCAGTTGTTCCTCGGTCTTCGAATCCAGTGTGCCCGATGCCATCATCATCCGTTCGAAAAATGGAGTCAGGACGACTATTACGGCATGGCGGCGTTCTACAACCGAGTTGGCAAAAAGGTGATCCCGAATGCCTCAGGCAACATGCGTGATCGTCGGGTGTTCCACAACGAAGGAGTCGCAACTGCCAGCAATCCTCGGACCGGCCGGGCACTGAAGCCTACGGGGCTTGGAACGCCGGCATACGAGATTTCTGCGGACAGCGATCCACGGGTGAAACTGGCAGACTGGATGGCGGATCCACAAAATCCGTTTTTTGCGAAATCCGTGGTCAATCGCTACTGGAAGCACTTTTTCAGCCGTGGCATCGTCGAGCCTGAGGACGATATGCGGGAAACGAATCCGCCGGCGAACCCTGAACTGCTGAATGCACTGTCGCAGAACTTTATTCAGTCGGGATTCGACCTGAAGAATCTGGTACGCACCATTTGTCGATCTCGTACGTATCAGCTGAGTGCCATGCCGAATGATTACAATGCCAGCGACAAGCAGAACTTCTCACGATTTTATCCGAGGCGACTCAGTGCCGAAGTTCTGTATGACGCGTTCCATCAGGTGACAGACACGATGGAAAGCTTCGGAGGAATGCCGGGCGGCACTCGTGCGATGCAGTTGTGTGATTCTTCAAACGCCACATACTTCCTGCAGGTGTTCGGTCAGCCGAAGGGGGATACGGCCTGTGAATGTGAGCGCAGTACCGATGCGAATCTGGCTCAGAGCCTGCATCTGCTGAATGGCCGCGAGATACAGGACAAAATCGCTCGTGATGGCGCTCGGACAGCTCGACTGGCCACAGAAGCTTCTCGAGCCAATGATGACAGGATTCGCGAATTGTATCGCTGGGTGTTCTCGCGAGAGCCGAATCAGGAAGAATTGACCATCGCTACGGCGTATCTGCAGAAGCACGCCGACAACCCACGACGCGGGTACGAAGACATCGTCTGGGCGCTGATCAACACGAAAGAGTTTCAGTTTAACCATTAAATCGTCGCGTTCACCGTTTCGGTGGACGTGATCGGTGCCAACGTTCGATTCGTGGCCGCAATGCTGTCAACCTGACAGCATCCTCGGATCGCCCCTCCTGACTTTTCCCGCCGTTGTTTCATTCAGGATTGGTCCGATGACCAGGATTTCAATGCGTTCTGTCGCAATCATGGCTGTCTGCATGGTTGGCGTTGTTCTGAGTCAGACCGCATTCGCTCAATTGCCTCAGACGCGACTGTCGTCGATCTTTCCGCCAGGGGCTTCAAAAGGAACCTCGGTTGAGGTAACCGTAGGCGGCGGTGCAGATCTGGATGAGCTCGAACAGATGGTCTTCAGTCATCCGGGAATTGTGGCCTCGTCCAAAACCGATGCCAGCGGTGCGGTTGTTGCAAACGTGTTTCATGTCACTGTTTCGGGAGATGTTCCGCCCGGTCTGTATGATTGTCGAGTCCGTGGTTTGTTCGGTGTGAGCAATCCCCGAATGTTCCGCGTAGATACGTTGTCTGAAATTGCGGAAACCGAGCCCAATAATGCGAAGGTTCAGGCAACTCCTGTGGTGCTCGGATCGATCGTCAATGCCCGCGCAAATGGGGGGACGGATGTGGATTTCTATTCCGTAAAAGTGGCCGCCGGACAGACGCTTGTGCTTCGATCCGAATGTGCTCGACTGGATTCACCCATGCAGCCATGGATTCAATTGTTTGCCGGCAACGGGCGTCGCGTGGCAGAGTCACGACGTGTCTTTGGTCAGGAAGCCAGCCTGGTCTATACAGCGACTCAGGACGACGAATTCATCGTCCGTGTGCAGGATGCCGTTTACGGGGGCGGTGACACATTCGTGTATCGCCTCGCATTTGATTCTCGTCCCCTTGTGGACTGGATCGCTCCCTCATTTGTTGTGTCTGATGGTCCGACAACCGTGACGTTGTACGGAAGGCATCTTCCTGGCGGCACGCCCGCCGAACAGAAGTTGGCAGGGCAGCCTGTGTTCCAGCAACAGATCACGATTGATCCGGCTGCATTTAAAGGCCCGGTTGGCGCGTCGGCCACGGCCGCATTTGCGGACTCGTTCTGGTGGAATGGAGTCGATGGAAATCTGATTCGGATCGGTCGAAGTGCCCGTCCGGCGGTCGTGGAAATCCCCGGGACTGCGGAACAGCCGGTCGCCGTCCCTCTCGAAATCGCAGGGTCGTTTTCCGAGCGTGCGGATGAAGATATCTATCGCTTCGATGCAAAGAAGGGGGAGGCATGGATCATCGAGGTCTTTGCTCAGCGGATGGGATCGAATGCCGATCCCTTACTGATGGTTGAACGAATCAACACAGCCGCCGACGGTGCGGTGACCTATGCTCGCGTCGCTACGGAGGATGATGATCGACAGAATCCCGGCGGTGCGGACCTCCCAACGCTGGGCGATGATCCCTCGTTTCGGCTTGATGTTCCGGAAGATGGATCGTACCGCATTCGATTGCGAGATCGTTATGCCGACACTCGAAACGATCCGCGTCTGACCTATCGCCTGTCTGTCCGCCCGCCAACACCGGATTTTCATCTGGTTGTCTTTGAAGCGTTTCCATCCATCGATGGCAAAGCTCCTGTTTCAACCGGTGCAGCCAGTCTTCGGAAAGGCGGAAGCTATGAACTGAATGTGTATGCTTATCGGCGCGACGGTCACAACGATGTGATTGAACTGAATGCGGTTGATTTGCCACAGGGAATCGTCGCGCGGACGTCGAAAATCGGCCCGGGGCAGGCTTTTGCGAAGGTTGTTCTGACAGCGGCTGCTGACGCCCAGGAAATGCTTGTACCGATCCGAATCGTCGGGAAGAGCGGCGCAGCAGAATCGCTCATTCAGAGGGATGCGAAAGTGGCCACTCTGGTCCACGATGCGATCAACGGTCTGCCTCGATCGGCGCGGATTACCGATTTGATGATGGTCGGTGTGATGAAGGATGAACAACCGTTTTCAATCATGACAGATCCCATTGCAGCGGACCTGAGTCAGGACCAGCAGCTTCTCGTACCCATTCGGGTTGTAAAACGAGGTGGCTTTGATGGGAAAATTGATCTCTCGTTTTATGGTCTTCCGGGAGAGATCGAAGCCCCGGCGGTGGCCATTGAGCCGGGAAAAGACAGTATCGTGGCCCGACTGTATCTGAAGGAAAATGCACCGGTCTCGACCAATTCAGTGCTCATTCAGGGGGCGTCCTCCGTGCCGTATCGACGGAATCCGTGGCAGGCGGATCGAGCAAAAGCGAAGGTTACCGAGGCTGAAGCTGTTGTGGTGGCTCGACAGGGGGCCGTGACCAAAGCGGAAGAAGGGCTCAAGACATCGCAGCAGATGGTGGTGACGGTAACGGAAGAATACAAAAAGCTGGCAGGTGAACTGGCGGGTTACGTGGCATTGCAGCAGAAACTTCGCGACGAATTCTCAAAGGCCATCGGAGACCAGAAACAGTCTCTCGAGGCTCTGGCAAAAGTCCAGACGCAGCTCAGCGGTCTCAAGACGGACGGCAATACCACATCCGATCAGTTCCGTGTCGCCATCCAGGCAGTCAAGGATGCCTCGGCTGCGGCTGACGAAGCGGCAAAGAAACTGGAGTCGCTGATCGGGTCGGCAACGGACCTCGCAAAACAGATCGCCGCGGCGAAGTACCTTGAGGTCAGCAAACTGAAGGAGTAATCAGTTGCTGAGGAGAATGTGGTGAAATTCATGAAAGACGTTGAAGACACTCAGGTCGCGCTGGCCGCGGCCCGAAAAGATGTGGAATCGGCGATGGCCGCGAAGAAGTCGGCAGATGACGCACTGAAGAAAGCGGAAGAGGCCTCAGCAGCCAAGCCTGTCAATGTGCGAGTCGTTTCTGAACCGATCGTTCTTGCCATTCATCCGTCTCCCGCAAAGCTTGCCGCGGCAGTTCCGGACGGCGGAGCCATCAGAAAGGGTGGCTCCCTCGCGGTGAAAGTGACCGTCAACAGAAAGAATAATTTTGCCGGGCCGGTGCGGCTCAGTCTGTCCCTTCCTGAGGGAGTCACAACCATCAAAGCTGACCCGGTCGATATGACGGCGGAGCTGGCGGAAGGAACGTTAACCATTGCAGCCGCGCCAGATGCAGTCCCGGGGGACATTGCCAACGTCGTGATTCGAGCGACAGCAGACTTCAACGGACGGTCCGCATCAACGGACGTTCCGATCGCTGTAAAAGTTGTCGAGTAATCTCGTCAGAATGGCCCACCCAATTGCCGCTGCGAGGCACTGCCTTTACGAAAAGATGACCCCATGAACGTCTCCCGCCTGATTCTTGTCGCCACTATTGCAGCATCGTATCACACTGTGTCCATTGCCGAGGATCTCAAGCCGATACTGCATGAAGATCCGGCATTGGGACGTCCGGTCGAGTTTGAGCGGGATGTGTATCCGATTCTGGAAGCCAACTGCATCGCCTGTCATAACGTCACGGTTTCCGAGGGCGATCTGATCCTTGAAAACCTTGAGGGGATCCTCAAAGGTGGTTCAACGGGGCCTGCACTGGTTCCTGGCAAGCCTGAAGAGAGTCTGATGTATAAGTTGGCTCGACGCAGTGAAGAGCCCGTGATGCCACCGATGCCGAATGATCGCCAGGCGAAAGAACTCTCGCCAAAGCAGTTGGGTGTCCTGTATCAGTGGATTGTTGAAGGGGCAAAGGCCGGAGCCGTCACGACGAAAGCCATGAACTGGCAGCCGATCAATCCGCGTCTTCATGGAGTTTATTCGCTCGATATGGATGCAGCGGGACGGTTTATTGCAGCCGGCCGAGCCAACAAAGTCACTGTGTACGACCTGGCACGCCGTGATGTTCCCGGACATCTCGTCGATCCATCGATTGTCTCGTCTTCGGCAGCGGGACCGACCGGCGCGGCACAATTGGATTATGTGCATGCGATTGCATTTCATCCGACTGAACCTATGATCGCCACGTCAGGTTTTCGCAATGTAAAGTTATGGAGACGAGATCTGGAATCGATCGCTTCCACGCTGACCCTGCCCGCTGATGTTCAGGCATGGACAACAAGTGTGGATGGTGCGGAAGTGGTGATGGCTGTGGCCACGAAAGGACTCGTGGTTGCCAGTGCCACGACTGGAGCCGAGCGCGGCGTAGCGGGACTTGAGGGTCAGGTCGTGTCCGCGATGACTGCTTTCCAGTCTGAGCCTCGATGGATTGTTGCTGCGACAGCCGATTCCAGACTGGTCATCGTTCGAAATGCAGACCTGAGCGTCGCCCACAAGTCGGAACCGCTTCCGGCAGCGGTGACACAACTGACCTCAGAGCTCAGCAGTTCAAAGATGGCTGCGCTGCTTGCGGATGGAAGCGTTCGCATTCTGACGGTAGCCGCGGATTCCGGAGCTGCGACGATCACGGCGGAGATGAAATCAGACGCAGGGCCCATTCAGATGGTCACCGGGCACGGCAATCTGGTCGTAACGACAGCCGCCGACAAAACCGTGCAGATCTGGAATTCTGACACCGCGCAGCAGATTCATCGCTTCGATCTTCCAGGTGTCTTGTCAAAGGCTGCCGTCACGTCGTCAGGTGAGCGAGCTGTTTTTGTCCTTGCTGACGGCCAGACCATACTGTGGTCGACAAAGGAGAATAAGCAGATCGCCCTTCTGAACACCGATCTTTCAGCTCAGAAGAGGTTGAAGCGGGCCGAGCAGATGAAGGCTGTGTTCGATTCAAGAGTCAACGTCGTGAAGGCGCAGGTGGACGAATCGGAAAAGGAAGTCGTCGCACAGAAAGAAGCTGAGGTCAAGGCAAAGGCCGAAGTTGACAAACAGACTCCTCTGCAGGCCGATGCGAAGGCAAAATATGATGCGGCTATCGCTGCAACAGCCGCAGCAAAAGCCGCGCTGGATGCGAAGGCGGACGATGAGGCACTCAAGAAGGCCCATATGGACGCAGAAAAGGCCGAAGCCGCTGCCAAAGATGCATTGATGAAAGCCGATTCCGAACTCAGCATTGCAAAGAAGTCACTGGATTTCGCGACGGCTGCCATTGGGCGAGCTGAGACTCGAGTCGGCGAACGGAAGAAGCAGCACGAGACTGCGATGGCAGAAGCAGCAACAGCAGCCAGTACGCTCGAAGGGTTGCGACCTGCCGCCGCGGTCTCCATCGCTTCGATCGCAGCCGGCTTCTCGGGAGATGGAAAAACTGTTGTGAGTTCAGACGCGGCTGGCACCTTGAGAACCTGGAATGCTGAAAGTGGAATGGCGGTCGATGTGCTGCCAGGGACCAAAGTTGCCGCGGCCGTCACGGCAAGTCGGATGTCTGGTTTCATGGCGTTTCAGCAGACAGCGGATGCCCGCATCATTGTTCGTTCTGTATTTCCCGACTGGCAGCTGGCAGCATCACTTGGTGGCCCGGAAAGCGGCGGGGATTCGGTTTTTGTTGATCGAGTCCTTGCCCTCGCGTTTTCGCCCGATGGGACTCTCCTCGCTGCTGGTGGTGGCGAGGCATCGCGCTCGGGGCAATTGACATTGTGGAATGTCGCTGATGGATCGCTGGTGCATCAGTTTGCTGACGCGCACAGTGATACTGTTTATGGGCTCGATTTCTCTGCGGATGGCAGGTTACTGGCCTCGGCTTCTGCCGATAAGTTTGTCAAAGTCTTTGATGTGGCTTCGAAGCAGTTCATCCGGTCGTTCGAAGGACACACGCATCATGTGATGGACGTCGCCTGGAAAGCCGACCGCACGACGCTTGCCAGTGCCGGTGCAGATAACGCGATCAAAATCTGGAACGTGGAGACAGGCGAACAGGCACGGACGATTACGACCTATACTCGTCAGGTGACATCACTGCAGTATGTGGGACTGCAGGATATGATTGTCAGTAGCAGTGGTGACAAACGCGTCTTCTTCCATACGCCCGGCAATGGCAATCCGGCTCGTGAGTTCGGAGGCAATCCGGATTATGTTTACCGCGTTGCAACCAACGCGGACGGAGCCGTTGTGGCGTCCGGAGGTGAAGATGGTTCTGTTCGCGTATGGAATGCCGCCGACGCCAAAGAAATCGTGACCTTCGCGGCAGCGAACTGAAAGATGTGTCTCCGTGTGAGCGTGAGCCAACAGGTTTGCCTGCAGTGTCTGAGATGCAGGGATCGGGTGTCATGCGGGTTCAAAACAACCGTCTGGAGTATCGTTTTTCGAGGCGCGTGGCTCGCACTGTGTCAGGATGAATCGCGCGCACGCCCCGCGGCGAAGGTATCCACGCGGCGAACTGTCACCTATGATCACCCGAAGGCTCCGATGAGCTTTGCTGATGATTTCTGGTGTTCCGGTTGCGTGCTCCGATGATGGGAAAATGTCAGGCTGCTGCCGATCGTGCTGGTGCAGCAGCCTTCAGAAGAATGCCTTCCCTCGAGGGCCGCAGGGCATCCTTACGTCTGAGTCGGGAGTGAAGGGACTTGCTGAAAATTGTGGCGGAACCCCGTCAGCTCACTTCAGGTCGAGCGAAATTGCTCGGAAGTCGATTTGGTCTTTTGAAAAGTTCTGTCAATGTGGAGTCTGTATGTCGGTCGGGTCAGGGGCATTTGGTGTTCGGGTCACCAAGGATGCACTGGTGTTTTCGGCAGCGCATTTTATTACGTTCAACGGAACGGTCTGTGAGCGCCTGCACGGGCACAACTGGCGGGTGGAGGCGGCGATCGAAGGACCTCTTGATGAGAATCATTACGTCTTCGATTTTATTGCGCTGCGTGATGGGCTGCAGAGACTGGTTGCGGAACTGGATCACAGCGTACTTCTTCCGGAGAATCATCCCTTGATTTCCGTGGAGGTTTCCAGCGAGCAGCGTGAAGTCACGGCCCGCTTTGAAGCCCGTCGATGGGTGTTTCCTGAGGAAGACTGCCGGATTCTTCCGATTGCCAATACAACCGCAGAGTTGATTGCTCGCTGGATTGGCAAAACGCTAATCTCCCGGCTGAAGCTTTCGGAGCAGCATGGATTACAGCGGATTCGAATCAGTGTTGAGGAGAACTTTGGCCAGTGGGCAGACTGCTGGCTGCCGCTGTAATCCCTGTCCTGCTGAATGTCGAATCATGCTGGTGCAGACTGATGCCGTCGTCTGCATGGTGCCTCATCAGGACAGCCTGTGATTCTGAGGCTTGTATCGAAACGTTGTCTGCGAATCTTTCTGAAGAAAAATAATGAGCGACATTCCAAACATAATCAGTACGTCTCTCGAAACCTTCCGGCAGGATGTGATTGAGCAGTCTCAGATTCGTCCGGTTGTGGTGGATTTCTGGGCCGATTGGTGCGGTCCCTGCAAGCAGTTGATGCCGCTGCTGGAGAAGTTGACCAATGAGTCGAAAGGATCCTTCTGTCTTGTCAAAGTGAATGTGGACGAATGCCCGGAGATTGCTCAGGCCTTTGGTGTGCAATCGATTCCGTTTGTCGTGGCAATGGTCAACGGTCAGCCAGCGACGCATTTTGCCGGCGTTCAGACGGAGCCGCAGCTGAAAGAATGGCTGAGTTCATTCCTGCCTTCGCCATCGATGGAAGCGTTTGAACAGGGGCAGCAGCACGAAGCAGATGGCTCAATGGAACTGGCTGAAGCCAGCTACCGGAAAGCGTCGGAACTGGAACCGGACGTCGCGGAGTTTCGAATCGCACATGTTCGGGTGCTGATGGAGTTGAATCGCGATCAGGAAGCCGGAGAAATTCTCGAAGAGCTGAATCAGCGCGGTTACCTCGAGCCGGAGGCGCAGGCACTGGCGGCCCAGCTGGAGAAGCGAAGTCAGGTGGAAGAGTCCGGCGGCGTGACAGAAGCGCGAAAGGCGCTGGAATCAAACCCGTCGGATCTGACTCTGCAGTTGCAGCTGGCCGAGGCGCTTGGAGCTGACAGTCGATTTGAAGAAGCATGCGAGATGCTGCTCGCTATTGTCAGAGCCGACCGAGCCGGCGTTGGTGTTCAGGCCAAAGAGTCGATGGTTGGTCTGCTCACAATCATGGGCTCAAAGTCGAAGCTGGCATCCGATTTCCGCCGCAAACTTGCCACTGCATTTTATTGATTCCTGCGTCGATGGACCCATGGTCAGGGATTTGCGGGTTTCCATCCATACCCGTCCGGTACACTGCATTCGGGCTTCGTTTTGCGTCATGGTCCGCGAGTCAGCCTCAGGTCAGCCACGGGGTGTGCGGACAGAACTTGCGTGTTGAGTCTGAGGAATCATGCTTCTTGAAGATCTCCCGGCCTTCGCCGGTTGGCTTGTTCAGCCAAGGCACAATTTGCCAGACAGTTGGATTCTTCGGGCGGCAACGATTCTGGCAACTGCAAAAAAATGTTGAACGGAGACGACAGGGAAAGACCGGCTGCCTTTCAGCGCGGAAAAAGAACTTCGGGCTATGTTCTCTTTGGCATTCGGGTAACTCTATGGCACGTCTGACGGTACGACGATCTGCCATGGAGACAGCCCTGGATGCCATGGAAACATCCTATGCAAAGCGCGAAGACATCGACTGCCGATTCTGTGTTGGACGAGATTCGATCGACCATCGCATCTTTTGAAACGTTGCGGTCCGCCGGATTCCCTCGAAAAGATCACGCAGAGCCTGCCATCCCCGGAATAAATCCGTACGTGGCATTGACATCCGGCGGCAGCTTGCCGTCGATCAGCCCAGCCTCTCCGGTCATGGCGACAGCCGTTGCTGGCTCGGCGCCGCCTGCTCCGCAATTCAGGGAGCACCTTCAGGAACCGAAGTCGCTGGTTTCCTCTTATGATGACGATGATGAAGGCGAGGCTCCGCGTCGGTCGAAACCGAATGCGCCGGAGGACGCATCACGCGGCCGATCATTTGTCTCGGTCAGAGCCGTCGACAAATCCGCAAAGATCATGATCGTGGATGACGAGCCACTGAACGTGATGACCTTTCGGCAGCATCTGAAAATGGAGGGTTACGAGAACTTCGTGACGACCAGCGATTCCCGCGAAGCGCTGCATCTGCTTCGAAGTGAGAGGCCTGATGTTCTGCTTCTTGATATTCGCATGCCGGAAATCAGCGGACTGGATATTCTTCGAGTGATCGGGCTGGATCCGGTTCTGCAGCACATTCCCGTTTTGATTCTGACAGCCGCTTCTGATCCGGCCACTCGGAAACAGGCGCTGGATCTTGGAGCGAGCGACTTTCTGCAGAAGCCGATTGATCCGAACGAACTTCTGCCCCGCGTTCGCAACGCCGTTGTCATCAAGAAGCATTATGATATGGCGTCCAGTGAAGCGGCCCGACTGGAACAGCAGGTGGAACGACGCACACGACAGCTGGAAGCGACTCGTCAGCAGTTGATTCTCTGTCTCGCCCGTGCTGCTGAACATCGCGACAACGATACTGGAAACCATGTGATCCGCGTCGGTCGATATACCTCCATCATTGCGAGGCAGATGGGCTATCCCGACAACAGACTCGAAATGCTGGAGCAGGCTGCTCAATTGCACGACGTCGGCAAGATTGGTGTCCCGGACTCGATTCTCTTCAAGCCCGGAAAACTGGCCGTTGACGAATACGACCTGATGAAGAAGCACTGCGCCCTCGGGCGTCAGATCATTGAGCCGATTTCAGAGAAGGAATGGAACATTCTGAAGACGCATACTCGCATCGGCGAGAGCATGCTTCACGTTCGCTCTTCGTCGCTGCTGATGCTGGCCGCGCGAATTGCGCAGACGCATCACGAACGCTGGGACGGAAAAGGGTATCCTCTGGGACTTCAGGGCGAGGACATTCCTCTCGAGGGACGAATTGTTGCGGTGGCGGACGTCTTCGATGCGCTCTCCAGCAAACGGCCGTACAAGGATCCGTTCCCTCGACAGAAATGCTTTGACATCCTTCGGGAAGGCCGAGGAACTCAGTTCGATCCGGCTGTCATTGATGCGTTCTTCGATTGTGCGGATGAGATTGTCGAAATCCAGCTGCTGCTGATGGATGAAGAAGATCGCATCCCGAAGGGCGATTGGGAAACAATGGCGCAGGTGGCCGCTCGGGATGCGAAGTAGCGGTTCTGCGGCTTCCTCCCGGTGATCAGTTCCCGGGCGTTGTCTGAGGGTGACGTGTGATCTCTTCCACGCCGTTCCGGGAACGCACAACGCCGATGCATGCCCGACGTCAGGCCGTCCCGAAGCAGGAGAGGTGCTGCGGAGATTTTCCAGCAATCATGCAGGATTGGTGGAAGACAATGTCGGCGTGCAGCTTCGAGTCTTCGGGTTGGCATTGCCGAGTGGATTGTCACCTGTCGAGTTCGTGATGATCGGGCGTGTTGGCAAATGGCATCATCAATCTGCCGGTGGCGGAGTGGTGAACTCTGTCACCGTTCCGGTCAGAGCTTACTTTTAGGGAAGGTATCATCGAAAAAATCAAAGCGAGGCGCCACGTGCTCGTCCAGCATCCCCAGACTCATGGAACCCTGATCCTTCGACGCGACCGATCTGGTCATCTGATGGCCTATGGTCCGGAAAATATGGCTTTGGGGTATTCTGTCTCTTCAGCGGCCGATCCGCATGTCGGAGACTCAGAGGCAGATCAGCATCGAAAAGGTGGTGTCTGGGCTCGATGGGCGTGGAACGGAAGCACTCTGACGGTCACGAATGATCGTTTTGGCTTTCTTCCGATCTATTTTGCCGAGTTGCCGGATGGATTTGTTGTCAGTACTTCGATTCCTGAAATACTCGGAGCCGGGGTCAGCGCAACACTGAACGATGCGGCAATTGCTGTCTTTCTGCGTCTTGGTTACTACGTTGGCAACGATACCCCATTCGCCAGTATTCGTCTTCTGCCGCCGTGCAGTCGGCTGACCTGGAACGGAGCTGGCTGTCACCTGACTCAGTCGGCCCCCGCGATTCCGGGACAGCAATCAACGCTTTCAAGAGCAGATGCTGTGCGTCTGTACGGCGAGCGGTTTCAGCACGCCGTTGAAGCAATGCTGCCGCAGCGTGAATCGAAAATGTGTGTTCCATTATCGGCGGGGCGTGATTCACGCCATATTCTTTACGCTCTGGTTCGAGCCGGTCGGAATCCGGAACAGGTGATTACGGCGCGTTCTGCTCCGCCGCGTCCCAGTACCGATGCGGAAATGGCTGCGAGGATCACAGCATCGCTCCAGTTGCCCCATACGATCATCGAGCAGTCAGATGATCGCTTCGCTGACGAAATCGAAAAAGATCTGCTGACGGGATTCTGTGCGGATGAGCATGCCCAGATGGTGCCTGTGGCCCGCTGGCTGAACGAGAATGCGATTGATGTGTCGTGGGATGGTATCGCGGGTGATATCGTCTCCTGCGGCGTCTACAACGATTCCGGCCTGCTGGAGCAGTTTCGGCATCGTCGTTTCGACGCATTATCATCATTTCTGCTTGCGGACGAGGGTTATCTGAACGGTGCTCTCAGCGATGCGGCATATCGTCGATGGAATCGCGGACTCGCCATTGATCGACTGTCGCAGGAGTTGGCACTTTACGCGGATCTGCCGAACCCCGTGGCACCGTTTTTTTTCTTCAATCGTGTTCGAAGAGAATTGGCATTGTGCCCCTTCGGCATGTTGAATCAGAGAACCCAGATTCTCGCTCCTTATCTGGATCACGACCTGTTTGATCTGCTCATTGATCTTCCGTTCGAATACTTCAAAGGACGGCAGTTTCACAGCGAGGCAATCGATCAGTTTTATCCGGAGCTTCCGAAGTTCGACTACGTCTCGTCGCCGACAGGTTCGGTGCCCGAGCGACGATCACGGATCTGGAGATTCGCCGGACGGATGGCAACCTACAGCCTGCAGAGTGAGGGGCGGTCACCGTGGGTTCGGCGGAGCTTTCTGCTGCCGCGGCTTGCGAAAGCCATGCTGAATTCAGAATTCGGTACAGAAGTTCCTGTGCTGTTTTCCCGGTTGCTGGTGATGCTGCATCTGGAAAATGCACTCAGGAAATCTTCCTGCTGAGAGACGGCGACAGTTTCAGATATTCACAATCCTGATGGATCTGACCAATCGAGTAATCGCCATGTTGACGGAATCAACTCTTGAATCACGCCGGACCAGCGAACAGCGGGCTGTCAGTCAACATGAGCGGCAACCGCTGGTGACTGTCATTATGCCTGTCTACAACGGAGAGCAGTATCTGCTCGAGGCGCTGGAGTCAGTGTTTTCGCAGACGTTTTCTGATTGATAACATGTGGTGATTGATTACGGCTCGACCGATGCCACGAACATCATTCGGTAAGAATATGTAGAT